>JBBRDR010000011.1:0-40189 GCA_038203745.1 Burkholderiales bacterium | reverse complement strand
CCACCGCTTGTTGAAGAATGACCTTGCCAGAGCGGAAATCGCAAGTACGTGTCGGACCGACGGATTTTTCGCAAACATAAGCCATGCCGTGATCAAAAACACGTGAAGAGCACTTGGGGCAGGCTCCCAAGGCTTCTTTCTGAGAAAAATCAACTTCTTCACTGTTGGAAGCGTCGCTGTTTGAACCTTGTCCAAAATCAAATTCTGGAACGTTTTCATCATTCAGTTTAATGATCGCGTTAAAAGGGCGCCCCATCTTGGTGCGGAAACCTGTTAGAGGACCGATGCTACGCTGGGAAATCAGGGTCTCAATCTCTTCTGCTTCAAACTGCCGACTGGCAACAATTTTCCATAAGGCAAATTCACAGGCTTGGCACTGGAATTTCTTGTATGTCTCTTTAATCAATCCACCACACTTTGGGCATGGGGTTGATAGTTCACCAAAATCACCTGGAATCGTATCACTATCGTAACCCTTGGCACGATCAACAATATGCTGAGTCATTGCCGCAATCTCTTTCATGAAAGTTTCACGCGACATCTCACCGCGTTCCATGCGGGCGAGTTTAGATTCCCATTCGCCGGTAAGCTCCGGAGAGGTTAGTTCCGGAACGCCAAGGCCATTGAGTAAGGTCATCAAGGAAAAAGCTTTAGCCGTGGGCTGAAGTTCACGACCTTCACGGTGCAGATATTGCTCACCGAGCAGGTTCTCAATAATCTGCGCGCGCGTGGCGGGGGTTCCAAGTCCTCGGCCAGCCATAGCGGCTTTCATTTCTTCGTCATCGACCATCTTGCCAGCGCCTTCCATGGCTGAAAGTAAGGTGGCTTCGGAGTATCGGGCAGGAGGTTTGGTTTGATTCGCATTGATTAAAACAGGGTCTGTCTTGACCCGCTCCTTTTCAGAAACGGGAACAAGATTACCTTCGTCACCATCTTGCCCTTCTCGGCCATAGACAGCCAGCCAGCCGGGATTAACAAGTACCTTGCCCTCAGTCTTGAAGGGCTCAGATTCGACGCGGGTTATGCGCGTTGTCACCAAGTACTCAGCTGCCGGATAGAAAACAGCGAGAAAGCGCTTGACGACCAGATCATAGAGTTTCTGTTCAGGTTCAGACAAATGTTTGGGCGCTTGCAGCGTTGGAATAATGGCAAAGTGATCAGAAATCTTTGCGTTATTAAAAATACGTTTGTTAGGAAGGACCCACTTACGCGAAAGAATCTGGTGGGCAAAGGGCGAATAATGAGAAAGAACAGCTTCATCATGACCTTTACCAATGCCCTCGCCAGTTAGCATGGTGAGAGTCGCCTTGACAGTCGGAAGATAGTCTTCGGGTAGAGCGCGGGCGTCTGTCCGGGGATAGGTCAGTACTTTATGCTTTTCATAAAGGGCCTGAGCCAGGCCAAGCGTAGACTTTGCAGAAAAACCGAAACGTCCATTGGCTTCACGCTGCAGGCTGGTCAGATCAAAAAGAAGTGGCGATAGTTGTGTTGAAGGTTTCGCATCCTCAACAACCACACCAGATTTCCCCTGACATTTAATCTGTAAGGCTGTGGCCCGAGTTTCGTCCCATAAGCGATCAGCTCGGGCGTGCTCGTCCTCCTCCTTGCCTTTGTATTGCTCATCAAACCACTTGCCACGATATTCGCCAGCCAAGCAATTAAAGACCCCCTCAACCTCCCAATAATCTCTTGATTTGAATTTTCGAATTTTGTCTTCACGCTCAACCATCAAAGCTAGCGTTGGGGTTTGTACCCTGCCGACGGTCGTCAGGTGAAAGCCACCAGTCTTAGAGTTAAAGGCTGTCATGGCACGGGTGCCATTGATACCGACCAGCCAGTCAGATTCAGAACGACAAACAGCAGCGTCAGCCAGTCCCTGCATTTCAGAACCTGCGCGCAGGCGTAAAAAACCATCTTTGATAGCTTGTTGGGTCATCGACTGTAACCACAGTCGTTCAACAGGCTTGCTCGATTTTGCGTGCTGGGCGATATAGTTGAATATCAACTCACCTTCGCGACCCGCGTCACAGGCATTCACAAGAGCACTGACGTCTTTGCGTTTAATCAATCGGGTGAGTAGTTTTAAGCGGGGTTCCGATTTCTCGATTGGCCGTAAATCAAAATGCGGAGGAATTACAGGCAGATGAGCAAAAGACCATTTACCACGCTTAACTTCATATTCTTCCGGGCAAGCCAACTCAAGCAGGTGGCCTACCGCTGAACATAGTACAGCACCATCACTCTCAAAATAATCATCGTGTTTGGTAAAACCACCAAGTGCGCGCGCAATGTCTGCTGCTACAGAAGGTTTTTCGGCAATAATTAGCTTCTTGCTCATGGAGATGTTTTAGCCTGGGAATGTGGCAAAAATGAATGACACTGGGATGGTCTGAAAATACCACGTTGCAAAGCATGATAAAAGCACAATGCCGCGCTTGGCAAGCGATGGTTGTTTATAAAAACAGAATGCCGCAGTGGAGAGTCCTGAAATTTTAGAAAATATTCTGGATCAGTGCAGAAATTCAGGATCGGCGTCGTAAAGCAATTCTTCGACAATAAGCGGCTCAAGTTCCTGTTCCCTGCCCCACAGTACCATCAAGACAATGATCTTAAATTTAAAGAGCAGCACAGGATCGTCATCAAGCAGCATCCCGCGATCGATTACAAGCTCACGCAAAGCTGGTGTTATCACACCAGCCGATTCCAGGAAAGCCACAAATCCAAGGCATTCAGCGCCAAGTTTCAGTTGTTCTTCATACGAATAAACTCGAAAAGCGCGTTGGTCGCTGACAAACGTACCAACGCAAGCGCTCTTCAAACCGGAAAGCCAGCCAAGAGCTGCCGAAATTTCTCCCCCCTCAAAACCAACAGCACTGAGCTTGCGAGCTAAGGCATCCGGCTTGGGGTGGGAGGAAAAGTCGTAATAGTTTTCGAAGAGGTAAACGAGAATGTCGATCATGTAGAACTTGGAATTCAGAAAAGGCCGAGACGTTGATAGCGACTGCCCGGCAAGCTGGAAATATGGCCAGAAAGTTCCAAGTGCAACAGCATCACGGAAAGAGACTCAGCCGTCAAGCCGCTACGCTGGGCAAGTTCGTCCAGGCCACAGGGATCAAACCCCATCAATGCCAGCAGTTCATGCTCTGCCGGTTGCGTGTCGCTGGATGAGTCAACCTGAGCGATGGAGTGCGTATTCCAGTGAAGTTCCTCAAGTACATCCTGAGCAGTTTCTACAAGTTTGGCGCCTTGTTTGATAAGCTTGTGGCAGCCTCGCGACTGAGGCGAATGAATGGATCCCGGAATGGCGAAAACATCGCGCCCCTGCTCTCCGGCAAGGCGCGAGGTGATTAGAGAACCGCTCTCGATTGCGGCCTCAACGACCAAGACCCCACGGGCAATGCCTGAAATCAAGCGATTACGACGAGGAAAGTTGGAGGCAGTAACCGGCGTGCCGATCGGAAATTCAGAAACTATGGCACCAAGAGTGCCAATTTTTAGGGCCAGTTCACGGTTTCGAGCAGGATAAATCCGATCAATACCCGTGCCGATAAAAGCAACAGTAGCACCAGTAACAGAAAGCGCACCGCGATGAGCTGCTGCGTCAATGCCCAGCGCCAGACCGCTTGTTACCACCAAGCCGGCATCAGCAAAAGTAGCGGCAAAACGTTCGGCATTAAGAATGCCTTGTGGCGTCGGGTTACGGCTGCCAACAATGGCAAGCGCCGGTCGATTGAGAAGTTCAAGGCGGCCACGAACATAAAGGATAGTAGGCGGATCTGGGATTTCAAGCAGAGCTTGCGGATACTCCGGATCAGACAAATTGACTATGTGCTGATCAGCACATAGGGACCAGGCGCAAGCCGTAGCGATCAAATCGTCGTTGCGGGCATCAAGCAGAAGGCTTGTTGCCTTCTCACCAATGACGCTACGCAGCGAACTGCGATTTGCAGAGAAGATCGTTTCGGGGAGACCAAATGCAGCAAGCAGTTTGCGCTGCGTTTCACCGCCGATTCCAGGGATAAGCGTCAGCCGCAGCCAGTAAGGAAGCGACTCGGCGTGAGTCATAACTCAAGGCGTACGGACAAAGTCATTAACGTCGACAGTTCCCTCGGATTGGACAATTAGCGCATAAGAAACAAAGTCAAAAGTACGGAAAACAAGAATCAGTCCGGTACGCTGGGGGGGTATCTCGACATTAACTTTGCGGTTGTTTTCGTCACGCTCAACGATCATACGATTGCGTTCAAGCGCCAGAACATGGCCAACCTCAATACCGTCTTTTTCACCACGGCTCATGGAAACAATAGAGCCGCGGCCGGCGGCACCAACACCACCGTAAACCGAAATTATGCGTCCATCAACCTGGAAGTCGGGTTTGTGCGGAATATAAGCAACTAACTTTGGTCGCAGCGCTGGAACAAGACGATCACCACGGCCAATTTCTTCTTTGCTGGTAATAATTCTAAAGATTGCCGGATTCCCCGGCTGGGTTTGCGCCGCCGTTCCCAAGTAGAACGCTTCGTATCCAAGTACATTTGTTGGATCTGACGGGTTTTGGTTAGGATAGGCAGGATCCAGTAAGGGTTTGCCCCTGCGATAAACATGCCAACGCTCTATGGCGGGATCAGCTTCAGCGACATACACCACATCACCACTGCCGACATTCACCCGATCCTGTTGTGTAGCAACGATACGCGGGGCATGTTCCAGACCATTGACTTCAACAACAAGGGGAGCAGAAATAAAGGGTTCAATGACATTAGGTGGAATCGGCGGAATAGCCATATCCATTTGTTCGGAATGAATCTGTGGCTTAAGTTTTATATCACGTTGAACACGAAGGATGGGCCTGCCACTAGGGTCTCGATCAAGAACAATAACTTCACCTGGATAAATACGATTCGGGTTCTTGATTTGTGCCCGGTTCATTTGCCAGATTTCAGGCCAACGCCAAGGCTCTTTGAGAAATTTGGCGGAGATGCCCCAAAGCGTGTCGCCCGGCACAACAACGTGGCGCGCAGGCGCACTATCAGCCAGTTGCAAGGGTTGTTCTGCAGCACTGCACAGCGCGGCGGCCAAAGTCAGAACAAGCGCGGATATAATGCGAATCATCGTGTTATCCTCATACGACCAATCGGCAAGGTCTGAAAAAGCTGCGGATTTTCGGAATAGGGCGACTCTATCGAGCCGTGCTTCCAGCCCATTCCCAAAGCCCCACACCTTCAGACCTCGCATACAATGCGCTAATATTGCGCCGTTTTTCAAGATGTTGCATTAGATTCTGCACGTAATTACTTCTTCGATCAAGCTTTTTATGCCACTACTACCAATACTCCGTTTTCCCGACCCGCGCCTCAAAACCGTTGCTGTGCCGATCGAAAAAGTTGACGATGGCATTCGGCGACTGGCACGTGATATGGCCGATACGATGTACGAAGCCCCGGGTATCGGTCTGGCTGCGACTCAGGTGGACGTGCACAAACGCCTGATAGTCATTGATCCCTCCGAAACCCGCGACCAACTTCTGGTGCTGATCAATCCGGAATTGCTTGAAAGTAACGGCACTCAGGTCTGTGAAGAGGGCTGTCTTTCGGTTCCCGGTATCTTCGACAAGGTCGAACGCGCCGAGCATGTTGTCGTGCGCTACCTCGATCTACAGGGCAAAACACAAACAATCGCTGCCGACGGTATGCTTGCCGTCTGTCTGCAACATGAAATGGATCATCTTCAGGGACGGGTTTTTGTTGAGCATCTTTCCTTGCTCAAACAGACGCGCATAAAAGCCAAGATAAGCAAACAAGCCCGGATCACGGCATGAAACTTATTTTTGCCGGAACCCCCGAATTCTCAGCGCAGGCGTTACGCGCCATACTTGCTGCCGGCCATCAGGTTGAGTTGGTGCTTACTCAGCCTGACCGACCCTCTGGGCGAGGCATGGTGCTCCATGCTTCGCCGGTAAAGGAACTGGCCCTGGCAACCGGAATCGAGGTTTTTCAGCCGCCGACATTGCGTGACGTCGCGGTTCAGGCACGGGTACAAGCCATCGGTGTCGAGGTCATGGTTGTTGCCGCGTACGGGCTCATTCTGCCGCAGGCGGTACTGGATATGCCACGTTTGGGTTGTCTCAACATTCACGCCTCACTGCTCCCGCGCTGGCGTGGAGCTGCGCCCATCCAACGCGCCATTCTTGCCGGCGATAAACAGACCGGTGTATGCATCATGCAGATGGAGGCAGGACTCGATACCGGGCCGGTTCTGCATTCCGGTGCGTTGGTGATAAATGCCGCAGAAACAGCAGCAACACTGCACGACAAACTGGCGGTGCTCGGAGCACAACTAATCGTCCAAGCGCTGGAAAGATTACCACTGACGCCTTGTCCGCAGCCTGCAAAAGGGGTGTGTTACGCAGCCAAAATTGACAAGACTGAATCCCCACTTAACTGGCGTCTGCCCGCTGCTCAACTGGACAGACAGATTCGCGCCTTCAATCCCTACCCGGGTAGCACAGCCAATCTGCAAGGCAATATCATCAAGATCTGGAGCGCAAACCCCGAAACCAGGGAAAGTTCAGCCGTACCGGGCACCATTTTGGCGGCAGACAAAAACGGAATTCTTGTTATGTGTGGCGAAGGTGCGCTGCGCCTGACCGAATTGCAAAAAGCAGGAGGCAAGCGTTTGCCTGTTGCACAGTTTCTCGCGGGAAGCAAAGTGTCGACGGGTGCAACGTTCGAGTTGCCCGCTACGTCTGTAACGGAAGCTTGATTTTTACCGACATCACCCCATCTAAGAAACTGGCACTTCTGCCGAAACGGAGGTCAAGGCGATGTTTGGCAACTGGTTGAAAACTTCAATCCTGATGGCTGCGATTATGGCCCTGTTTGGCGTCATTGGCGGCTACCTCGGAGGGTCGACAGGCATGCTGCTGGCGCTGCTGTTTGGCGGAGCGATGAATATTTTCGCCTATTGGTTCTCCGATACCATGGTGCTGAAGATGTATAAGGCCCGTGAAGTCGATGAAGCGTCAGCGCCCCAGTTTTATACCATGGTGCGCGAGCTCGCTCAGAAAGCCCAACTGCCCATGCCGCGAGTGTATCTAATCGACGAAGCGCAACCCAATGCGTTTGCTACCGGGCGCAATCCGGATCATGCCGCTGTCGCTGCAACTACAGGCATTCTCAATCTGTTGTCGGCCAAAGAGATTCGCGGCGTTATGGCGCATGAACTCGCCCACGTACATCATCGCGATATCCTCATCTCAACCATTTCTGCAACCATGGCCGGGGCTATCTCCGCACTGGCCAATTTCGCAATGATTTTTGGCGGACGGGACTCGGAAGGCCGCAGTAATCCGATCGCCAGCATCGCCGTAGCACTGCTTGCACCATTGGCCGCTGCGTTAATCCAGATGGCCATTTCACGAGCACGTGAGTACGAAGCAGATCGGGGTGGTGCCGAGATTTGCGGGGATCCGAATGCGCTCGCTGATGCGCTGACCAAAATCGATGCCTACGCACGAGGAATACCCATGCCTACAGCGGAAGCGCATCCGGCCACAGCGCAGATGATGATCATGAATCCGCTGTCAGGTGGAGGTATTGCCGGTTTGTTCAGCACCCACCCGGCGACCGAGGAGCGGGTTGCTAGGCTGCGTGCCATGGCGCGCGGTTAGTGCTTCTGGGATCTCGTGTTGAACAAGTCGCGCAACAGATCAGCCAAGCGGTAACCCGCTTGCGCAACACGCCGGTCGGCGATTTCTCTGGCGTATTCATAAAACGCAGGGCTGATCGTGAGTTCGCTCCCATTCCCCGGCGGGTAGGCGCTGCTCACCGCTAACGCCCAGCTTTCATCGATCCAGTCATTTGGCACGGACGGAGCGGGTCTGGGGTACATGACGCTCAAGGCACGGCAGCGTGCATTCAGTCGTTCACCACGTAGCCTTGAAGGACCGGGCAGATCATCCCAGAAAGCGTGAAGTGTTGTTGACGGTTTGCGCGAATTGTTGGGATTGATAACCGTGAGACCGTTTCCAAGCTTGTCCCATTTGCCGTCGGCATTGAGGCGGATGCTGGTATGCAGGGGTTGATGTGCATCGCCAGCCAGGTGGACGAGCCAGGGCAAGGCATAACTGCGCTCGTATTCCGGGGTTGCTGGTGAAGCGAGCGCTTTTCCCAAAGCGACAAGCTGGATGTCAAGGAGTCCGGTAGTTGTTACGGGCTGCCGGCGTTGATGACTATCGAGTGGACGATTGAGGTAGTGCCAGTTACGTCGTCTCTCCATGTCGGGAAAGCCGGCCAGCCTTATGGTGGGTTGGTCAAGACCGGCGTTGTAAAAGCGGGGATCATTGCGAATTTCATCCGGCCAGGTTGAGGATTCGATGAAAACCCCCTTGTTTTCATCAGGTTCTACATTACGATTGAGCCAGCGAGAATAGTCCGGATGCTCACGCAGCAAGCGGGCGACTTCACGACGGGAGTGTTCATCCAGATGATCCCAGGCAATGCAGGCAACGAGCCGATGGCCGGCAGCATTCCACGCGAATGCCGGTAAAGGAAGCGATAGCAATAGGGCAAAAGAAAGCAATGCCATGCTGCAGCGTACAAAAGCAGACGCTGAAAATTTATCGGTCAAGCGCAATGTCTTCAAGCGACACCGGATCACCGAGTGGCTCGATATGGGTGAGTACTGTCGTGTTCGGTAGGGCATGGCGTATATCGCGTTCCAGTTGTTCGGCAAGGGCGTGCCCTTTACGGATCGTCCAGTCTCCAGGCAACAGTACATGGAGCTCAACAAAACGGCGTGATCCGGATTCGCGCGTACGCAAAGCATGGTAATCAATGCCCTGTTCAAGATAGCGCTTTAGCACAGTCAGAACCAAAGCATGTTCATGAGCAGGCAGCGCCACATCCATCAAGCCTCCTGTTGAACGGCGTACCAGACGCCAGCCCGTCCACACAATGTTGGCCGCAACGATCAGTGCAAGTACCGGATCAAGCCACACCCAACCCGTAAGAGAAACTGCAGCAACGCCAACGATTACGCCGGCTGAGGTCCAGACGTCGGTCATCAGGTGATGACCATCGGCTTCAAGTGTTAATGACCGATACTTGATTCCGGCAGCAAGCAAGACGCGTGCAGTAAGTAGGTTAATAAGCGAAGCAAAGAGCGAGACCGCAAGGCCAATACCAAGTTGCTCAAGGGCTTGAGGTCGTAGCAGGCGTTCAACGGCGGCGACGCCAATAGCCAGCGCGGCAAACAGGATGAGCAAGCCCTCAAAGCCAGCAGAAAAATATTCAGCTTTGCCGTGACCGTAAGTGTGGTCAGCGTCGGCAGGTTGCTCGGCAACCGTTATCATGGCCAGCGCCATCAAAGCCCCGGCGAGGTTGACGACAGATTCAAGCGCGTCTGACAGCAGACCAACCGAACCGGTCATCCACCAGGCAACACCCTTCAGGAAAATAGTCGCAACGGCGGCAACAATTGACAGCCACGCAAAGCGTTTTAGAGAAAAGGTACCCATGCGTGCATTATGGCGGGCTGAAGCCGATCTTGTCATCATCATGTTAAACTGGAAAAACCTATGACTATCAAGAAACCCTGACGTGTCTTCATCATCTCCAACCGAATCTTTGCCCTCGGCAAAACAGCGTGCTGTGCGTGTGCGCAAAGCGGCTATATGCCCTGATCCACTAGCGCTGGCCCCCGACTCTTTGGGCTGGAGCTTGTTACTGGCCGCACGTGCCTTGGCGTCAGTGAATGCGGGACGGAGTCTGAGCGAAGCCTTGCTTGCTCTGTCCAAAGAGCCGCAGGTCGCGCGTTCAGCAGCACAAGATATTGCCTATGGTGTGCTACGACAGTACGGGCATGGCGAATTTATGCTTGGCCGCTTGATGAGCAAACCACTGACCCATGGCGAAACGCAGGCCCTGCTGCTGGCCGCGCTGTATCGTCTGGAAACCCGGCCCGAATCCACGCCGATGGTGGTTGATCAGGCAGTGGCCGCCGCCGGCGAACTGGCCGGCGGTGCGTTCAAAGGACTGGTTAATGGCGTATTGCGTAATTACCTGCGGCAGCGTGAAGCGTTGCATGACGCCGTAAGCAAAGACGACGTGGCAAGTCAATCGCACCCTGCATGGTGGTTGAGCAGATTGCGTAGAGCCTACAAGGACAACTGGCAGAAAATCGTCGAGGCCGGTAACTGCCCGCCGCCAATGATCTTGCGCGTTAATCAACGCCGCATGACGGTGGCTGAGTATAAGGAAAAACTTGAAGCTGCTGGTTTGGACGCACGACCAGTAGGACGCGACGGTTTGATACTGCAAAAGCCGGTAGGTGTTGAAATTCTGCCGGGCTTTTTTGATGGATGGGTTTCCGTCCAGGATGCCGGCGCACAACGTGCTGCCGGGTTGCTTGCCCCGGCGCCGGGATCGCGCGTACTTGATGCCTGTGCTGCACCCGGCGGAAAAACAGCACACTTGCTCGAAGCAGCAGATCTCGACTTGCTGGCGCTGGATATTGACGCAGGACGAACAAAGCGCATCGAGGACAACCTTCAGCGATTAGGACTGCGAGCGACGGTGCGTGTAGGCGACTGCATTGAAACGGCGCGCTGGTGGGATGGCCGGCCTTTTGACGCTATTCTGGCTGATGTGCCCTGTTCGGCTTCGGGTGTGGTGCGCCGGCATCCGGACATCAAGCACCTCCGGCGCGAAAGTGACCTTCGCCGTTTTGTGCACACACAGGCCGCGATTCTCGACGCATTATGGCCATTGCTTGCGCCCGGCGGTAAGCTTTTGTATGTCACATGTTCGGTTTTTCCGGAAGAGAATGCAGCCCAGATTGACGCCTTCCTTGTTCGCCAGAATGGTGTAGAACGTCAGTTTGAAGAGCAACTGCTACCCCAGGACGATAACGATGGTTTTTACTATGCGTTGTTGCGAAAAACTGCTTAGATCGATTGCCTTTGGTGCAGCGCTGTTGCTGGCTACAAGCTTTGCGCTCGCTGCGGATATCAGTGTCCGCAATCCACAATTGGAGGCAAGCGAAGAGGGGTACGACCTTGAAGCCGACATTAACATCAACTTCAATGCGCGGCTTGAGGAAGCAGTTAACAAAGGCGTCGTACTCTATTTTGCGGTTGATTTCGAACTGACTCGCTCGCGCTGGTACTGGTTCGAAGAGCAAATTATCCGGCGTAGTAGAACCTTCCAGCTGTCTTATCACGCTTTGACACGCCAGTATCGCTTGTCCACGGGGGCGCTGCACCAGAGCTACAGCAGCCTTGACGAAACATTGCGCGTCATGTCGCGTCTGCGCAACTGGCAGGTGCTGGAAAAAAATGAAGTCAAAGCCAACCTGACTTACCTTGCCGCTATGCGCGTGCGGCTTGATTTGAGCCAGATGGCCAAGACCTTTCAAGTTAGCGCGCTGTCCAATAAAGATTGGAATTTGTCGTCTGACTGGCTGCAATGGGATTTTAGCCCCACGGAAATAGTGCTTCCGGTACGTTCCGCACCCGTATCCGGAGCCGCCTCACTTGCACCACCAGCGTCACATGCGCCAGCCATGTCACATGCTCCACCAGCGCAGGTGCCGCTAGCCGTACCCCCCATGGGGGACGTCAAATGAAAAAACTCATCATCGTGGCCGCATCGTTTGGCGGGATTTTGCTGTTCCTGCTGGCGTCGGCCAGTGCCAATACGGCGCTGTTTGCCCGCCACTACCCTTGGCTGCTCGGTCTGAACGCGGTTGTCGCCTTGTCGCTCTTTGCCCTCATTGTGTGGCAGGTGCGCGACCTGTGGCACGAATATCGGACCAAGGTGTTCGGCTCCCGGCTTAAACTGCGATTAATGCTTATGTTCGGCCTCATGGCCGTACTGCCCGGTGTGCTGATTTACGCAGTATCGGTGCAGTTTGTCACCAAGAGCATTGAAACCTGGTTCGACGTACGCGTCGAGAATGCACTCGAATCTGGACTCAATCTAGGGCGCGAAGCACTCGATTCGCTGCGTGATGATTTGAGTAAAAAGGCGCAAATCATGGCGCTTGACCTTAGCGATTATTCGGAGTCACAGCGACGCTTCGCCCTTGGCAAACTGCGCGAACAGACCGGCGTCCAGTCGGCCGCCCTGTTTGCCACCAACGGCCAGTTGCTGGCCACGGCAACCAGCGAACTCTCAGCACGCGTACCGGAACAGCCCAGTGCTGAACAGATTAACCGCGCGCGTAGCGGACGGGTGCACAGTGAAGTTGATAATGCTGCAGGAAAAGATCTGATGCTGCGGGCGTTGGTTGCGGTTGCCCCTAACGGTTTGGGCAAGGAAACCCGGATCTTGCAGTTGACGCAGAGTGTGCCTCCCGGATTGGCGCAAAACGCAGAACGGGTGCAGAGCGTTTATCGCGATTATCAGGAGTTATCGCTAGGGCGGGAGGGGCTGACGCGCATTTACGCCATGACGTTGACCTTGACCGTATTGTTGGCGCTATTTACTGCCATTGCGATGGCCTTTGTTCTGGCGCGCCGGCTTTCCGCCCCACTGTCGATTCTTGCCGAGGGAACGCAGGCGGTAGCCGCGGGTGACTTTACCCCGCGTCAAGCGATCTATAGCCGCGACGAACTTGGCGTGCTGACCCAGTCGTTCAATCAGATGACACGCCAGTTGAATGACGCACGTCGCGATACTGAGCGCCACCGCGCCGAAGTTGAATCGGCGCGAGCCTATCTGGAACTGATTCTGGCCAATTTATCTGCAGGGGTACTCGTTTTTGACCGTGATTTCCTGTTGCGTACGGTCAACGAAGGGGCTCAGACCATACTTGATGATGATTTTATCGACCTCAAGAATGTGGCTGTCGAAGCCTGGCCACGCGAACAGAACTTTGGACAGGCGATTCGGAGCGCCTTTGCTGAACATGGAGGAAAAGAGTGGCAGACGCAGATTGAACTCGATCGCCCCGGCGGTTTGCCACAAATATTGTTGTTGCGCGGAACCCAGTTGCCTGAAGGCGTTAGTGGCGGTTGTGTTGTGGTTTTTGACGATGTTACCCGGCTGGTTGCCGCACAACGCAGTGCGGCCTGGGGCGAAGTGGCGCGGCGACTGGCGCACGAAATCAAAAATCCATTGACTCCGATTCAGCTTTCGGCCGAACGGCTTCAGGTCAAGTTTGCAGACAAGTTGCATGGTGCCGATGCTGAAATGCTGACTCGTTCGACGCAGACCATCATCAATCAGGTGCAGGCCATGAAGCGCATGGTCAACGAATTTTCTGACTATGCGCGCATGCCTGCCCCCGAATTAAAAACGCTGGATCTCAATGCATTGATTGGCGAGGTTCTTGGCCTGTATGAAACCTCGCACGCCGAGGTGAAAATTGAGTTGGCCCGCGAGTTGCCTGCCGTGAGGGGCGATGCATCACAGTTGCGGCAAATCATCCATAATCTGCTGCGCAATGCCGAGGATGCTCAGGAAGGTGATGAAAAAGCACAGATTGGCGTTGTTACACGCATTATTGACGGGATGGTGGAACTCTCGGTAAGCGATTGCGGCCCGGGTTTTCCGCCCGAGATAATGGCCCGTGTGTTTGAGCCCTATGTAACGACCAAAGCGCGCGGCACCGGTTTGGGTCTGGCCATCGTCAAGAAGATTGTCGATGAGCACCAGGGGCGTATCCGAATCAACAACCGGCAGCCGGTAGGCGCCGAAGTTAGTATCCGACTGCCGCTGGCTCAGCAGGTTAATAACACTGTGCAATCGACAGATTCCACAGCAATACGAGGCGAGACGTAAATATGGCGCAAATACTGGTCGTCGACGACGAAATGGGTATCCGCGAGTTGCTCTCAGAAATTCTGGCTGACGAGGGGCACACCGTCTCGCTTGCCGAGAACGCAGCAGCAGCCCGCATGAGCCGGAGCGAAAAACGTCCGGATCTGGTTTTACTTGATATCTGGATGCCGGATACGGACGGCATTTCACTGCTCAAGGAGTGGTCAGCCGCTGGTTTGCTGACCATGCCCGTGATTATGATGTCGGGACATGGAACAATAGACAGTGCTGTCGAAGCCACTCGTGTTGGCGCTATCGATTTTCTTGAAAAACCCATTGCTCTGCAAAAACTGCTGGCTACCGTCAAGAAAGCACTCAAGCACGCGGTCTCCCCGCAAAAGCCCCCATTAACCCTTGAAGCCTTTGCCCGATCGCCGCTGCTCAAGGATCTCAAGAAACGCCTTGAACAGGCGGCAGCAAAGACCCCTGTGCTATTACTCAAAAGTGCTTCCGGCAGCATTGCCGAAATATGTGCTCGCACCTTGCAGACGCCAAAAACCCCTTGGCTGGATCTTTCTGCATCCAGCGCACCCTTGACACAGGAAATGCTGGAAAACGCCGGTGGAGGAATCCTCTTCATCGCTGACCTCATGTTGCTCGGAAAATTGCAGCAGAGAAATCTTGTCTATGCTCTGGAGCGCTTGGAGAAACACAACCTTCAACTCATCGCGGCGTCGACACGTTCGCTTTCGTCACTTAACGAGGCCGGCTGGGACCCTGTCTTGGTGGCGCGCTTGGGGGAAGTGTGGGTAACTCTGCCACAACTGTCAGGCCATGCAGATGATGTGCCGGAGATCGCCACGCTGGTGCTGACCCATCTGGTTGAGCGTAATGAAGTGCCGTCGCGGAATTTCTCGAGCGGTGCGCTGAATGCGCTGCGTCTGCATCATTGGCACGGTGAATGGGCCGAGTTGTTGATGACGGTCAAAAATCTCGCCCTTTCGGCGCTTGAAGAAGAAATATCGCTCGAAGATGTGGCCAGCATTCTTCAAAGGGATGACAGTGATACACCCAAGCCCCCACCGGCACTGCCCTTTTTTGAGCAACCCTTGCGCGATGCCCGCGAGGCTTTCGAGCGGCTTTACTTTGAACATCATCTGAAAAGTGAGCGTGGCAACATGACACGTGTTGCCGATAAAACCGGACTTGAGCGCACACACTTGTATCGCAAACTAAAGCAACTGGGTTTGAATCTTGGGCGGCGGACCGAAGAAGTGCAGTAATTTCAATTCCACCCCCTGTCTTTGCTGACGTTGCCGTGCCGTGCCGTGCTCAGTGCCCGGCCATGGTCTGGGCTTCGTGACATCATCGGTTGAAAATGAAATGTTGAATCCATTCCCGGTGGCGCAAAGACACGTTTCCGGCGGATAATCGCCTCTTGATCCCAAAGGCAGAATTCACGTGACCCGACCCCGCAACGACAATTTTCTGCGCGCCCTGCTCAAGGAGCCGACAGATTACACGCCTGTCTGGCTGATGCGACAGGCTGGCCGCTATCTTCCCGAATACTGTGAAACACGCAAACGTGCCGGCAGTTTCCTGCACTTGTGCAAAAGTCCGGCCAGAGCGTGTGAAGTTACCCTGCAGCCCCTTTCGCGCTACAACCTCGACGCCGCCATTTTGTTCTCCGACATTCTGACGGTTCCCGATGCCATGGGGCTGGGGCTTTATTTTACTGAAGGTGAAGGCCCAAAATTCGAGCGGCCGCTCCGCGAAGAATGGGCAATACGCGACTTGACGGTACCTGATCCCTATGACCATTTGCGTTACGTGACGGACGGCGTTTCAGAAATTCGTCGTGCGCTGGATAACTCGGTGCCGTTGATTGGCTTTGCCGGCAGTCCCTACACGCTGGCCTGCTACATGGTCGAAGGTGCTTCGAGCAGTGACTACCGGCACGTCAAGACCATGCTCTATGAGCGGCCGGATCTTTTGCATCGCATTCTGTCAGTGACCGCAGACGCTGTAACGGCCTATCTGAATGCCCAGATTGAGTCGGGTGCGCAGGCGGTGATGATTTTTGACTCCTGGGGTGGTGGCCTGTCCGCCGCGGCCTACCAGGAATTTTCGCTAAGCTATATGCAGCGCATCGTGGCTGGTTTGATCAAGGAGCGTGACGGAGAGCGCATCCCTTCGATTGTCTTTACCAAAGGCGGTGGATTATGGCTTGAATCCATTGTTGATATTGGTTGCGACGCGCTGGGGCTCGACTGGACAATCGATATTGGGGAAGCGCGCCGGCGTGTGGGCGACCAGGTTGCCTTGCAGGGCAACTTGGACCCCAATGTGCTTTTTGCCTCGCCCGACACCATCGCGCTGGAGACGAAAAAAATTCTTGACAGCTACCATCGCCAGGGTGGAAGCGACACCGGACACGTTTTTAATCTGGGACACGGCATTTCGCAATTTACCCCGCCTGAGCATGTGACGACGCTGGTGGACACGGTACATGAGCACAGCAAAATTCTGCGCCAAAAATAAAATAAAACTCAACTTTCGTATTGACTTATGCACAGAAATGGGTGCTTTGTAACCAAATGTTCACAAGTCCGTTCATAATCAGTGACTTATTGGTAACTTGTTGATTAATAACGTTATAATTTGTGCTTCATTTTGTGGCAAAGTGATAAAACGCCTTGTAGATAGGGAAGTTGGGCTTCTCGATACGAATTCATCCACAGACTTATCCACAGAAATTGTGCACAACTTCGAATACGTAGATAAGTTAAGGAGTTACAGCGGTTTTGTAGAAGCGACAAGAGCTTTTGTTGCCAATGAAGCACCGCCAGTTCTGCCTTTTGGCATACTTCTATCCCTAACGTCATAGACAGTCTTGAATGCAAATCGTACGCGTCGCGCTTGACCTTCCGTTGCACCGGTTTTTTGATTATCTCGTTCTTGAGGGAGAAACGCTGTCAGTGGCTGATATCGGACTGCGGGTGCGTGTCCCATTTGGTCGCAGCGCTCGGATCGGTGTCATCGTAGAGCTACCCGAGCATAGCGATTTTCCGCTTGCCCAACTCAAGCCGTTGGATGCGGTGCTGCGCGACCTGCCGGCATTGCCGGCTGACTGGTTTCGCCTGAGTGAATTTTGCGCCAGCTATTATCAGGTACCGCTGGGTGAGGTCATGTTGTCAACGCTCCCCGCAGGACTGCGTCGTGTCAATCCGCCCAAGGCCAGAACACGGGCTCCTGCGCAGAAAATTCCGGCGGCACAAGAACCGCCCCAACTTACAGCAGAGCAACAGGCGGCGCTGGTGGCCATCGCGCAAGACAACAAGGGCTTTAAAGCCTATTTGCTGCACGGTGTGACGGGGAGCGGAAAAACAGAAGTGTATCTGCGCCTGGTTCAACGAGCACTGGCGGCTGGCCAGCAGGTCTTATTGTTGGTGCCTGAAATCAACCTGACACCTCAGCTTGAGGCCCGGGTTGCTGCGCGCTTTCCGGCGGCCAATCTGGTCAGTCTGCATAGCGAACTTACCGAGGCGGCGCGCACACGCAACTGGCGAGCCGCATTTGAGGGCCGCGCACGCATCGTGTTGGGCACGCGTCTGGCCGTCTTTACCCCCTTGCCCGATCTTGGCTTGATTGTGGTTGACGAAGAGCACGATGCCTCCTTTAAACAACAGGATGGCATGCGCTACTCGGCGCGCGATGTCGCCGTCTTTCGTGCGCGCGAACGCGGGGTGCCGATTGTCCTCGGCTCAGCCACGCCTTCGCTGGAAAGCTGGGCGAATGCCACCGACACCCGAACCCCCGCCCGCTATACCCTACTTACGCTGGCCGAGCGCGCCGTCGAAAACGCGCGCTTACCGGTTGTTCAACGCATCGATACCCGGTTAGAGAAATTACGCGATGGAATGTCAGGCGTACTGCTTCTGGCCATTGAAAAAAGACTGGCACGCGGCGAACAAAGTCTGGTTTTTCTCAATCGCCGCGGCTATGCGCCGGTATTGGCCTGTGCCTGTTGCGGATGGATTTCGCACTGCACTCGCTGCGCAGCTAATCTGGTGCTGCATTTGGCTGATGGCCGTTTGCGCTGCCATCACTGTGGTTTTGAAAGCCGAGTACCCAAAGGCTGCCCGAGTTGTGGCAATCAGGATATTCAGCCCTTTGGGCGCGGCACCCAAAGGCTGGAGGAGGTTCTTGCAGAACGCTTTTCGCAGGCTAGAATCCTGCGCGTAGACCGCGATTCGGCCAAAACCCGCAAACAGTGGGAAGTGTTCGTCGAACAAATTCATGCCGGTGAGGCCGATATCCTGATCGGAACACAGATGCTGGCCAAAGGGCACGATTTCCCTAAGTTGACCTTGGTCGGCGCCCTTGGCGCCGATGCCGCACTGTTTGCCGCCGACTGGCGGGCACCCGAGCGTCTGTTCGCTCAGCTAATGCAAGTGGCCGGGCGTGCCGGGCGTGCTGAACTCGCGGGTGAAGTGTTGATCCAGACCCAGTTCCCGGAACATCCGTTGTACGCGGCACTGGTTAAACATGATTACCCGGCTTTTGCCAATAGTCAGCTCAAAGAACGTGAGCAGGCAGGATTCCCGCCCTACACGTATCAGGCCATGCTGCGGGCCGAAGCCCCGCTGATGGCGGATTCGCTGGCCTTTCTTGGCGCTGCACGGGCCTGGCCCAAAGGTGAAGCACACGATGACGTCATGCTCTACGACCCGGTGCCGATGCGACTGGCACGCCGGGCGAACATGGAACGTGCTCAATTACTGATCGAATCATCCTCGCGGCGTGCACTGCAGGCCTATCTTAGCGAATGGCGAGTCGTGCTCGACGCCATCAAAGCCCCGTCGCGTTTGCGTTGGCATCTGGAAGTTGATCCGCTGGAGTTCTGATCAATCTTGCCGCCCGGCCGGCGGCCTTTGCCGGCAGTACTTGCCGTTTAATCTCAAGCCATTGATTATTATTGGACTCATCATGTGGCATGTGTTTTGCGAAGGAGATAATCCCAAAACGCGCAAGGAGCCAGCGATGAAGATTGAACAGGCCGAAGTGGTGATGAATGCCAGCCACAATTTCTCGAGTGAATGCGTCGTCAAATTTGACTCCGAGTGCACGTTCCGCATGGTTTATGAGGGCGTATCCCAAACCGAAAAAACGTCGGAAAGCGCGAAATCCGGTCGGGACACCCAACTGCTGATGATGCTCGAAGCCCTAATTGCACGAATGATTGCATTCATATCGGGAAGCCAGGGTGTGCAGGTCACGGATCTGCGTGAAGTGCTTAAAACGGATGATGCGGCGCTGCCGGAAAAGAGAACAGGACGCCCAGCAGGAACGGTGGAAATGGAGTGGAAGAGCGAATTCACCGAAACCATTCGCGAACATGAACGTACCGGATTCTTCTCGTCGGGGACAATTCGTACCCAGGATGGGCAAAAACTGGAATTCAATCTTGAACTCAATATGTGCCGTGATTTCGAGTGCGAACGAAAAGAAAAAGATGGCGGGAAGGTCGTATTACGCGATCCGCTGGTCATCAACTTTGATGGCAACGCAGCCGAACTCTCTGGAAAACGCTTCACGTTTGATCTTGATGCGGACGGGAAAACGGAATCCATACCGGGCCTGGGTGGCGGAAGTGCTTTCCTAGCCTTTGACCGCAACGGCGATGGACGCATCAATGACGGCAGTGAGCTGTTTGGTACCCGCTCCGGTAACGGGTTTGCTGATCTTGCGGCACTCGACGGCGATGGTAATCACTGGCTTGACGAAAATGACGCGGCATTCAATAACCTGCGTATCTGGCAACCTGATGCCTCCGGGCAGGGTAACCTGCGAAGTTTACGCGATATGGGGGTTGGTGCGCTCTATCTGGGCTCGACCGAGACTTCCTTCGCTCTGACCGATTCTGAAAACCGTTTGCTGGCGCAAATTCGAGCCAGCGGGTTCTATCTTCGGGAAGATGGTCGTGCCGGTTCGCTACAGCAGGTTGACCTCGCCGCTTAGGCGAACACGTTCTTTAGCAATGTTGCCGATGGGGGCGATGCACTGGATAAAATCCCCCATCAGGCGCATTTCACGAAGCCTCGCGGGGGCGGGCGTAACGATCACTGATGATCAGCCAGGCGTAGGCGGCGACCTGTAAAACAAAGAGCACGGCGAAAGCGTAGCGGTGTGCGCTTGCACTACTGTAACCACTGGCTTCCATAAGATCGATCAGCACGCCCATCCCCCATTGCAGGCCAAACGCGCCGAAAAAGACCAGCAGGTTAAGTGTGGTGTTGGCACGTCCGGCCAGAGCAACCGGGAAACCAGCCGACGTTTGTGCGTAAACCAGCGTGCCAAAACTGGAGAACGCCCCGTAAACAATCCACAGTAGCCAGGTGTGATCAGTGACCTGGGAGATAATCAGCAACAGGGTTAACAGCGAGATGGTCATGCCGCCAGCCAACAAATGCAGCGTACCGATGCCACGCCGCGCCAGCCCTGTGGCCAGCAGGCCGATCAACGCATAGGCAACGATCATCGCCACGCTCATGGCCGCCAGATGTTCAGCCGCTACGGCACGCGAATAACCGTTAACGTGAATCAGCCAGGCGGATGACCACAGGCTTTGAACGGCCATAAAACCGCCGATCTGGGCAAAACCTAACGGTGCGAAGCGCCAGAAATGCCGGCAGGCCAGCACCTGCTTAACGCCAGCCCACTGTGCCGTCAACGGTTCGGGATGCGGTGTCCCCGGCTTGTCAGGCACGCTGAAAAATAGCCAGGCTGAAACGGCCAGCGTTAAACCCGACAGCACGAAAAAGATCTGTCGCCAGCTGGCAATATGCAGTGCCAGATCAAGTGGTGCCGAGGCCGCCAGTGCGCCGAGCGTGCCTGAGGTCATCATCCAGCCGGTCATCGAGGCCTGCCGCTCAGGTGGGAACCACTGAGAAAACGCCTTGAACGAGGCCATCAGACAAGCCGAAACGCCCAAGCCGATCATGCCCCGCCCCACAGCCAGTGTGCTGATATCATTACTGCTGGCAAAAACTGCGGCGCCAGCGGCGGCGATCAGCAGCAATGCCGACTCAACGCGGCGTGCGCCAAAGCGATCAAGAAACATGCCCAGTGGCAGTTGTGCCATACCGAAGGCGAGAAAGTAGGCGCTGGTCAAAAGGCCAAGATCGGCCGCACTCAGTGACAGCTCAGCGCTCAGCACCGGGCCAATCACGGCATTGGCTGTGCGGAAGTGATACGAGAGAAAATAGGCCCCGGCAAAGGGCAGAAAGAGCCTGATCCAGGGCATGCTGATCAGCCTTCCGCCGTATCGTTCCACAGCCATGCGGCGCCGCGGACTCCCGAGGAATCGCCATGCCGGTGCTGGAGCAACTGAGTGTTGACCTGATCGGAAAAAATGAAATTTCCCCACAGCGCGGGCACATTGGTGTACAGGCGATCGATATTCGACAGGCCGCCACCCAACACAATCACTTGCGGGTCTAGAATGTTGATCACTTGTGCCAGCGCCTTAGCCAGTCGATGCTCATAGCGATGCAGCGTCGATTCGCAGGTTGCGTCACCCAGCGCGGCACGTTCGACAATCGTTTGCGGTGAGAGCGTTTCGCCAGTATGCCGCGTGTGATCTGCTGTCAGGCTGGGGCCGGAGAGCCAGGTTTCATTGCAGCCCTGTCGTCCGCAGTAGCAACGGGGCGGGGGTAGAGACTCCTGTTCGGGAAACGGTAGCGGGTTGTGGCCCCACTCTCCGGCAATGCGATTGATGCCAGTAAGTACTTGCTCACGGAACACGATACCACCACCGATACCCGTGCCAAGAATGACGCCGAAAACAATATCGGCGTTTTTTCCAGCACCATCAATGGCTTCAGACAGCGCGAAACAGTTGGCGTCGTTGTCAATACGAATGGTGCGTTGCAGTAGCGTTTGCACATCACGACGCAAGGGTTGGCCGTTCAGGCAGTTCGAATTGGCGTTTTTGATCAGGCCACTGGCCGTCGATTCAGCCCCGGGAATACCCAGTCCGATGCTGCCGCGTTGGCCTAGCTGATTTTCAACTCGCTCAACCAGGTTAACGATAGCCGCCACGGTTGATTTATAGTCACCTTGCGGGGTTGGCACGCGCTCGCGGAGAAGCTCATGGCCGAAACCGTCGAGCGCAATGATCTCAATTTTTGTGCCGCCCAGATCAACCCCAAGCCGTAACATCCCTCACTCCCTGAACAGTCCCGCAACGATAGCACGGGGTAATGTTTTTTATGTTCCGAATTCTACCGCGACAAGCAACGCTCAGTCAGCAGTAAGCTGCACTGAGGTGTAGAATGAAATAGTGGTACTGCAGTACGCTGAAATAGCGGGCTGTGAAGCGTATGGAACGACTGCCCTGGATGTGCCCCTTGAAGAACAAGTAAAACAGGGCTTCTCACGCAAAGGCCAAGCAAATCGTCTTTGGATGAGCGTTCCCGACGGGTTGAAAATGAAAAGTCTGGGAGGAAATCATGCTGGTCAAACTGACGTCAAGCACTTCCGGTGAGATGATCATGTTCGCAGAACAAGTTCGTCGACTTTACGAAATTATCGACAAGGAATGTACGGCACGGGGTGTATTTACCAAGGAGCAGGTGCCTGAGGCGCTGGCCAAACTGCACCATGCCGTGCACGCAGAAAAAATGGCGTTACATGCAGCGAGGCACGAGGCGAGCGAAGACGACATCGACGACGCGGACGAAACCCCGGACGACGAAGACTACAAAACCGGGCGGGTCGTTGTCAATCTGGCTCAGCGCGCCACCCCGCTGATTCACTTGATGGAGCGGACACAGAAGGAAGCGGGCTTCATTCTGTGGGAAGCCGATAAGGACTTCTGATTCAGAAAACGATGATAAACCGCTTTCAACATAGAGCGCACGGAGACACAGAACCCACGGGGAAATCCCCGGTTCAATTCTTAGTGGCCTGCCTCTTGTCTGCGCTGGCTGTTGGCTTGGCCTGTTCAACGGCTGAGGCGCTTGAAGTTGCGGTCGATGTCGGCCATACCCATGCCGCATCCGGAGCAGTTAGCGCACGTGGCCGGAAGGAGCTGGAATTCAACCAGGTGCTGGCCACGCGCATTGTTACGGCCCTTGAAGACCGCGGTTTACGTGTCCGACCGATCAACTTCGACGGCCGCATCGAAAGCCTTGCTGCGCGTCCACAGCAGGCGGCCGGAAGCGATTTCTTCATTTCCATCCACCACGATTCGGTACAGCCGGAGCTGCTCGAAGAATGGGAGTGGGATGGCGTGACACAAACCTATAGCGACCGCCACAGCGGATTTTCACTCTTTGTGTCACATGACAATCCTGATCCTGAAACCAGTTTGCGCTGCGCTTCTGCCATCGGCGCACGCTTGCGTCGTATGGGATTTGTTGGCGCCACGCATCATGCCGACTCGCTTCCCGGCCGCTCCCGTCCGTATGCTGATGCCGAAAATGCTGTGCATTACTACGACAATCTGATCGTGCTATATAGAACAACCTTGCCGGCGGTATTGTTCGAAGCGGGGGTAATCAAGCACCGAGAAGAGGAGCTGGCCTTGCGTGACCCGGAAAGACAGGCACGCATGGCCGATGGCATTGCTACCGGTATCGCGGCCTGCCTCTACGTGCGCGGAGGCTGATTCTTACATCACCTGGTTGACCAGTCGGTCGGCACGCACACGCGCCAGCCGTTTAATCAGCCGTTGCACCGGCAGCGGATAGGTATCAACAGCATCAAGTGCGTGATGGTCGTCCAGCCGTCGGGTATGCGTCAAAAGCATGTTCAGTTCCGCCAGATGCTGGTCCAGCAGCAGCTTGTGCGGGTCGTGAATGAGCAGTCCGTTTTCCAGATCCAGCCGCCAGGCACGCGGGTTGAGATTGTTGCCGGTGAGCAGCGCGTAGTCGTCATCGACCATCAACCCCTTGAGGTGGAAGGTATTGTCGGCATCCTGCCACAGTTGAATGTTAAGCAAACCGGCGTTAATTGCCTTCTGGTGGGTTTTACAGAAACGGCGCAGGTTGGTCTCATACAGATACGGTAGCGCGCCGATAGTCTTGAAGGGTTCGTTGGGCGGGATATAAAAATCATTGGCCGTTTTGTCACCGAGAATGATGGTGACACGGCACCCGGCCTTGATCTTGGCATCGACAGCCTTGCGAATCGGGCCGGGCAGATTGAAATACGGAGTGAACAGCACCAGATTCTGTCGCGTCCGGCGAATCAGCAGCAGCAGTGCCGCATTTAGCGCGTTGTCCCGGGCCCCGAGCCCGAGTAGCGGTGTGATGCCGACCTCGCCCCGCCCAATGGCAGCGGCTTTGAAAGCGTAGGCGGATTTACCGAGCAGACGGCGGAATTTGATGATGGCACTCCGGATGGCAACTGTCTTAGGTACTTTTCCGGTATCGAGCGCATGTACAGCCGGATTGCCGCGCAGTACGCCAGTGAGCAGATTAGCCATGCTGTCAGCCAGCGCCGGACTGTGAATCAGGTGGTAGCGGTCGAGGCGGTAGCGCTCGTGTCGCTGCAGGTAAACGTCGTTCAGGCTGGCGCCACTGTAGAGAACACGGTTATCAATGATCAATCCCTTGAGGTGCAACACGCCCATCAATTCGCGGCGTTGCACCGGTACGCCATAGATTTCAACACCCGGGCCAAGTCGCCGGGCCATTTCTTTGTACAATGCCGCATTGCCGGCTGAACGGGTTTTCCCGATCAGACCGCGCTGTGCCCGGTGCCAGTCGACAAAAACGGCAATTTCCAGTTGCGGCTGAGCCGCTTTTGCGGAATACAGGGCGTCCAGTATCTCGCGACCGGCATCGTCATCCTGCAGATAGAGCGTCGCGATAAAAATCCGTTGGCGCGCCTGGGCAATCAGTGACAGCAAGGTTTCGCGAAAGGCCGTCGGGCCGGGGAGAATGCAAATGTCGTCAGCGGCCACTGGAATGCAAGGCAGTTCAGCCAGTTCGGGTTTGTTACTGGCGTGCCCGCGCAAACGCAGCCACGCTGAAGCGAGGCCGGATATTTTTGAAGGGTGCGTTTGAGTATGTTCCACTGAATTGGATTATACCGGTAGGACTTGCAAATCCAACGGGCAGTAATAACCCAGGTCAAACACCGCGTTCAACGGGCCAAGTCCGGTTCATTGAACAGGTCGCCGGAAACAGACAGGGGCATAAACAGGGGTTTTGGCAGGCAAACACCGTAACCCTGAGCGAAGTCGACACCCATGGTTCTGAGAATTTCGACAATCGCCTCGGTTTCGGCATATTCGGCGACTGTCTGCTTGCCCATGATATGGCCAATACGGTTGATGGTTTCTGCCATCGCAAAATCTACACGGTCGTGCTCGATGTTTTTGATAAAGCCACCGTCGATCTTCAGATAATCGACGGGTAAATTCTTCAGGTAGCCAAAGGAACTGGTGCCGGTACCGAAATCATCGAGCGCGAACTGGCAGCCGATGGCTTTGCATTGGCGGATAAACGCTGCCGCTGCTGCAAGATTATTAACGGCAACGGTTTCGGTTAACTCAAAGCAGATGGAACCCGGGGCCAGCTTAAATTTATGCATTTGCTTGCGCACATAGTCCAGGAAACCTTCAGAGTTTATCGTTGCGCCAGACAAATTGATGGCGCAGGTCAGCGGCGCGCCGCCGCGTTCGGCAATAAGACGGTGATATTGACTGAATACCTCGTGGATGACCCAGCGATCAATTTTGGGCATCAGGTTATAGCGTTCTGCCGCCGGTAAAAAACAGCCGGGGGGGATGATTTCACCACTTTCGCCGATCATGCGGATCAGGACTTCAAGGTGCTCACGGACACCGGCCGCCGTGGTCAGCGTACGGTACGTCTGCTGGTAGAGCACAAAACGCCTATCTGCAAAAGCCGCGTTGATACGTGCGACCCAGCCGATTTCACTGCGCCGGGCGGCCAGATCCATGTCGCTGGCCAGATAAACGCAAATCCGGTCGCGTCCTTGCTCTTTAGCCCAGTAACAGGCGGAATCCGCTTCGCCGAGCACTTCAGGAACAGTCTGATGGTCGGGGCTGACGGTCGTCAGGCCGATGCTGACGCCGACCGAGAACGCCTTGGAGTCCCAGTTAAAGTGGTAGTCCCTTATCGCTGCCAGAATTTCAGCCGTGATCAAGCGCGCGTGCGGTATGTCGCAACCGTCCAGGAGCAACCCGAATTCGTCACCACCCAGCCGGGCCAGGGTATCGGTATCACGGATACGCGCCTGCATCAGTCGGGAAAGCTGGATCAGTAACTCATCGCCGGCTGCGTGGCCGCAGGAATCATTAACCACCTTGAAGCGATCGAGATCCATATAGCACAAAATATAACAGCGCCCGGATGTCTGCGTATCAGTCAGGGCAAGTTGAAGACGATTCTCGAATTCACGACGGTTGACCAGCTCGGTGAGCAGATCGTGCGTAGCCTCCCATGAGCGTTGCTGCACATATTTTCGCGAAACGCTGACGTCGCGCAGTACCATGACGCCGCCGGTAACTTCACCCTCCAGGTCAAAAATTGGAGCGGAGCGCTCTTCGACGGCTACGCTGGTTTCATCCGCTCGGAGCAGTTCATTGTTGCCGTTGCAGGAGACGACACTACGTTCAGTTAACGCCCGGTAAAGTGAGTCTTCAACGTACTTCCGGGTCGTGCCATCAACAAGCTGCACAACGGTTGATAGCGCGTGGTCTTGCCCGTCACGCAGCGTCGTGCCGATCAGCCGTTCAGCCATTGGATTGAGGTACAGCACATTGCCGCGCGCATCGGTGGTGATGACAGCGTCACTGATTGAGTTAAGCGTTGTTACGGCGCGTTCTTTCTCTTCGAACAGTGCATCGGTCACCCGGCGCAAGGCACGCAACGGCAGAACCCGCATCACAAGAAAGATCAGGACGCCGAGCAGGGTGCCGAGCAAGGTTGCAGCCATAGCCTTATAAAGCAGTCCGGTAAGTGAAGCGGAAAGCTCAATACGGCCTACCGTCCGATTCCCGTCAAAGAGCGGATAACTTCGGCTAACGACCGGTTTGGCCAGTGCCCTGCCGGCGCTTAAGATCAGTTGATTCTGAGCATCAAAAACGCTGACCTGTTCGTTGATGAGTGGCACCGGTTCACGTGAAATCAAACCTTGAATGCGGTTTTCGGCAAAACCCCACAATTCGGGGTTGCTGGCGATCAGGTTACTCAACCCGTTGGCTTTGACTTCGGCCTTGAACAAGAGATCGTCACTCAGATCGTTGAACGCAACAAACACGTAGCCGGTCGGAAAAGTCAGCGCCACCAGTACGGCGACGATTGACGCCAGTCGGGTGATGATCAGTGTGATGCGATCTTGGGGGCGAGGCATGTCGACGGCCCGTCAGTCAGGGAACATCAGTTTGTCCAATGCCCGGTTTTTTCCAGAATCTCAGAGCCGGCAGGCGATTTCACAAAGGCGATAAATTGCTGAACGGCAGGTGAAGGCAAGGGTTTGGTGATGAAGAAAAAGTGCTTTGCCATCGGATAGACACCGGAGGCCGCATTTTTAGTCGTTGGCTCAACGCCATTGAGTGACAAAGCACGTAAGGCGCGGCCTTCAGAAAGGATGAGTGCCTGAGTGGTTATGCCAAAGGCGCCGGGTATGCTTTCTATCTTGTCGGCCGCTTCCTGATCGGTCATTGCATAAGCCAGTCCGGGGCGCTGTTCGGCGGTGTTGAGTGCCGCCTCGATCGCGGCTGACAGGGCTTTGATCTGCTTGGTATTGTCGTCACCCGGCTGGCGCAAGACGGGGCGCGCCGGAGCGCCGCCCGGCCAGCTGGCGAGTTTGCCGGAATAAATGTCAGCGACCTGCTGAAGTGTGATGTCTGTAGGCTTGAATTTGGCCGAAATGGCAAAAACCGTCGGGCTAGAAGCATATTGAACGGCCACGAGGCCGAGTGCCAGTTCGTCAGTCGTTAGCGCGCGTGAAGACAAGCCAATGTCAATGGCCCCTTTGGGTACCGCTTTGATCGCCCCGCTGGTGCCCAGGCTGTTAAGCACAAGGACTTTGAAGCCGGGGCTCTTTGCGCTGAAGGCATCGCCCAGCAGGCGTGCCGTGCCGAGCGCGTTGCCGGTTCCACCAATCTTTATTTCTTCGGCCGCCGCAACGGGAGCGAGCAGTGCGCCAAGAAGCAGGCAGAGTACAGCCGCTGTGCTAGTCGTACGGGGCAACAACGAGCCGTAAAACGCGGTGTTTTTGGCGTACGAGAACATAAAATTCCTTTTCGAAGCAATATTAGCTTTTGATGTAAGTTAGCATATTAACAATGGCAAAAGGATAAGCACAGGAAATCTTCGGGGTGTGGTTGCTTAAGGTATTTATATGGGCATCAAATGGCGCTGCTACAATTAATTCCAATTTCAAGCCTGTCGTTGTCGACTTTGCTTTGCCGCGCTAATTGCACTGTCATCGGCGCCTCTTCGTGACAGTATTGATTTGGAAATAAAATAATTTGCCTCAACCTGCCCTGTTTCATAACGGACACAAACTGTGAGTAACGCAAGCCAGAGCGAACCGAGTATTACCGATACCTTGCAGCGTCCGTTGCGCGATCTGCGCATCTCGGTGACCGATCGCTGCAATTTGCGCTGTACCTACTGTATGCCGCGCGAGGTTTTCGGCAAGGATTTCGTTTTTTTGCCACGGGCCGAATTACTCAGTTTTGAGGAAATCGACAAGGTCGCCGGGCTGTTTGTGCAATTGGGGGTGCGGAAAATACGCCTGAGTGGCGGCGAACCGCTGCTACGCCACGGAATCGAGAAGCTCATTGAAAAACTGGCGAAACTAAAGTGCCCGGAGGGTCGGGCGATCGAAATTGCGCTGACCACCAACGGCATGCTGCTGGCCAAAAAAGCGCAGAGTCTCAAGCAGGCCGGATTATCACGACTGACCGTCAGTCTCGACGGGCTGAGCGATGAAACTTTCCAGCGCATGAGCGATTCCAGAGAACCGGTGGCCACCGTACTCGACGGCATCAGCGCTGCGCAAGTCGCCGGGTTATTACCGGTCAAGGTCAATATGGTGGTCAGGCGCGGGGTGAATGAACACGAGATCATTCCCATGGTCAGCCACTTTCGTAACAGCGGTGTCATTTTGCGTTTTATTGAATTCATGGATGTGGGCAACAGCAACGGCTGGCGCATGGACGATGTGGTCACAGCGCAGGAGATTCTGGACACGATCAAGCGCCACTACCCGCTGCAGGCGGCAGACCCCAACTACAGCGGGGAAGTGGCCAAACGCTGGGCTTTTTCCGATGGCAGCGGCGAAATCGGCGTCATTGCTTCGGTGACGCAAGCGTTTTGCCATGAGTGCAGCCGGATCAGGTTATCCACCGATGGCAAACTGTATACCTGCCTGTTTGCGACCCATGGGGTGGATTTGCGCGAAACGCTCAGGGCGGTTGAAAGTGACGAGAAACTGAAGCGTCTGATTACAGCAACCTGGGCGGAACGTGGCGACCGCTATTCACAACTACGTAACGCCGCCACAGCACTGCCGGGACGCAAGATTGAAATGTCGTATATCGGGGGTTAATAAAACAGGGCACCTCAACGACTCAACGATCACAACGAAAAAAACTCTTGTTTTGTCGTGTGCCGGTGCGCATTGTTTCATCCGGTTTGAACGGTTTTGCTTCTCGTCGTGTCGTTGTGGTTAATTGCATTTTTTGATTTGAATAAAAAGGATTCCCGTGAGCGATGTGAATGACCTGACACATTTTTCCGATACCGGCCGTGCTCGCATGGTCGATGTGTCGGAAAAACTCAGCACGCAGCGAGTTGCCATCGCCAGCGGCATTCTGCGCATGCAACTGGCTACGCTGGAACGCATCCGTGCCGGGCAGATTGCCAAGGGCAATGTACTGGCAGTGGCTGACGTGGGTGCGGTGATGGCCGCCAAGCGAACGTCTGAGCTGATTCCGATGTGTCACTCGCTGGCGCTCACTGGCGTCGAAATTGAGTTCAGCGAAGTTGTGATACCGGATGAACAGGGCTGCGTTGGCGTCAAGGTGGTGGCTGCCGTCAGTTGCGTCGGCCAGACCGGTGTTGAAATGGAAGCGCTGACCGCCGCCAGCACAGCGTTGCTCACCATCTACGATATGTGCAAAGCAATTGATCGCAGCATGCGCATTGAAAACGTCCAGCTCGATGAAAAACGTGGTGGAAAGAGCAGCGTATGGTTACGTAGTGAAACGACAACAAAGGGCGCCGGATGATTACGGTTTTATTCTTCGGCCCGGTCGCCGAGCGTGTCGGGCAAAATCGACTTGAAGTTCCGTTCCGGGCGGATATGCGTTTGCAGGATGTGCGGGAACAATTGCAGACGCAGTATCCCGAAGCCTTCGCGCTGGTTTCGCTGGCGGCCGTGAATGGCGAGCATGTACGTGATATGTCGGTTGCGCTGACGGACACGAGCGAAGTCGTGTTCATGTCAAAGTTCTCGGGAGGCTAGGATGGCTAATACAATGCAAGCCGCCGTGCGCATTCAGCGGGAGGACTTTTCGCAGGACGAGGAAATTCAGGCATTGCAGGCCAGCTCAAAACGCATGGGCGGGATCGCCAGCTTTTTGGGTTGCGCACGTGATTTTTCGGAAGGTCGCGAAGTCAGCGAAATCAGTTTCGATGCCTATGACCGGATGGCGCTGCCGGAAATGCAGAAGTTGCGCGAAGAGGCGATAGCGCGCTTCGGTCTGCTTGATGCCCGCATCGTGCACCGGCTTGGCGTGGTTCAAGCGGGAGACAATATTGTGTTCATTGCCACCGGCGCCGAACACCGCGCCCCGGCGCTGGACGCCTGCCGCTGGATTATTGATGAACTGAAAGAACGGGTGCCGATCTGGAAAAAAGAAACCACGCCGCAGGGTGAGAGCTGGGTAACACCACATCCATAAGATTTAAACGAAGCGAACCACAGCGTTCACGGAGCGCACGGAGAAAAACAGAAATGACAACAGATATCATCATTCAGCCTCTCAGGTGAGACCACGCCAAAAGTGACGTTATCTTTTACCTGTGTTCTTTGTGCTTAGAAATAAGGGCCTTTGAATGAACCCGAACGTATTCATTTTCGTTGGCCACTCCGGCTCCGGCAAGACCACGCTGGTTGAGAAGCTGTTGCCCGAATTGACGAACAGAGGCCTGCGTCTGGCGACCATCAAGCACGCGCATCACAAAGTCGTGCTCGACAAGGAAGGCAAGGACAGCTGGCGTTACAAGCAGGCCGGGGCGGTGATGAGCATGCTGGTGACGACGAATGAATTACAGATCGTCGCTGATGCCGTGGATCGGCGCGAGCCGGCGCAGCTGGCCGAGCGCTTTCTGGGTGAGGCGGATATGGTGCTGGCCGAGGGCTTCTCGCTGGCGCCCGGCAACAAAATTGAGATTTTGCGCCGCGCGTGCGGCAAGCCGCCGCGCTGTGCCATTGAGGACGGCCTGATCGCCATCGTTACCGATATGGACGAGGTCTATCCGCAACTCCCGCACTTTGCCTTGGGCGATATCGCCGGACTGGCCGACTTTTTACTGGGCTATGCCAAATGATGATTGCCGATTGCACGGCGATTGTGATGGCCGGCGGCGAGTCGCAGCGCATGGGGCGCGACAAGGCGACGCTGCAGCTTGGTGAGCAGACCTTGCTGCAACATGTGCTGGACATCATTCAGCCGCTGTTTGCGCTGGTTCTGATCAGTGTGCGCCAGCCGAGGCCGGACATCGATCTGCCGCAAATTTGCGATGCCTACGTCAATGCCGGGCCGCTGGCCGGTCTGTGTGCAGGGCTGCAACAGGCGACGACGCCGTGGATTTTTGCCGTAGCGACTGACATGCCGTTCATACGACCGGCACTGATCGAACACCTGGCCGGGAAGCGTGCCGGCTATCAGGCCGTGGTGCCTGTGGTGCACGGGCATCCGCAACCGCTGGCCGCGTTTTATTCGGTGAGTTGCCTGCCGCAGATCCAAGCGTTGCTGGCAAGTGAAGGCAAACGCAGTTTGCGTGCGGCGCTTGAACAATTGAATGTCTGCTACGTTGATGAATCAGCGTTACGGGTGGCCGACCCCGGTTTGCGCAGTTTTTTTGATCTCGATACACCGCAGGATCTGGCAGCGGCAATGTTTGATGAAAATAAATAGTTTAGCCACGGAGTGCACGGAGAACACGGAGAACACGGAGAAAATCCAGTGAAATTTTTTTCGCCGTGCCCGTCGTGCTCGTTGTGGTTAAACCTGTTCGATTTTTTAGAAAGATTACATTGAACGAATCGATCCACCTCTCTGTCAGGGACGCGCAAGCCATCGTCCTGCAGCATGTGAAAAACTCTACGACAGACGTCGTCAAACTCGAAGCCTCCCTTGGCCGCGTATTGGCTGAAGAAATTCGCGCCAACCGCGATCAGCCGCCCTACGATGTTTCGGCCATGGACGGCTTCGCATTGCGCAGTGCCGACTTGGCCAGCACCCCTGCCCTGTTGACCGTGATCGAGGATATCAAAGCGGGTGACATGCCGGTCAAAACCGTGCAGGCCGGCCAGTGCGCACGCATCATGACCGGCGCGCCGTTGCCGGCCGGTGCGGATGCGGTGATCCGCGTCGAGGATACGCAAACGCTGGATGATGACCGCGTGGAAATCGGCAAGGCCGTCAAATGCGGCAACGACATTCGCCCGCTCGGTGAGAGCATGCGCAACGGGCAAGTTGTTTTAGCCGCGGGAACAGAAATCACACCGGGCGTGATCGGCGTTCTGGCCACCGTCAAGGCGGCGAAAATGCAGGTCTATCGTCGCCCGCGCGTAGCCATCCTGTCGACTGGCGACGAACTCGAAGGGCTCGACGAACCCTTCGATGCCAACAAGATTCCCAACTCCAACAGCTACGCGTTGATGGCACAGTGCCAGGCGCTGGGCCTCGAACCCGTGCTGCTTGGCATTGCACGTGACGATCCACAGGAACTCGCTGCTTTCCTAAAGCGCGGTCTGGATCGTGAACACTTTGACGTGTTGCTGGTTTCCGGCGGTTCGTCGGTTGGCGTGCACGATCATGTGCGCCCTACCCTTGAGGCGTTGGGCGTGACCATGCATTTCTGGCGCGTTGAAATGCGCCCCGGTCATCCGGTGGCATTTGGCACCACCGCCAGCAATCTTGTATTTGGTCTGCCCGGCAATCCCGTGTCGGGCATGGTTTGCTTCGAGCAATTTGTCCTGCCGGCATTGCGCTTGATGATGGGGCATGCGCGATTGTTCCGGCGTACCGTCGAGGCGCGCCTGACGCACGCGGTTAAAATTCGCCCGGGGCGTACCGAGTTCATTCGCGTTGTGCTTGAACGCGATGCAGCAGGCGTCTACACGGCCAGTTCGACCGGCAATCAAAGCAGCGGCGCCCTGCTCTCGATGGCGTTGGCCGATGGCCTGCTCGTCGTACCGGCCAGCTGCTCGGGTTTGGCGGCGGGGGAAATGGCGACGGTACAACTGCTCGACGGCACAGTTTATCAAAGCGATGCAGGATTTGAGGAACGCACATGAATACAGCTCACGAGGCACGCGTCGGCATTTTGACCATCTCGGACCGCGCCAGCCAGGGCGTTTATGAAGACAAGGGCGGCCCGGCCATCCGCGAATGGTTTGCGCGCGCGCTGACCAGCCCGTGGGAGGCCGTGGCCAGAGTGATTCCCGACGAGCAGGCGCTGATCGAAGCCGCGTTGATCGAGTTGTGCGATGACGAAGGCTGCAGCCTGATCGTAACCACTGGCGGCACCGGCCCGGCACTGCGCGATGTGACACCGGAGGCCACGGAGCGCGTCTGTACAAAAATACTGCCCGGTTTTGGCGAACTGATGCGTACGGCCTCGCTCAAGTTCGTGCCGACGGCGATCCTTTCGCGCCAGACCGCCGGGGTTCGCGGTAAATGCCTGATCATCAACCTGCCCGGCAAGCCCTCGGCCATTGACGATTGCCTGCAGGCGGTTTTTCCTGCCGTGCCGTATTGCATCGATTTGATCGAGGGCGCCTGGCTGGAATCTGATCCGCAAGTTTGCGCTGCTTTCCGGCCGGCACATGCGAAGAAGAAAGTCTGAGTCTGCAAGTGCTACAGGCCAATAAATACGGGCATGTTCACGTGCGACCCCTTAAGAGCGCCTATTCATGCGGGTCTTCAGGCGGCAATGTCGTAGATGACCTTTCCATGCGCTGTTCAGGCCGATGGTTACTAATTCGACTCTTGGCTTTTATCGTCGTGCTATTTCTTGCGCTGCCGGCACTGGCAGGAGAGAAAATCATCGTTGCGGCGGCCTCCGACCTCAAGTTCGCCATGGACGAAGTCGTCGTGCTTTTCAAAACGGCGCATCCCGGCGACACGGTCGAAACCGTTTACGGCTCGTCGGGAAAGTTTTACGCCCAACTCCAGCAGGGCGCGCCGTATGACCTTTTCTTCTCGGCCGATATCGCTTATCCCCGCGCGTTAAAAGAGGCCGGTCTGGCGGCTTCTGACGTTCATGCCTACGGCCTTGGCCGGCTTGTACTTTGGCGCGCCGGGGGCGCTAGCGGCCCGGTGCGGCTGGCCGATCTGGCCGATCCGGCCATAACCCGGATCGCTATAGCCAATCCGCGCCATGCGCCTTATGGCAAGCGTGCAGAAGAAGCGTTGAAAGCCTCCGGGGTGTGGGAGAAGGTCGAGCCGCGACTGGTCTTTGGCGAGAACGTGGCGCAGACGGCCCAGTTTGTTCAGACGGGTAATGCTCAGGTCGGCCTCATCGCATTGTCACTGGCCTTGAGCCCCGAGCTTGCGCAACATGGCAGTTACACACTCATACCGGAGACGCTGCATCAGCCGCTGGAGCAGGGTTTCGTCATTACCCGGCGCGCTGCAGACAATCCACTGGCGCAGCATTTCGCCAACTTCGTTCAGAGCAAGGAAGCCCGCGCCATCCTGTTACGTTACGGTTTTGCGCCGCCGACGAAGTAAGATAAGGCCATGGATTCCCTGTTTTCATCCGGCGACCTGTCAGCCATCTGGTTGACCGTCAAACTGGCTTCTCTGGTCACGCTCATCCTGCTCGTCATCGGTACGCCGCTGGCCTGGTGGCTGGCGCGTACGCGCTCGGTGTTCAAGAGTGCTGTCGGCGCGGTGGTCGCTCTGCCCATCGTGCTGCCACCGACGGTGATCGGATTCTATCTGCTGCTGAGCATGGGGCCGAACGGCCCGCTCGGCCAACTTACGCAGTCGCTCGGCATCGGTCTGCTGCCTTTTACGTTCAGCGGTCTGGTGGTGGCCTCAATCGTTTATTCACTGCCTTTTGTCGTACAACCGCTGCAGAACGCTTTTGAAAACATACCGGAACGGACGCTGGAAACCGCGGCTACCCTGCGCGCTTCGCCGCTCGATACCTTTTTCAGCGTCGCCTTGCCGCTCGCCCGGCCGGGCTACCTGACTGCGCTGGTGCTCGGCTTCGCACACACTGTCGGTGAATTCGGCGTGGTGCTGATGATTGGCGGGAACATCCCGCAGCAAACGCGAGTGGTGTCGATCCAGATTTACGATCACGTCGAGGCCATGGACTACGCCGGAGCGCACGGCCTCTCGGCAGCCATGCTGGTGTTCGCCTTCCTGGTTTTGCTGGCGCTGTACACACTCAATCCGTCGGGCAAGAAAAAATGAATCCTTTGCCAATCGACGGCATTTCCGCGCGCTTCAAGCTCGCCTATTCCGACTTCACGCTCGATGTCGCTCTTGAGTTGCCGGCGCGCGGCGTCAGCGCGCTGTTCGGCCCGTCGGGCTCGGGCAAGACGACCGTGTTGCGCTGCATCGCCGGGTTGGTGAAAACAGAAGAGGGTTTGCTGCGCATCAAAGATCAAATCTGGCAGGACCGTGATACCTTTTTACCGACACACCAGCGTTCTCTGGGCTACGTTTTTCAGGAAGCCAGTCTGTTGCCGCATGTTTCAGTACGGGGCAACCTTGAATTCGGCTTGAAGCGCATCCCGCCGGGCGAACGCAAAGTGCAACTGGAGCAGGTCGTCGAACTGCTCGGACTTGCGCGCCTGATCGACCGGACTTCGCCTGCCGGCCTTTCCGGCGGCGAGCGCCAGCGTGTGGCCATCGGGCGGGCGCTGCTCACCAGCCCGTGCCTGCTGTTGATGGACGAGCCGCTGTCGGCGCTTGACGCGGCAAGCCGCCAAGACATCCTGCCCTATCTCGAAAAGATGCATGGCGCGCTGGACGTGCCGGTGATCTACGTCAGCCATTCACTTGATGAAGTCGCGCGACTCGCCGATCACGTCGTGCTCATGGCGGCCGGGCACGCCATCGCGAGCGATTCGCTGCTCGCCATCCAGTCGCGCCTCGACCTGCCGACCGCACATCTTGACGATGCAGGCACCGTAATCGATGCGGTGGTGGCCATGCACGACGCGGCGTACTGCTTGACCCGGCTCGACTTCGCCGGCGGGCAATTGTGGGTCAGCCAGGTTGAACGTCCAGTCGGCAGCCACGTCCGTACCCGTGTTCTGGCGCGCGATGTGAGTATCGCCACCAGCGAACCACAGGGTTCCAGCATCAGCAACATTCTTTCGGCACGCATTTGCGAAATACAGGATGAAGGGCCGGATCGTGTGAGTTTGCGCTTGTCGGTTGGCGAGGCTACGACCTTGCTTTCACGCATCACGCGCCGCTCGCGTGACCATCTTGCGCTGGGTGTTGGCATGGACGTCTTCGCCCAGGTGAAAAGCGTGGTGGTCAAACGAAGTTATACGTAGGTGGATATAAAAAGGGCAGAGCCGCAGCCCTGCCCTTCCCTGAGCGATATGTGTTGAGTAAAGGCTTGCTACATTCAGCCTAAAAACCTCATTCAACACAGAGAACACGGAGAACCCGAAGGAAATCTGACTGTAAGGAATGCAGAGCCCCCTGGGGGACAAAGGCTTACGTGAAATTGATCAATCACCCGCAAGGTGAGCCTCGTTTTACCTCTGTGTGCTCTGTGATCTCCGTGTTGATAGCGGTTTTATAGGTTCAACGATCTGCAACGGCGCTTACACTTTGTAAGCCGTGAGCGCTTGGGTAATTTCAAGGCTCATTTCGCTCATGCGCTGTACAGATTGAGCCGTGCTTTCAACAGCGGCCGTATTGCGCTCTGTCATTTGGGCAATCTGTTCAATACGCTGTGAGATTGAAGTGGTTGCCGCACTTTGTTCACGAACGGCTTCGGAAATTTCTTCGACGGCACCCACCACTGTGCCTGAACCTTCCTTGATGTCCTGAATCGATTTTCCGGCCAGTTGGGCGTTTTCAACGCCAAGGTCGACTTCGCGTACAGCGGCCCCCATGCTGTCGACAGCTTGTTTGGCACTATTTTGCATCTGCGTCAGCAGGGTCGATATCTCCTGCGTTGATTTTGAGGTCCGTTCGGCCAGTTTGCGAACTTCATCAGCGACAACGGCGAAACCACGCCCTTGTTCCCCGGCGCGGGCGGCTTCAATAGCGGCATTCAACGCCAGCAGGTTGGTCTGTTCGGCGATTTCCTTGATGATATTGGCTACCGAAGAAATATGTGCACTGTCGTTGCGCAGAGCATCGATGCGCGATGAGGTCTGGCGCACGGTATCGGAAATTGTCTGAATTCCCCTGACCGTAGACAGAATGACTTCGGCGCCATGATCAGCTGTTTCGCGCGAGTTCTGAGTATGGCGACTGGCTTCCTGCGCCTGGCTGGCAACCATCGAAATGCTCACAGTAAGCTCTTCGATTGCTGCAGCCATTTCCGATGAGGCGTCATTCTGGGCATGCGAGTTACCGGCGATTTCCCTCGATGTTTTGTTGACCTCGGCGGTGATCGTCGCCATGCGGGCAGACGCTTCCTGAATCCCGCTGAAACTGGCACGTAGTTTGGACATCAACTCGTTATAGGCCATCAGGGTCTGTCCAACTTCATCTTTGGACTGAATCTCGATGGAATCCCTGAAATCAAGCTCATTGGCGGTTCGCGTAATCGCCCGTTGCATTTTGCCCAGTGGAACTGTAATTGAACGGCCAAATACGAAGCCCATCACGCCAATGATGGTGACGCCTATTACTGCCGCCGCGATGGTAATAATAACCGTCTGTACAAAATTAGCTTCGGCCAACGTGGCAACGGAGGCTGCTCTTTCGGTGTTGATTTTTACCAGCGCGTTAAGAGTGGAAGACAGGCGCAAATGCAAGGGCGTGACTTCATTGTGGACTAGCCCCATGGCCAGCTCGGTTTCGCCTACACTAGCTAGGCCATTGATCTGATTAAGTTTTGAGATAAAGGAAATTAAGCTTAGCTTGACTTCATAGAGCGCTTTCTTTTCTTCTTCATTCGTTGTGCGTTCAGCGTAGTCGTTGGTTTGTTTGAGCAGAGCATTTACGATTGCGCTAATCTCTTTTTGCAATTCTTGCCCCTTAGTTGCATCAGCGGTACTCGCCCGGATGAAAAGTTGCGGAATTACTGATAGATAATTTGAACGCATGTCGCTGACAAGAAGCAGTGACGGCACAGAATTGTTGGCAATTTCAAGCACACTCGAATTGACGCGTTTCACGCCGTAAAGCCCGAAGCTGGATACCGATGCGCAGGTGAGCATGGCTATCGCAACCAAAAGCCAGATTTTCTTATTGATCGACATGACAAGTCCCTATTCGTTAAATTTCTCAAAATGAGTAGCAAAACAGAAAACGGTTCAGTGCAAGGCGCAACGCAAAAGTCTTATAGAGCTGATCGAGTTGAACGGTAAGCGTCACATACTCTGCATCCATGCTTTTTTATTGCAGTCAGTTTACCTCAAATAACCAGCCATTTATTATGGTTTTACGCTGCAATTTCAGGAGGGGCTGGTATCTGCCCTGACGGTACTGTAGCTCCGTCAGGGCGATCTCTACTTCAGTCGCGGAGTTGGCTACACGGCGCGGACTGAGGCGTGTGCGTCCTGAGGTCATGGTCAAGCCGCTCGACGAAAATGAAAAGCAATCGTTTGCGTGGCTTGTGGTAAGTGACTGAAGCAGCGTAGAATGCCTGCCTTCGCGGGCGTCGTATAATGGTAATACCCAAGCTTCCCAAGCTTGTGCCGTGGGTTCGATTCCCATCGCCCGCTCCATCACATGAACCAGAATAATCCAAGATGCGCACTTAGACCCGCTCAAATGCGGGTTTTTTTATTGTCAGGAGTTAAGTAAATGAGTTCCCCATGCAAGCGAATCAGTCACGAGCAATTGCGTTCGCGTTTTCGTGACGGCATGAGTATTTTTTTCGGCGGCTTCATGGCCGTCGGAACCCCGGACGGCATTGTCCGCGAACTGCTCGAATCGGGGGTCAAGGATCTGACCATCATTGGCAATGACACGGCGACGATCGACACCGGTATCGGCATTCTGGTGGGCAACCGGCGCGTCCGGAAAATCATCGCCACGCACATCGGCGCCAATGCGGAAACCGGACGGCAAATGATCGCTGGCGAAATTGAAGTCGAACTGATACCACAGGGCACGTTTGTCGAGCGCATCCGCTGCGGTGGTGCCGGCCTCGGCGGTGTCCTGACGCCAACCGGCGTCGGCACCATCGTCGAGGAAGGCAAGATGAAACTTAATTTCGATGGTATCGATTATCTGGTCGAGCGGCCGCTCCGCGCCGACATGGCCATACTCAAGGCTTATCAGAGCGATGAAAAGGGCAACCTGGTCTATCAGCGCGCAGCTCGCAATTTCAACCCGGTGATGGCACTGGCGGCCGATTATGTCGTTGCCGAAGTCGATGAAATCGTGAAGACCGGTGAAATCGATCCTGACCACGTGGTGACCCCGGGCATTCTGGTTGATGCCCTCATCCTTTCCGGGAAGAAATGAAAATGGACACCAAAAACCTCATTGCCAGCCGCGTGGCACAGGAGCTTAAGGATGGCGACGTGGTCAACCTCGGCATTGGCCTGCCGACGCTGATTCCCGACTATCTGCCTGAAGGCGTGCATATCAACCTGCATTCTGACAACGGTTTTATCGGGCTCGGTCCATTGGTCGGCGAGCCGATTCACAATCTGGTCAACGCCGGTGGCAAGCCCTGCGGCATGGTTCCCGGAACCGCCTTCTTCGACAGCATCCTGTCGTTTTCCATCATTCGTGGCGGTCACGTCGATGTGTCGGTACTTGGCGGGCTGCAGGTTGATCAGGACGGCAACCTAGCCAACTGGATGGTGCCCGGAAAAATGGTACCCGGCATGGGCGGCGCGATGGATCTGGTGACCGGTGCCAAGAAGGTGATCGTGGCTATGGAGCACGCCACCAAGGATGGCGGCGCCAAGATTCTAAAGCGCTGTACCCTGCCGCTGACCGCCGTCGGGAAAGTGAGTGCCATCGCCACCGA
>JBBRDR010000010.1:0-40644 GCA_038203745.1 Burkholderiales bacterium | reverse complement strand
CGAGACTGACCGATAGTGTTTCAAGTTCCTCGCCATCCAGGACCAGCGGGTGATCACCCGCTACGGCAGGATTTCGCTCGCAATTCAGCGTCGCCGTAACCCGCGCGCCATCCGCACGGATATCAATGTTCAGATGGACGGTATTCACCAAGAAAGGGGGTGGCGTATAGTCCTTGAGGTGGACAGCGGCGGGGGTCTCGTTATGCATAATTGATAGATTCCGGGTTACAGGTAGCCGCGATGATAGCGGAGAAGATGAAAAAGAAGCGAATCAGCAAACTCTCATGCAGAAATGTCGAACTTTTGGACTACGGCACTGACAAACAAGTGCTAATTAACATGAGCACGCCCGTTCAGGCGACACGCCTGAGGGTTTCTCCAATCAAATCAAAAAAGGAATCAACATGGCAAATGCAGTCACACTGGGTGGTAACCCAATACAAATCGATGGATCTTTCCCGCAAAAAGGTGATACGGCGCCTACTTTATCGCTGGTCGCCAACGATCTGTCCGACGTTACGCTCAAAAACTACACCGGCAAACGCAAAGTACTGAATATCTTCCCAAGCATCGATACACCGACCTGCGCCACCTCGGTGCGCAAGTTTAACGAGAGCGCAAGTAGCCTGGACAACACCGTCGTGCTGTGCATCTCGGCCGACCTGCCTTTCGCCCAGAGCCGCTTCTGCGGTGCTGAAGGTCTATCCAACGTCATCACCCTGTCGACCATGCGCGGTGTCGAATTCATGCAGGCCTATGGCGTCGCAATCACGAGTGGCCCGCTGGCCGGTGTTGCCGCACGTGCCGTTGTCGTGCTCGACGAACACAATCGCGTGCTGCACAGCGAACTGGTTTCCGAGATCAAGAGCGAGCCGGATTACGCCTCGGCGCTTAAAGCGCTTGCCTGATTAAACCTAAAAAACCTCATTCAACACAGAGAACACGGAGAAAAACACAGAGGACAGCGCGAAGCCTCCCTGAAGAGGGACAAGGCTTACGTGAAATTGATCAATCACCCGCAAGGTGAGCCTCGTTTTACCTCTGTGTGCTCTGTGGCTCTGTGATCTCCGTGTTGATAGCGGTTTCAACTGCTTTTTATAGGTTAAACGCAGTACCAGGCCTTTCAGGGGGAACATCTCGTGTCAGGTCGCGTACTGCGCCAGAAACATGGCCACCGCCGGGGCGACTGCGCTCTGCTGCAACTGCCCTGTTAGCGGCGACATCTTCGACCCGGCCATGCCCGCCTGACACAAAGCTTTCGACCGAATTTCGACCCTATCGCTGTACTGACCACCGCACATGGCGTCCTGATCAGCTCACCGCAGAGAGGCGAGCCTGTAAGAGCCCGTTTTTCTTTCTACCCCGAAAGCAGACCGGCTAAAATTCCCGCATGCCAAACCTCGCCCCTCCGCAGCCCCTCCTCTGCCACCCCGCGACGCCCGCCCCGGTCGTGCGCACCATCGAAGCACACGCCGCGTTCCAGCCGGATGGCGGCATCACTTTCACCTACCGCCTCTGGGGCGACATGGCGCGCCTGCTTGTGCCGCAAGAGCAAGCCCCCGAACGCAAAGACCTGCTCTGGGAACACACCTGCTTCGAAGCCTTCGTCGGCGTGCCCGGCGAAACCGCTTATCGCGAGTTCAACTTCTCGCCCTCCGGCCAATGGGCCGCTTACGCTTTTTCGGACTATCGCCAGCGCGACGTAAATTTCGTTCTGCCTGACGCCCCAGCCATTACAACCCGGCTATTCGCCGGGCGATTGGAAGTTGCAGCGACCCTCGCCCCCGGCGCTCTGCCCCCCGATGCAAAATCCGTACAAATTGCCCTCTGCGCCGTCGTCGAAGCCGCCGACACCGTCGATGGCAGTCACAGCTATTGGGCGCTATACCACCCCGCGCCGCGCCCGGATTTTCACCACCGCGCAGGTTTTACGCTGGAATGTGCCGCATACGAATAGTAAAAAATATGCTGTGGAAGGCGCATAAAATGGCGATCTACAATTATTAACAGACCCTAGGAGTCGACCTCGCATGAAAGCCTTTCAAGACTACTACCCGGAAAATATCGCTCACTGCTACGGCTGTGGGCGCATGAATGAACACGGCCACCAGATCAGAACGTTCTGGGATGGGGACGAAAGTGTTACGCATTACCTGCCGAAGCCATTTCACACCGCCGTTCCCGGGCTGGTCTACGGTGGGCTGCTGGCGTCTCTGATCGATTGCCACAGCACCGGAACAGCTTCAGCAGCGATGTATCGCGCACAGGACCGTGAGATGGAAAGCCTCCCTCACATCCACTTTGTCACAGGCTCCTTGCAGGTCAGTTACCTCAAGCCGACGCCCATTGGAAAAACGTTGGAAATTCGTGGCCGGGTGCGCGAAATCAAGGGGCGCAAGGTCATCATCGACTCCACCGTAGTCGTTGACGGCGAAATTACCGCACGCGGCGAGGTTATCGCCATTCAAATACCCGACGACTTCGGTAACTGAACGAAAAGTGGTGGTCCCGGCAAACCGGGCCGCCGTTTTCAAGGCCAAAGTGACGATAGCCGCCCTCAAAGGCGATGAAACCTTAGCCGCACTAGCGGAGGTTTGACGTACATCAAACCATATCCCGCAATGGAAGACTCCGTTGCGGGATGCTGCACCACCACGCGCCACGCCTGGATTTTCACCACCGCACAGGTCTTAAGCTGGAATGTGCCGCAGACGAATAGTAATAAACATGCCGTGGAAGGCGCATGGAATGGCGATCTACAAAGGCATGCTCCGGAAGGCGCATGGATGCTCACTCTCAGGGCATTAACCGATAGATGCCCGTATTCATTGGTCCGCAGCCATACCTATCGCAAAAACCGGTAGCACATCTTCAGCTTCACGAATGTGCAGTAGACAGCCCCCACGCCACCCGCTAGAGTTGCGGACATCATAATTTTCAAAAACCTGTGGCCTATTCGTACCGTTTCACGAACTGATGGACGCAAAATTTTCCGTCATGAATGGAAGCGTTGCGTCGGATAGGTTCCACATTTAACGTTAGAGGCCAAAACCTCATTGGATGATTTATGCCAATTCCAGACTACCAATCGTTGATGCTCCCTTTGCTTCGCTCCACTTCCGACGGAAACGATCACACAACCCGTGAAGCCGTTGAAGTTCTTGCAAACGAATTTCAACTCACTTCGGCAGAACGTAGTGAACTACTGGCTAGCGGCCAGCAAGCGATATTCAATAATCGCGTGGCCTGGGCAAACTCCTACCTCAAGAAGGCTGGTTTGTTGGAATCACCCCGCAGAGGCGCGTTGCGAATCACGGCACGAGGAAAGCAGGTCCTTGGCGAAAACCCGCCCAAAATTGATGTTCGCTTTCTTGAACGCTTTCCCGAGTTCATCGCATTTCGGGAAACGCCTCGAAACAATAGAGAAACCGCACCTGAGTCAACGGTTTCTGCAACTGAACAAACCCCGGAAGAATCTATCGAACTGGCACATCAAAGTCTGCGAATTAGTCTTGCTCAAGACATCCTGACCCGAATTTTTTCCTGCTCGCCCACATTTTTTGAACGGCTCGTTGTCGAACTTCTAGTCAAAATGGGTTATGGCGGCTCACGCCGCGACGCTGGCGAACGAATCGGGCAAAGCGGGGACGGCGGAATTGATGGAATCATCAAAGAAGACCGCCTTGGTTTGGATACCATCTTCATTCAGGCAAAACGCTGGCAAGGGTCAGTTGGACGGCCAGAGATTCAAAAATTTGTCGGCGCGCTTCAAGGACAACGTGCCAAGAAAGGTGTATTTATCACCACCTCGTCATATACAGCAGAGGCAATTGATTACGCCTCGCGCATTGACACAAAAGTTGTGCTGATTGATGGCCAACTTCTTGCAAACCTCATGATGGATTTCGATGTCGGGGTTTCGGTTTCTGCCTCGTATATCGTAAAACGTATCGACTCTGACTACTTCGAAGAAGGTGAAGTTGGTCTCTAACCCGGCGCTCAACCTCGCTCCTTTCAGTCGCTGGACGCTGCGCGATAAAGCCTCAGCGCCGGTTAGCTCGTTGGGCGTCTAACGCATCATTCGCTGAATATGGTGATCAATAACGAGGTGCCTGAAGATTTTCCAAAAAAAGGATTCGGCGGCCGCTGAAGCCTGCATTAATTGGCCGAAATAAGATTTTTCACTCATGATCCCCTTCGATACGCTCTCCCTGTTCTTCGCCGCTTCCGTGGCGCTCGCACTCGCCCCGGGACCCGATAACATCTTCGTTCTTACCCAGTCAGCTCTTCACGGCCGGCTGTCAGGCTTCATCGTCACCCTCGGGCTGTGCACCGGGTTGCTCGTGCATACAGCGGCGGTGTCGTTAGGTGTCGCGGCGATTTTCCAGACCTCGGCGCTGGCGTTCAACGCGCTCAAGCTCATCGGCGCCACTTACCTGCTCTATCTTGCCTGGCAGGCTGTCCGGGCAGGTGCGGCGCAGATTTCGGCGCAGGAAAATGTTCCGCTGAGTCGACGCAAGCTTTATTCGCGCGGAATCCTGATGAATGTCACTAACCCGAAGGTGGCGATCTTCTTCCTGGCCTTTCTGCCGCAGTTTGCGAACCCGGCGAATGGATCACTGGCGCTCCAGATGATCATGCTCGGGGCCGTGTTCATGCTCGCCGCACTGATCGTGTTCGGCGCGATTTCCTGGGCCGCCGGCTTTATTGGTAACTGGCTCAAGCGCTCAAAGCAGGCGCAGATTGTGATGAATCGATTTGCCGGGACGGTGTTCGTCGCGCTGGCGCTGCGCCTGGCGCTGAGCGAATGAGCGCTGCAGTTGTTGAAATTAAGCGCTGAGCATCGGCCAAACCGCACTCGCCGTTTACCTTTGCCATTGGATTGAGCGCTTCAGCCCGTTAGAATTCGCTTCACGCCCCATCTGAAAGCCTCGCCATGCCCATTACCTTTGGCCTCGACCGTCTACTTGCCGACCCTGCCCTGAGAAAGCCTCTCACCGGCAAACGCCTCGCCTTACTCGCCCACCCGGCGTCGGTTACGGCCGACCTGACGCACGCGCTCGATGCGCTTGCTGCTCTGCCCGACCTCAAACTCACCGCGGCCTTTGGCCCGCAGCACGGCTTGCGCGGTGACAAGCAGGACAACATGGTTGAATCGCCCGACTTTCTTGATCCTCTACACGGCATCCCGGTCTTCAGCCTGTATGCTGCCGTACGTCGCCCGACACCAGCGATGATGGAATCCTTCGACGTGCTGCTGATTGATCTGCAGGATCTCGGTTGCCGCATCTATACCTTTATCACCACCCTGCGCTATATGCTCGAAGCCGCGGCTAAACATGGCAAACCCGTATGGATACTCGATCGCCCCAATCCGGCCGGGCGGCCCGTTGAAGGGTTGAAGCTGCGCCCGGGCTGGGAGAGCTTTGTTGGCGCTGGCGAACTGCCGATGCGCCACGGCCTGACCATGGGCGAACTGGCACGCTGGTTCATTGCCACGCTAAAGCTTGATGTCGATTGCGAGGTGCTTACCATGCGGGGCTGGCAGCCCGATGCCGCGCCGGGCTACGGCTGGCCAGTCAACGAGCGGAGCTGGATCAACCCCAGCCCCAATGCCCCTAACCTCTCGATGGCGCGCTGCTACGCCGGCACCGTGATGCTCGAAGGAACAACGCTGTCCGAAGGACGCGGCACCACTCGCCCGCTCGAACTGTTCGGTGCACCGGATATCGATGCCCGCGCCCTGATCGCCGAAATGCATGCCCTGGCGCCCGAATGGTTAGCCGGCTGCCGGCTGCGCGACTGCTGGTTCGAGCCGACCTTCCACAAGCATGCGGGCAAGCTGTGCCATGGCGTTCAAATCCACGTTGAAGACCCAGGCTACCAACACGCAACCTTTCGCCCGTGGCGCTTGCAGAGTTTAGCTTTCAAGGCGTTGCGCCGGCTGCAACCGGATTATCCGCTCTGGCGCGACTTTGCCTATGAATACGAAAATGACCGGCTGGCTATCGACCTGATCAACGGCAGCCCGCTGCTGCGCGAATGGGTTGATGACCCCACAGCAACGGCCGCCGACCTCGATGCCCTGACCCGGCCTGACGAAGCCGCCTGGGAAACAATACGCAAGGGCATCCTGCTGTATTGATGCCGCCTGGCAACGACTGATGGGGTAAGCAAATCGAGTTCGGCCGCAACAGGCAAGCGGGTCTATACTGAATCACGGTCAATGTGGGGCGTTATGAACCATACAGCCATGAAAGACATACAGCCGCTGTTCGATAGTGCAACTGATCGCCCCGTATTAAGGGGAGGGTCGCTTGTTTTCCTGTCATACGCCGTCTGGCTAGTGGCTCTGATTTCACTGGCTTTCCTGCTGGTTGCCGCCCGACCGCCTCAAACACTGTCGCTTCATCTGCAAGCATTGCTTATTGCGGCCTCGCTGCTACTCATTTTTTCGACCGTATTGATTGTTTTTCTGGTGCAATCTTACCGTCGGCGCCTGCGTGATGTGGAACAACTCAGTCGCGATCTGACACAACGCACGGCCGAAACGCAAACCATTGCAGATGATCTGAACATGGCGCAGGCCGTGGCTCACATTGGTAGCTGGGTATATGACTTTACGACCCAAAGAATTGTAATGTCGGCTGAAACCTGCCGGATTTTTGACATACCCGAAGGTAGCCAGGGCACTCGTCATGGCTATTTAAAACGCGTCCATCCCGATGATCTGCCGGCTCTGAAACTGGATTGGGAACAGGCACTCACAGGCAAGCTGCTGGTCAACGAGCATCGCATCGAGAACAATTCTACGAGCCGCTGGGTACGTCAAAGAGCTCAAGTCGAGTTCGATGCGCAAGGGCAGCCCTCACGCTGCGTCGGCACTACCCAGGACATTACCGAACTCAAGCAGGCAGAGGAGGCGGTTCGCATCGCTGCCACGGCCTTTGAATCTCAGGAAGGCATGTTGATTACCGACGCCGACAAGCGGATTTTGCGTGTTAATGCAGCTTTTACCCGCGTCACCGGCTATAGCCTTGAGGACGTTACCGGCCAATCACCGAACCTGCTCAAATCTGGGCGGCATGACGCCGCGTTTTACACGGCCATATGGCACAGCATTGTTACAAAAGGATCATGGCAGGGCGAAATCTGGAACCGTCGCAAGAACGGTGAGGTATATCCCGAATGGCTCACCATCACTGCGGTAATGAATGGTGCGGGCATTGTCACGCACTATGTCGGGACACTGACCGACATTACCCAGCGCAAAGCGGTCGAAGATGAAATAAAGCACCTCGCCTTTTACGACCCGCTCACCCGCCTGCCCAATCGCCGCCTGCTGATTGACCGTCTGCAACAGGCCTTGGCGTCTAGCGCCCGGAGCGGGCGTCAGGGTGCGCTGTTATTCCTCGACCTCGACAAATTCAAAATGCTGAACGACAGCTTGGGACACGACAAAGGCGACCTGCTCCTGCAACAAGTGGCCCAACGGCTTTCGGTCTGCATCCGGGAAGGTGACACGGTCTCGCGTTTTGGCGGCGATGAATTTGTTGTCATGCTGTCAGACTTGAGCACGATTTTTGAGGAAACCGCTACGCAGGCTGAAACAGTCGGGCAAAAAATCCTTGCAACGCTCTATCAGCCCTATGATCTTGACGGGCAGCCGTATCAATGCACGGCCAGCATAGGCATCACTGTATTTACCAACCACCAGTCAACCCACTCTGAACTGCTCAAGCAGGCCGACCTGGCCATGTATGAGGCCAAGGCAACAGGGCGCAACACGCTCTGTTTCTATACCCCTGAAATGCAGCGCCCACCGGCCAAACGTAAAAGAGGATGACTCAAAAATCAGGCACCAATCAAGCACCAATCAGGCTGGCCATTCCCAACAGAAGCAGAAGCAACAACCACAGTAACAAAGCACGCCACACCAGGCCGACTGCGCTTTGCATGAAGTCCACATCCGCTTCGTCGCCGGTGCCCATTTCAGCCCGGTCAGTGATTTCTCCAGCCTCGATCAGTGGCATACCCAGACGCACGCCCAGTGCGCCGGCACCACTGGCCAGAACAATGCCAATTCCGCAACCCTGGTCGCTATCCGGCCATTTATCGGCCTGAGTACGCCAGCATAAAATCGCGTCTTCAAAATTACCGACAATGGCAAATCCCGCTGCAGTGACCCGCAAAGGCAACCAGTCGATCACAGAAAATGCCTGTAGCGAAAATGATCCGAACCCGCCCGCATCCGCATCGGTACGTTTTCCCCAGACTTCGGCCAGGAAGGCCGCCGCACGATAAAGTACTGCACCGCACGGGCCGGGTAGCAGAACAAAGCACACCAGTACGCCAAACACATGGCGATGCGATGCACTAAGCGCTTGTTCAATCGACAGGCGGGCGACTTCCGAAGACGATAGGGAGTCCGATGAACGTTGACGCCACTCAGCCAGCAGTTTTCTGGCCTGAGGCATATCGTCCATGCGCAGAGCCATCTGAATGTCTGTGTAATAGTGACTGAACTGTCTGAAGCCCATCGTCAGATAAAGCACCAGAACATTCCACAGCCAGCCTAAGAGCGGGTTGATTGAGTGGAGCGCCATGTACCCCCCACCGGCGAGGAGAACCAGCCCGCCGACGGCCAACAACCAAGCCAGCAGGCCTTGGCTGCGCTCACCGGCGTTAAAAAACCCCTCGATAAAACGGGCCAGCCGCAAAAGCGGCTCATAGACAACCTGCTGATAAGGCAAGGGGCGAATTTGCTCAATGAGCAAAACAGCGATCAGGGAAAAAAGACTCATGCGGAAAGTTGGATGGCTCGATGCAGAACTAACCGCACACGCCTAGTTTTTGAAAAAATCAAGATACCATAATTCATCCTAAAAACCTCATTCAACACAGAGAACACGGAGAAAAACACAGAGGACATGCCCCGAAGAAAACCCCCTTGGGGGACAAAGGCTTACGTGAAATTGATCAATCCCCTGCAAGGTGAGCCTCGTTTTACCTCTGTGTGCTCTGTGGCTCTGTGATCTCCGCACCCCAGGGGTATTTCCTGCGGGGCATGTTGATAGCGGTTTCAACTGCTTTTTATAGGTTCATTAAGACTTGCAGAAACTGACAGCATCACCCGGCATTTGTAGCAGCAAGGCTCAGAGAGCCAGCGCCCGGGATAAGGTCACAATGATGCCCGCTGTGGCACCCCAGATAAAGTAGTCGCCATAAGGCATGGCAAAGTAGTTTCGCAACTTCCCGCGATAGTGCGCTGAGTGCTGTTGGTGGTTGGCTGAATCCATCAGGAAAGCCAATGGAACTTCAAATATTTCTGCGACTTCAAAGGGATCAGGACGCAATTCGAATGGCGGCCTGACGATGCCCACCACAGGCGTGATGCGAAACCCGGTACCGGTCCGGTATTCGGGCAAATAGCCGACGATCTCGATATGCGGGGACGACAGACCGATCTCTTCCTCCGCTTCGCGCAGAGCTGTGTGTGCCGGTGAAGAATCTTCGGGCTCGACGCGCCCCCCGGGGAAACTGATCTGCCCCGGATGATCTCTCAAATGCGTAGTACGTTGTGTGAGCAGCACTGAGGCCTGGCCTTCGCGCAGGACAATCGGAAAAAGCACCGAAGCAGGTATCAGTTCTTCGTCACCAACACCGTCATCCTGAACAAACACGGTTCGTTCAGGATGCGGGTTTAGCACCAAACGCAAACGCGCAAGATCGATGATCTCCGGAATAGTTTCTACCGCCCGGGCAAGCGGGTTAATTTCCGTTGCCAGTTTCCTCATCCTCAATTTCTGCACGCACGGCACTCAGTGCATCCTGCAAAGTCTCTTCAGACAGCGAATTGATCGACGTGGCGACCAGATCGGCAGACTCGACGGCGCCAAGGGGCAAATGATTGCTGTTCAGGCTGGCGATAAGCGCGGCGGTTGCGCCTACAACCCGTAGCAGATTCTGACGTTCGCCCATCAATATTTCAAGTTCGCGGCGCAACATGATTATTTCCTGGTCGCGATGGGGCATGTAATTCTCCTAGTAACGTTTCTTCAGCGTCATGGTCTGACCATCCTGCTGTATTTCCATACGATTTAAAAAACTCATGCCAAGTAAAGCAAATGGCATGTCCTGTTGATGCACCATGGCATCCACATTATTCAAAACAATCTCGCCGACACGTACGGTATCCAGCTTGACGCGTGACACCATGGTCTGACCATTAGCGGTGTTGGCGATTCCCGGCTGTCCCTTGCTGGCATCAATACCGAGTCGGCGCGCATCACTTGCCCCAAGTGAAACCAGAGAAGCGCCCGTATCCACGAGAAAGCGAACGCTTGTTCCATTGACATTTCCAGTCGTCAGAAAATGGCCTTTGTTATCGGCAGTCAGTACGGCACTTGCCGAGCCACTGCCCGAAGCCTGTGAGGCCACGTTCTGACCGACGCGTAGCACCCGTTTTTTGCCATCCACTTCCAGCGTCGCTGTTTCTCCTTCAATGGAGATCACTTTGACGCCTTCCTCGGTTTTGACACCGACGGCCACGATGCGCGGTGGACCGCCATTGATGGTGAGCAAGGTTTTGCCCGGAAACAGCCCGGCCAGTCCGACATCTGCAGCAAGCACATGCGAAACAGGCAGAAAGCATAGGCATAAGCACGCGGCACGCGTAAAATTCAACGCATACCGAGACTCAGCAAGAACACTCTGATACTGCCTGATCATGAAACCTATCGCCATTTTTCGCCACAACAAAACCGAGGGACCCGGCTATTTTGCCACATTCCTCGATCAACACTCGATTCCATGGCAACTGATTGCCATTGACCGTGGCGAGGCCATACCCAACAGCGCAGAAGCCTACTCCGGATTGTGTTTCATGGGCGGCCCGATGAGCGTCAACGACCCTCTGACGTGGATCGAACAGGTGTGTGCGTTGATTCGCGATGCCGCCTCACGAAACATCCCGGTAATCGGTCACTGCCTGGGTGGACAACTGATGAGCAAGGCCTTGGGTGGCGTCATCTCACGCAATCCGGTTAAGGAAATCGGCTGGGGGATTGCCAAAGCTGAAAATAACGCCAACGCACGCCACTGGCTTGGAGATTGTCTTGCGGAAAACGGGGAAGCTACTGTATTTCAGTGGCATGGCGAAACATTTAGTATTCCACCGGACGCTCAAGGCATTTTCAGCAACCCGTTTTGTGCGAACCAGATGTTTGTTATTGGTCCGCATCTTGGAATGCAATGCCATATTGAAATGACACCGGAGATGATCGCCGCCTGGTGTAAGTCATGGCCAACCGAAGTGCATGGCCTCGACACCTTACCTTCTTCCGTTCAAACGCCGGAACAGATGCAGATTGAAACACCTGCACGCCTCCTGCCCATGCGGCAATTGGCCGATCAGTTGTATTCGGTTTGGATTGGCGGGTTGAAAAGAGACTGAATCCTCAAACGTGCCGGGCGATAATTTCAACGCAGCACGTGGCACACCTTAATCTCGAACGACTATTTGAAATAGCCTTTCAGGGTTTTTCTTCTTCATGAATCTTCCTATAGTTTGGACATAAAAACGTATTGATTTATCAAATCAAGCCACTATAATAGTAAGTAACTGGTTACTTACTTAAAGCCCGATGACGTCTCTCAAAAAGCCGAAAACCGCTGCCCTCCGCCTTAGTTCAGACGCACGACAAGCGCAAATCATTGAAACGCTGATCGGTCTTGCCTCCAAACACAGCCCGGGGTTGATTACGACACAGGAGATCGCCGATGAGATCGGTGTCACGCAAGGGGCGTTGTTTCGCCACTTCCCGAACAAGGAGGCGATTTGGCTAGCGGCCATTGATTCGGTTGAGAACGCCTTGCTTGACACACTGGAAACGGCAGCACGCCAGGCGTCAAGCCCGATGGAAGGTTTGCGGCGGGTATTCTTCAGTCATATTGACTTTGTCATCAGCCAACCCGGCGTGCCACGGCTGATTTTCAACGAATTGCAGCAGCCCGCCGACTCCGCCATCAAGGCCGCTGTACGCAAGCTTCTCCAGCGTTATCGCCAGCTCATTTCAGGCCTCATTATCGCAGCAGTTGAAGCCCATGAAATCAGTGGCAATATCGATACCAGCGCCGCCGTCACCCTCTTTCTCGGTTCGATTCAAGGTCTGCTCATGCAATCCATGCTCGCCGATAACGTTCAGGGCATGCACACGGCGGCTGAACGGATTTTCCCCCTGTTACTGCGTAGCCTGAAGGAATCCCAATGAGCCCACGTTTCAACCTGAAGAAAATACTGCTGATCCTGGCCGTCATTGCGCTACTTGGCGGTTTTGCTTTGATCGTCGCACGCAGCGGCCCACTGGCACCGATCAAAGTGACGATTTCCGAGGTGGCTGAAGCCGATCTGTCGCCCACACTATTCGGCATAGGCACCGTCGAGGCCAGGCGCAGCTACCTGATCGGGCCAACCGTCGCCGGCCGGGTGCAAAGCGTTGCCGTCGACGTGGGCGAAGCCGTCAAAGCCGGGCAAGTACTGGCCGAAATGGACCCAATCGACCTCGACCAACGTGCAACTGCTGGCAGTGCGGCGCTAGCCCGGGCGACGAGTGCTATCGCTGCTGCCGAAGCGCAACGGCACGACGCCCAGGCTCGACTCAAACTCGCTACGAGCAATGCCGGGCGCTACGTCGAACTAGGCGAAAAAAACTTCGTCACACGCAGCGTTGTCGACGGGAAACTTCAGGAAGAACAGTCGGCAATGGCCCAGCTTAACACCGCAGAAGCCACGCTGGCCGGCGCACGACAAGACCAGGCACGCCTCGCCGCCGAACACGCGGGCCTGCTAATACAACGAGCGAAAATCCGCCTGCTGGCACCGGTCGACGGCGTCATCACTGCGCGCGATGCTGAACCCGGCTCGACTCTGGTTGCCGGGCAAAGCGCCGTCCGCATGGTCGACCCCAGCAGCCTGTGGATCAAGCTCAGGCTGGACCAGAGCCGTTCAAGCGGACTCCAGCCCGGACTTCCTGCAAGCATCACGCTACGTTCCCAACCCAGAGTTGCGCTCTCCGGCAAAGTCGCCCGCGTAGAACTGATCGCTGACAGTATTACTGAGGAACGTCTCGCCCAAGTCAGCTTTGAACAGATCCCTGCCACGCTCTCGGTTGGAGAAATCGCCGAGATCACCTTGCAACTTCCCGTCATCAGCAAGGCGAGCGTTATTCCCAATGCCGCCTTGCGCTATCAAGGCGACCGGACCGGCGTCTGGAAGCTGGTCGACGGCGGCCTTCAGTTTGCCCCGGTCAAGCTAGGCACTGGAGACATAAACGGCAGCATTCAGGTCATCGATGGTTTGTCTATAGGTGACAATATTGTTGTTTATAGCGAGAAGAACTTGAAGGCTGACAGCCGTATCAAGGTCGTTACTGCGCTGACAGGGTCAGGACAATGATCAGCCTAGCCGGACGTGACATCCTTCATTCCTGGCCCAAATTTGTCCTGACCGGCATGGGCCTGGGGTTGCTCATCGGCGTCACCCTGAGCATGGCCGGTATCTATCGTGGCATGGTCGACGACGCCCAGGCGCTGCTCTCGAATAGTGGAGCCGATCTGTGGGTGGTGCAAAAGAATACACTCGGCCCGTATGCCGAAGCGTCGAGTCTGCGCGACGATGTCTATCGTGACATCCTTGGCATGCCGGGCGTGCAACGTGCGGCGAATGTCACTTACCTCACCATGCAGGTAAGCAAGAGCGGCGGCGAAAATGCCGACGAAGTGCGCGCAATGGTCGTCGGTTTCGAGCCCGGCCAGCCCGGTGAGCCGCCCTATCTGGTAGCCGGCCGCCAGATTATGCGCAGTCATTACGAGGCTGTTGTCGACGTCAAAACCGGTTTCGTCGTCGGTGACCGCATCCGTATTCGCCGCCATGCCTACACGGTAGTTGGTGTCACCAGACGTATGGTTTCCTCCGGCGGCGATCCGATGATTTTTATACCGCTCAAGGACGGCCAGGAAGCGCAATTTCTCAAAGACAATGACGCCATTCGCAACGAGCGAACGCGCACAGCGGCTAACCCGACGTTAAATCGACCCGGCACGCCAGGGCTGCTTGAAGCCATCCAGTCATCACAAACCATCAGCCATAATGTCAACGCCATTCTGGTACAGGTTTCACAATCGCATTCGCCCACCGTAGCGGCACGGAATATCGAGCGCTGGAAGCACGTGCAGGCCTATACGCAGTCTGAAATGAGCGAAATCCTGGTCGCCAAGCTAATTACCACGTCAGCACGCCAGATCGGTATGTTTCTGGTCATTCTGTCCATCGTCAGTGCCGCCATTGTTGCCTTCATTATCTACACGATGACCATCGGCAAGATTCGCGAAATCGCTGTGCTCAAGTTGATCGGCACGCGTGATCGCACGATTGCCGGAATGATTCTGCAACAGGCGCTGGGACTCGGTCTGATCGGCTTCATGGTGGGCAAGACGGTGGCCACAGCGTGGGCCCCCATTTTTCCAAAATACGTTCTGCTCGAACCCGGCGACGCCGTACGCGGTTTCGTATTGGTCATGCTGATCTGCGCCATAGCCAGTACGCTGGCCATCCGCGCGGCCCTGAAGGCCGACCCGGCCGCAGCGATCGGAGGCTGAAAAATGAGCCCATCGACAGACATCGCTGCCCTCGGCATCCGCATCGAAGGTTTGCGCAAGGTTTACGGCAAAGGTGACACGGCCGTTGAAGCACTGCGTGACGTCAATATGGTCGTCGCCCCAGGCGAAGTTGTCGGCCTGATCGGACCGAGCGGCTCAGGCAAAAGCACCCTGCTCAAATGTCTGGGTGCCGTCATCGAACCGACGGCTGGAAAAATGTGGCTTGGCAATCAATTAATCTATGACAACGGCTGGAAGAATCATGATCTGCGTGCACTGCGCCGCGACAACATCGGCTTTGTCTTCCAGGCACCCTACCTGATCCCGTTTCTTGACGTCACTGACAACGTCGCGCTACTGCCAATGCTGGCAGGCATGCCGAACGACAAGGCGAGAACCCGCGCACTGGAACTGCTGACCGATCTGGACGTGCAGCATCGCGCTCAAGCGCAACCATCAAGTCTTTCCGGCGGCGAACAGCAACGGGTTTCCATCGCCCGCGCGTTGGCCAATCAGCCGCCGGTCGTGCTTGCCGACGAACCGACCGCGCCACTTGATAGCGAACGCGCAATTGGCGTCATGCGCATCCTCAATCGCATGGCCAAACAGCACCAGACCGCGATCATTGTCGTCACCCACGACGAGAAGATTCTGCCGACGTTCAAACGGATTTATCACATCCGGGACGGACAAACATATGAGGAAGCGGGGGAAGGACGGGAAATGTAAGCGCGAGCAGAAAATTGGCGCTTCTTTAACGTCCTCTGATTTCAGGTTTTGTGCTCAACCACCACGCACTGATACACCCCACCGAAGTAGGTACGCTTGCGCCAGGTAAATTGATCGGCTTTGCTTGCGTAATGCTGAATCTCGTTCTTCCACAACGCCTCGGCAAATGGCTCCAGATAGCGATTGACGAGTTTGAGGATGTAACGGATCGGCTGCCATTTCGCGGGGTTATGGTAATCGACAAAAACCACTTTGCTCCCCTTGGGAAGTTTTTCCAGCATGTGATCAACAATTTCGTACTTTTTCTCGTCAGGAACTTCGTGCAACAGGAAGAAGCTACAAATCAGGTCGTAATCAACGAACTCTGCGCCGGGAAAAACAGCTGCATCACTGCGAATAACTTTTGTCCATTCCATACCGGCCAACTTGCGTTGGCCATGCTCAATCTGGATCGGCGTTATATCGGTCAGGTGGAATATACCGGTCGGACCGACTTTTTGCGCTGCACGCGTAACCAGGTCACCATAGACGTGGGCGAGTTGCCAGACGCGCATCCCTGCCTTGATCTCGTTCAGATAGGCCCGCATCAGGCGTTGATCATTCAAAAACAACAGAACCCGGACAACCCAGACTTTATCCAGCGCACGCACCCACTTTGGATCGACATAGGCCCAATCGTAGACCTCGGTCATATACGCCGGCACCCCTTCGTAATAGGGGTCGATGGCAAGTGCTGAATGGTTTTTACTCATGGGTAAAGTCCTGTTTTTCTCCTGTTTTGATCCAACCATATCCTAGCCGGATCAAGACCTTCTGCTAACAAAATACGCATCAAATCAAAGCCTGTCCCACACGACTGTTAACGAACAGGCCATCTGACCGCAAACGTGTGATTATCCTCGTCCTTGGCTGGCGGGTCAAACAACGCATGCTGCGAATGGATTGCCAAAACAGCAAATACCTTGTCGCCACCACCCTGCCCTCACGTGGGCAAAGGAGCAAAAAGTGCAGCAATATCGTCTTCTCCGAACTTCAGATCGATACTGTGATCTTCGGACAGGATTCCGGCAGCGAGTTCCGCTTTTCGTTCCTGCAAAGCAAGAATTTTTTCTTCAATGCTACCTGCGATGATCAGCTTGTAGACAAAGACCGGTTTGTCCTGACCAAGACGGTGAGCTCGATCGGTCGCCTGATTTTCCACCGCTGGATTCCACCACGGATCATAGTGGATGACGGTATCGGCTGCGGTAAGATTGAGGCCGACGCCTCCCGCCTTGAGACTGATCAGAAAAATCGGGACTTCACCCGCTTGGAATCGCCGCACGGGGGTTTCGCGATCCGTAGTATCCCCGGTCAGGATGACGTAGTCCAAGCCGGCTTTTTTTAGTTCCACTTCGATTAGAGAGAGCATGCTGGTAAATTGTGAGAAGAGCAGAATTCGCCGCCCCTCATCCACCTGCTCGGGCAACATGGTCATCAGCAGATCCAGCTTGGCTCGTTCCTGTACCCTTTGCGCTGACAAGGCCTTGACCAGACGCGGATCGCAACACACCTGACGCAGTTTGAGCAAGGCATCCAGGATTACGATCTGGCTGCGACCAAAGCCCTTGTTGGCGACCTCCTCACGAACCATCGCATCCATAGCCGCACGCACCGTTTCGTACAGGTCACGCTGGCTCCCGGCAAGTTCAACCTTGCGTACGATGATCGTTTTTGGCGGAAGTTCTCGCGCCACCTCTTCTTTCTTTCGGCGCAAAATGAAGGGGCGAATGCGTCGGGCCAACAGGTTCCGGCGCGGCATATCACCCTGCTTTTCAATGGGGGTACGCCAGTACTTGGTAAACGTGTTGCTGGTGCCCAGAAAACCTGGCAGCAAAAAGTCGAACTGACTCCATAATTCACCCAGATGGTTTTCCAGCGGTGTGCCGGTCAGGCAAAGACGATGGCGTGCGTCGATCCGGCGCACAACCTCGGCACCTTGACTGCGGGCGTTCTTGACCGTTTGTGCCTCATCGAGAATAAGCAGGTGATAACGGTGTTGAGTCAACTCGTGCGAATCCCGCCAGAGCAGCGGATAAGTGCTCAATATCACGTCATGTTTAGGAATTTCAGCAAAGCGGCCTTTACGTTCTGCACCATGCAATGAAAGGATGCTTAGGCTCGGTGCAAAACGCGCCGCTTCATTCTTCCAGTTGAAAACAAGCGACGTAGGCAAAACGATCAGTGCCGGACGATCCAGTCGCCCGGCTTCTTTTTCAAGCAGCAGATGCGCCAGCGCCTGGGCTGTTTTTCCCAACCCCATATCGTCAGCCAGAATGCCGGACAACTTTTGCTCACGCAGAAACTGCAGCCAGGCCAGTCCCTCCCTCTGATATGAGCGCAATTCCAGCCCCAAACCCGCAGGCGAATCAATGTGACTGATTCCCTGAGCCAAAGACAACTGATCGGCAAGCGCCAGCACGTCTCGCTGACCGCGGAACTGCCAGCGGCTGGTATCGGTTAACTCAGCCAGTCGTGGCGCATCAAAACGTGAAAGACGTAGAGTATTGCCGCCGGAAAATCCATCGAAGAGATCAATCAAGGTTGACGCCAATGGCTTCAACCGTCCAGCGGGTGCAAGAATTCGAAGATTGGCAGGCGTTCTCAGCTCGATCATCTCGTCATTGGGAATTTGCTGCAACAGAGTCGTATCCAGCCAACGCGCATCGCGCCGGAAAAGGGAAGCCAGCAAAGGCGCCAGCGGCAAGCGCTCGCCTTCGACAATGATCCCCATATCCAGATCAAACCAGCCGCTATCCGCTTCGAGAAGTTCAGCCTCCCAGCCTTCGATTTCCAAAGCGTGATGACGGAAATCTTCTTCGAACTCGATTTGCCAGCCGGCATTACGCAAAACATCCAAGGATACTTGCATAAAGGCCTGCCAAGAGGCTTCATTGGCCAATCCATACGCGTTATCGGGTGGACTACCGAAAGTATGCAGCGCATAACCCGGAATTTTCTGCAGCCCTGTTTCAGATAGCTTCTCGATCAGTTCTTTTTCCCGATCGTACTGACGCAGAACACGAACTATCTCACCGTCAGATAACGTTGAGAAATCCCGAATATCATCCGGCTTGATCTCTGCATCCTGATAACGGAATACCGGTAATACCACGTCAAATGAGCCGGCGTTATAACTGGAAGCGTACTCCCGCCAACCCCTGTTGCCATGAGTATTCAGCGTCTGAAAAACAAGTACGGGGGCCAGATCCGCTTCGATGACCCGCAACGGGGCGGTATCAAATTCAGGCGGGATTACCGATTCAGGCGTGATTTCAGATAGGGCCTCAACAATCAATGCCGCTTCCATCGATGACAGCGGTTGCTGCGAAAACAGGCGCGCAATAACAGCGGGATTACCTCGCACTTCAAGCTCGCCAATCACGCCCTTATCCAGATCAACATACCATGGAGGCTGCAATGGGATGATCAGGCTGGCTTCGGGCGTTGCCACGAAATAGGGTTTTTGGCGCCCGTTGGCATCGGGACGCCAACTCACGCTGGCCGGGCGTGCCTCGGCCAGCAGCAGGGTAGAAAAGTCATTGGCCGGACAAAGACGACCCGTCTGCGCCATGCGTTGCACCAATTCGCCGCCATGCTTCGGCCCCAGGCCAAAAGCGCGCAATCCAATATCATGCGCCCGCTCAGCCCACAGCATGCGCAGGATACTGACATCCTCTTCACTCACGAATGGAGGCGGTTTGACCAAGGCGCGATCAATGCTCCACCACTCCTCGGCACTCTCGGGATCACGTCCTTTGTGTACAGTCACACCGAAACCACAGGCATCCGGCGTCCAGTGCAAAAGATAAAACACCTGATTTCGGCTTGCGGATGGCTTACTGGTCGTCTTGCTGACCGCCATCGACACCCGACGCAACTCTTCAACCCAGAAATTTGCGCTAGGTTTGCTTCCTTCTATCTCTTCCAAACCTTCAGCAGTCTTTGACGACATCATCATAACTCTTCACCCGGAAGCACTGACTGCCTCCGGTTCAACACAGCCTTCAATCGCGAAAATTTCCGTACTTGATCGGAAAATCGGTGATTGATTTCTTCACCAGAGTAATGGCCTCCTGCAACACATCGCGTTTGGCCCCCGTCACACGTACTGCATCGCCCTGAATCGACGCCTGAACTTTGAGTTTCGAGTCTTTAAGCATTTTGACGATTTTCTTGGACAACTCGCTTTCAATGCCGATCTTGATTTTCAGATCCTGCTTAACCTTGTCACCCGAAACTTTTTGCACAGCCTGCAAATCAAGGCGCTTGGTGCAATCCGGCTCTTTTTTTTCCATCTCCGGGAACAACAGGTCCTTGATCTGGTTGAGTTGAAAGTCGGAGTCGGCAAGCAGGGTGATGATCTTGTCCTTCTCGTTCAATTCAACCTTGGCGGTTGTGCCCTTGAAGTCGTGGCGTCCGATGATTTTTTTTCCGGCCGAATCGATGGCATTCTTCAGCGCCACCATGTCCACTTCTGAAGAAAAATCGAAAGATGGCATCAGTACCTCCGCTTAACCAAAATGACAAACGTAGTGATAGGGCTCGTCACAGGAAATCTCAAACGACGAGTTGGCGGGGACATCGAATGACTGTCCAACAAGATAGTTTTTCCAATCACTCTCACCTTTCAGACGAACCCGGCAAGTACCGCCGACGCCCTCCATAACCTCCGGCGCAGCGGTATTGAAGGTCAGCGACGACGGCAGGATAACGCCTAGCGTTTTTTTTGTTCCGTCAGCGAACTGGACGGTATGGCTGACGCACTTGCCATCAAAATAAACGTTGGCCTGCTTGATGACGCTCACATTTTCAAATTGAGACATTTCAGACTCCCCACATTTTTTGAATGATGGCCTTGGCGATAAAACCGAGCATGCCGAAGGACAGTACGAAAAAAAGAACCAAGGTGCCAACCTTGCCGGCTTTGGACTTCCAGGCCAGTTCCCCGATGATGAAGAGCATGTAGAGCATGAAAGCACCGATCCCGAAGGTCATGCCAAAGCCCGATACCTGCTCCTCAGTAAACCCGAACATCAGAGAACTACCTTGATAATCAGTCTTTCTGGCGACTAGCCAGATTAGCGGCTATGCGCATGCGGAGCGCATTGAGTTTGATGAAACCGCCTGCATCCTTCTGATCGTAAGCGCCAGCATCGTCTTCAAAGGTCGCAATAGTTGAGTCGAACAGCGAATCGGTCTTTGAATCACGGCCGGTAACGATGACATTGCCCTTGTACAGCTTGATTCTGACCCAGCCATTGACCCGCGCCTGCGTTTGGTCGATGAGTGTCTGCAAAGCGATACGTTCCGGACTCCACCAGTAACCGTTGTAGATCATGCTGGCATAGCGCGGCATCAGGTCGTCCTTGAGGTGAGCCACTTCACGGTCGAGTGTAATCGACTCGATAGCACGGTGTGCACGCAACAGGATCGTTCCACCCGGCGTTTCGTAGCAGCCACGCGATTTCATGCCGACGTAACGGTTCTCAACGAGATCAATGCGGCCAACACCATGCTTGCCGCCCAACTGGTTGAGCGTTGCCAATAGTTCGTGCGCCGGCATGCGCTTGCCGTTGATGGCAACCAGATCGCCCTTTTCAAACTCAAGATCGATATATTCGGCTGCATCCGGCGCGGCTTCAGGCGACACGGTCCAACGCCACATCGATTCTTCGGCTTCAGCCGACGGATCTTCAAGATGGCGGCCTTCATAGCTGATGTGTAACAGGTTGGCGTCCATCGAGTAGGGCGAACCACCCTGTTTGTGCTTCATCTCGACCGGAATGCCGTGCTTCTCGGCGTAGGCAAGCAGTTTCTCGCGCGACAACAGATCCCATTCTCGCCACGGTGCAATCACCTTGATGCCGGGCTTGAGCGCGTAGGCGCCCAGCTCAAAACGCACCTGATCGTTCCCCTTGCCAGTCGCACCATGCACGATCGCTTCAGCTTGGGTCAGGTTAACGATGTCAATCATGCGCTTGGCGATCAGCGGACGTGCAATTGATGTACCGAGCAGATACTCGCCTTCGTACACAGTGTTTGCACGAAACATCGGAAAAACATAATCCCGTACGAATTCTTCGCGCAGATCGTCAATGTAAATATTTTCCGGCTTGATGCCGAACTTGATGGCTTTCGGACGTGCCGCTTCCAACTCATCACCCTGACCGAGATCAGCCGTAAAGGTCACCACTTCGCACTGATAGGTATCCTGCAACCATTTGAGAATAACCGAAGTATCCAGACCACCCGAATACGCCAGAACTGCTTTTTTGATATCGCTCATTTGTAACTCCACACTTACGAATTCACTTTACCGAGGAGAACAAACTCCATCAGCGCCTTTTGTACATGCAAACGGTTCTCTGCTTCATCCCACACCACGCTCTGCGGCCCATCGATCACTTCGGCGGAAACTTCTTCACCACGATGCGCCGGCAGGCAGTGTAGAAATAGTGCTTCCGGGCCGGCGGCGCGCATCATCTCGGCATCGACCTGCCAGTCAGCGAAATCACGTTTTCGTTCTTCGTTTTCAGCTTCAAATCCCATCGACGTCCACACATCGGTGGTCACGATATCGGCACCTTGCGCCGCATCCATCGGATCGGCAAACTGTTCAAAGTGATCCGTGCCGTAAAGCCCGGCACGTTCCGGCTCAACTTCGTAGCCCGGCGGCGTCGACACGTGCACATTAAAATCCAGCACCTCGGCAGCCTGTAGCCAGGTATTGCAGACGTTATTCGAATCGCCGATCCAAGCCACGGTCTTGCCCTGAATCGGGCCTCGGTGTTCGATGTAGGTATAGATATCTGCCATGATCTGGCACGGGTGATACTCGTTGGTCAGCCCATTGATAACCGGCACCCGTGAGTTAGCGGCAAAACGCTCGACCATATCCTGCTCAAAGGTACGGATCATTACCGCATCACTCATGCGCGAAATAACCTGTGCCGCATCTTCAACCGGCTCACCGCGACCAAGCTGTGAATCCCGTGTATTGAGGTAGATTGCCGTACCACCCAGTTGCTGCATGCCCGCCTCAAAGGAAAGGCGCGTGCGCGTACTGGCCTTCTCGAAAATCATCACCAGCGTACGGTCGCTTAAAGGCCAGTATTGTTTGTAGGATTTGAACTGTTCTTTGATCCAGCGCGTGCGTTCAAACAGGTAATCGTATTCCGCGCGCGAAAAATCATTGAACTGCAAATAGTGTTTAATGCCCGGCTTTTCGCTAGTCATAACTACTCCCAATCAGACCGCAAGAAAATCCAGAATCAGCACGGTCAAGCGCGACACCAGTTCCCGGCCTTCATCGACAGTAAAAGTCAGCGGCGGCAATAGCCGAACCACTTTATCGGCGGTTACATTGATCAGCAGTCCGGAATCTAGAGCCCGAACTACCAACTCGCCACACGGACGATTCAGTTCGATCCCGATCATCAAACCCTGGCCACGGATATCAACAACACCTGAAACACCTTCCAGAGCCTTGGCCAACCCTTCACGGACAATCCGACCAACGGCCACGGCATTGGCCATCAGGCCGTCCTTCTCGATCACTTCGATGGTCGTCAGCGCCGCCGTCGTCGCCAACTGGTTGCCGCCGAACGTCGACCCGTGATTGCCCGGCTTGAACAGACCCGCCGCTTTTCCTGCGGTAAGGCATGCACCGACCGGAACACCGCCACCCAGCCCCTTGGCCAGTGTCACAACATCCGGGAGGATGCCAGAATGCTGGAAGCCGAACCATGTACCGGTGCGCCCCATACCACATTGCACTTCATCACAGATCAGGAGCCAACCCTTTTCGTCGCAGAGCTTGCGCAGATCACGCTGATAGTCGAGGTCAGCTATATTGATGCCACCTTCACCCTGCACGATTTCAAGCATTACCGCCACAACACTGGGGTTGTGTTCGGCAATGTTATGGATCGCTTCAAGATCGTTGTACGGCACCCGCACAAAACCCGAAACCAGCGGCTCAAAACCGGCCTGTGCCTTGCGGTTGCCGGTCGCCGACAGGGTCGCCATGGTGCGCCCGTGGAAAGCTTTCTCCATCACGATGATGGCCGGACTGTCGACTCCGCGCTGGTGCCCGTAATAACGTGCAATCTTAATCGCTGCCTCGTTAGCCTCACAGCCCGAGTTGCAGAAAAAAACCTCTTCCATGCCCGCCAAGCCGGCCAGCTTGTCGGCCAGTTGTTCCTGTTGCGGCATGCGGTACAGATTGGAGGTATGCAGCAGACGCCCCGCCTGTGCGGCAAGCGCCGAGACCAGTACCGGATGATTATGGCCAAGCGTATTGACGGCGATGCCAGACAACGCGTCGAGATAAATTTTTCCCTCAGTGTCCGTTATCCAACTTCCATCGCCATGACTGAAAGCAACCGGCAACCGGGCATAGGTGTTCATTAGGTGTGGCATATACAACCCCTTGATGAGGTCCTAAAATTGAAACGGCGGCTTGCGCCGCCGGAAAAATCACGCATCGGAACCTGCTTGAAAACCTTGCACACCGAATATAGCAAGGGGTGGAATTTTAAGGGAAAACCGGATGCTTGTATATAAGCACAGGCCAAAACAGAGCTTCAGGTAGTACGCGACAGCCACCCAACAAGCTACAATGCGGCATGCGCATCGCTGTTTTTAACCAAAAAGGTGGCGTCGGTAAAACCACGACGACGCTCAACCTCGCCGCCGCCGCTGTCCGTGACGGTGGGCAGCCGCTTCTTCTTGATCTGGACCCGCAGTGCCACCTCTCCGGAATTCATGGTTCAACGCCGCTGGACTCAGGACGCACCCTCTTCGGTTTTTATCAAGGTACCAGTGCGCTTGATGAACTGGCCATCCCCTGGGAAGGCATTGGTCGACTCATTCCCTCACACCAGCAATTGATCAAGGTCGACTCGATTTTCGGCAAAGGCCCCGCCATCCTGAACAAACTGCGCGCCGGCCTCGACTGCGTTGACGCATCCGCACCTGCCAATCAAATACAGAACACACTCATCGACTGCTGTCCCTACGTTGGCGTTCTGGCGCTCAATGCAATTTTTGCGTGTGACATTTTGCTTATCCCGGTCTCAACTGACTACCTGTCATTGCAAGCGGCTGATCACATGACGCGCACGCTGGCGATTCTCGAACCGGTACTTAAACGGCGGGTTGAGCGGCGCTATCTGCTGACGCGCTATGACAAGCGCCGCAAGATGAGCGAAGATGTACAAAGCATTCTGCGTGAACGCTATAACACGGAAGTTTGCGAAACCGTTATTGCGGAAAATGTATCTGTCGCTGAAAGCCCGTCAAAAAACAGGGATGTCTTCAGCCACAATCCATCAAGCAGTGGCGCCAAGAACTATGCCGCTTTGTACGCGGAACTGCGGCAACAAAATTTTCTTTAAACAGGCGCTACTTAGAGGGCTCGACTGACGCCGGGCCGGAGATAAGATCAACAATGTCTTCGTAAGTCACCGGGCCGCTGCGCGGCGCCTGAATCAGCAAACGCTTGGCTTCAAGAATTTCACAACCCAGATAGATCTGGCGCAACTTGCGCTCAGCATCGGGTTCATCTCGACCGAATATCAACAAATTATCAACTACGGCTCCGCTCCGTGTTCGAATACGGAAACCGTATTTTGCTGTAGACGATAGCTGCATAAACTACCTCTATATCAAATAGATGTAACGACTATATGCAGTAAATTATACGAAAGAAAGCCAAGTGTCTATTTTTTTCGTATCGCTTGATTATTTGCAGCCAAGATTACACACGCTTGGAGACACTGACGACTTTGAAGAGCATATCTATTTGGCACGACCCAAAGAAAAACGGCGTCCGCAGACGCCGTTTCTGATTTACTGCGTTTCAGCAACCAGCTTAGGCAGCCAGAGTTAATGCCTTAATCTGGGCCGAAAGGCGACTCTTGTGACGCGACGCCTTGTTCTTGTGAATAATCTTCTTGTCGGAGATGCGATCGATCACCGAAACGGATTCTTGATAAATGCTTTGAGCGGCAGCCTTATCGCCAGCGACAATCGCCTTTTGCACACGCTTTACGGCCGTGCGCAGTGTTGAGCGCAGGCTGGCGTTGTGGGCGCGTTGCTTAACGGTTTGGCGGGCGCGCTTGCGGGCTTGTGCGCTATTGGCCATGTATGTCAGTCCCTAAAAAATCTATTGCGTTGATCGAAAACGCGCAATCTTACAGATTTACATCGGCAGATGCAAGACGTTTTTCACCTTTTCAATCAGGGCTATTGCCGGCCGGCTCATAACAGCTAAGATGACGGCTCCCGCGCCTGGCGCACGACAAGGCGGCACAAAACCACAATGAATCTGCTAAAAGCTCTCGCCACCGTCAGCGGAATGACCCTGCTCTCGCGCATCCTCGGCTTCGTGCGTGATTTTGTTATCGCCCGAATTTTTGGCGCAGGAATGCTCACCGACGCTTTCTTTGTAGCCTTCAAGCTGCCTAATCTGTTGCGTCGGCTGTTTGCGGAAGGCGCGTTTTCTCAGGCGTTTGTGCCCATTCTCGGCGAATACAAGAACAAAGGCGGTGATACAGCCGCCAAAAAACTCGTCGACCATGTCTCCACGCTGCTTTTCCTCATTCTGCTCGCCGTCACCCTGCTCGGCATGGCGGCCGCTCCCATTCTGGTCTACATTTCCGCGCCGGGCTTTGCAGCCGAACCGGACAAATTTGCCCTGACGGTTGAGTTGACTCGAATCACCTTCCCCTACATTTTATTCATGTCGATGGTGGCCCTCTCGGGTGGCGTACTCAACACCTGGAGCCGTTTTGCCGTCCCGGCGTTTACCCCGGTACTGCTTAATCTTTCCTTTATCGGCATGGCGCTCTTTGCAGCTCCAAGTTTTGAGCGGCCGGTCATGGTGCTGGGCTGGGCCGTTCTTCTTGGCGGGGCTCTGCAACTGGCATTTCAATTCCCCAGCCTGAAACGAATCGACATGCTGCCTCGATTTTCGTTTGACTGGAAAGACCCCGGGGTCCGACGCATTCTCAAATTGATGGCACCAGCCGTACTCGGCGTTTCGGTAGCCCAGCTCAGCCTGTTGATTAACACCGTATTCGCCTCCTTTCTCGGCACCGGGAGTGTGTCTTGGCTGTACTACGCAGACCGCCTGATGGAATTCCCCGCCGGTATGTTGGGTGCCGCACTAGGCACCATTCTCCTGCCCTCGCTGGCAAAATATCACGCCGGTGGAAAATTTGACGACTATTCAAAGCTTCTCGATTGGGGTTTGCGCCTGACCCTGCTGCTGGCAGCGCCGGCTGCCTTGGCGCTGGCTCTCATTGCCGTACCGCTGATCACCACCCTGTTCCATCACGGGGCGTTCACCGCCGTAGACGTCTTCAAGACCCGGGACGCACTGGTCGCCTACAGCGTCGGCCTGCTTGGTCTGATTCTGGTAAAGGTACTGGCACCCGGCTTTTACGCCCGGCAGAACATCCGCACTCCGGTGAAAATCGCGCTACTCACTCTCTTCGTTACGCAAGTACTCAATCTGGCCCTGATCGGTTGGCTCAAACACGCTGGACTGGCACTTTCAATCGGTTTAGCGGCCTGTCTGAATGCCCTGTTGCTCTATCGCGGGCTGCGTCGGCACGGCATTTACATACCGCAACCGGGCTGGCCGGTGTTTTACGCCAAGCTGCTGACGGCCATGCTGACCATGGGCCTTGCCCTCTGGTTTGCCAGTGGTGAAACCGCTGAGTGGATGCGCTGGAACCTAATGGAACGCCTGCTGCGCTTGTCACTTCTGGTCGGCTTTGGCGGTGCCATTTATTTCGCTACACTATGGGTGACAGGTTTCCGTTTGAACGATTTCAAACGCCGTGCAGCCGAATAAACCAACAGGAGGAGCCAATGATAAAACTGACCAGTACCAGCTTCAATGAAGGGCAGAAGATCTCTGGTGATTTTGCTTTTTGCATTCCGGATTCGACTCACCACGTCTGTCTTGGCAGAAACCACAATCCGCAGCTGTCATGGAGCGGCGCACCACAGGGGACAAAGTCTTTTGCGCTCATCTGCCACGACCCGGACGTGCCCAGCCAAGGCGATGATGTAAACCAGGATGGCCGCAGTGTTCCAGCCACCTTGCCGCGTATTGATTTTTTCCACTGGGTGCTGATTGAACTGCCGGCGACGCTCAATGAAATCAAGCAAGGTGAATTTTCAGATGACGTAACACCGCGCGGCAAGCCTGGCCCGGCCGGTCGTCATGGAACGCGTCAGGGCGTCAATGATTACACCGGATGGTTTGCCGGTGACAACGACATGCGCGGTGACTACTTCGGCTATGACGGCCCGTGCCCGCCCTGGAACGATGAAATTCTCCACCACTATGTGTTCACCCTCTTTGCGCTGGATGTAGACAAACTTCCTCTTGAGGGCACATTTACCGGTCAGCAAGTACGCGAGGCGATGCAAGGGCACATCCTCGACCAGGCCAGTCTGACCGGCCTCTACACCTTGAATCCGGGGCTTACGCTCTAATATCAACACCCCATGCCAACGGGGCAGCCTTGGCTGCCCCGTTGGTGTTTCAAACGCTCAGGAAATCAGGAAGCCAGCGGCAGGATCGGCACAATCATCAGGGCAACAATATTGATGATCTTGATCAGCGGGTTGACCGCCGGGCCGGCGGTATCCTTGTAGGGATCGCCCACGGTGTCACCGGTCACCGAAGCCTTGTGTGCTTCAGAACCCTTGCCACCGAAATGACCATCCTCGATGTATTTCTTGGCGTTATCCCACGCACCGCCGCCCGTCGTCATTGAAATAGCGACAAACAGGCCGGTGATGATGGTGCCCATCAACAAGCCCCCGAGCGCCTTCGGCCCCAATAACAGGCCGACGACCACAGGCACTAAAACGGGCAGAAGTGATGGGACAATCATTTCCTTGATCGCTGCCGTAGTCAGCATCCCGACGGCACGCGAATAATCCGGCTTGGCTGTGCCGTCCATGATGCCGGGAATTTCCTTGAATTGACGACGTACTTCGACGACGACTGAACCGGCAGCACGCCCGACCGCTTCCATGGCCATGGCACTGAACAGGTAAGGGATCAGACCACCGACAAAGAGTCCGATGATCACCATGTGATCAGACAGATCAAATGTCATCACGTAATTGAATCGAGCCTCCAGAGCATGCGTGTAGTCGGCAAACAGAACCAGTGCGGCCAGACCGGCCGATCCGATGGCGTAGCCCTTGGTCACCGCCTTGGTGGTGTTACCTACGGCGTCGAGCGGATCGGTCACGTCACGCACTTCCTGCGGCAAACCAGCCATTTCGGCGATACCACCGGCGTTGTCAGTGATCGGCCCATAGGCGTCCAACGCGACAATAATGCCGGTCATCGACAGCATCGAGGTTGCCGCAATGGCAATGCCGTACAGGCCTGCCAGAGCAAAGGTAATATAAATTGCCATGCACACTGAAAGCACAGGCAGCGCTGTCGACTTCATCGAAACACCCAGGCCGGCGATGATGTTGGTTCCATGCCCGGTCGTTGAAGCCTCTGCTACAGACTTGACCGGAGCAAAATCGGTACCGGTGTAGTACTCGGTAATCCACACCAGTAAACCGGTGAGCACCAAACCAACTGTTGCTGCACCAAAGATGCTCAGCGAACTGATCATCTTGCCATCTGCCATCTGAACACCCGAACCAAGCATCCAGGTCGTCACCGGGTAAAAGGCAATCAGCGCCAGCGCGCCCGCCACGGCTAGGCCGCGGTAGAGCGCATTCATGATCTTGCCGCCCTCATTGGCCTTGACGAAAAAACAGCCGACAATCGAAGCGATGATCGACACTCCGCCAAGAACCAGAGGATAGATAATCAGATTGTCGTTGGCATTGGCTACGCCCTTGAGCATCATCGCCCCGAGCACCATCGTCGCCACCACTGTCACGGCATAGGTTTCAAAAAGGTCAGCCGCCATACCGGCACAGTCACCAACGTTATCACCGACGTTATCGGCAATCACCGCCGGGTTGCGCGGGTCATCTTCAGGAATGCCGGCTTCGACCTTGCCCACCAGATCGGCGCCAACGTCAGCACCCTTGGTAAAAATACCACCACCAAGCCGGGCAAAAATGGAAATCAGCGAACCGCCAAACGCTAATCCAACCAGCGGCTCCACCGCGTGCTGAAAATCAACACCGTTGCCGCGCAGGTAGCTGTAGTAACCTGCCACGCCAAGGAGCCCAAGACCAACGACCAGCATACCGGTGATGGCACCGCCCTTGAACGCCACATCCAGAGCCGCCGCGATACCGCTACGTGCGGCTTCGGCCGTACGCACATTGGCGCGCACCGAGACATTCATGCCGATAAAACCAGTGGCGCCTGAGAGCACGGCGCCAATAACGAAACCAACGGCCATCAATTTGCCCAGAAACAGGCTAATGAGAATAGTCAGAACAAGGCCAACAATGGCAATCGTCGTGTACTGCTTGTTCAGATAAGCTGATGCGCCCACCTGAATCGCCTTGGCGATCTCCTGCATACGATCGTTGCCAGGCGACAACGAGAGAATCCACTTGGTCATTACAGCGCCATAAAGCACTGCGACCACTGCGCATACGAGCGCGAAAACAAGACCTGCGGACATGAACACCCCCTATCAAGATTGCACAGCCCCTCCGGAAGACTCCTCGGGTGCCAGATCACTCAATCATCTGCATTAATCAATACGCCCTCCTCTTGCGGGAGGTAACGCTTACTTTAACGGCCCAAGATCCTGCCCGTCCGGAAGACGGACCTATTGATCGTTGGCGCCCAAATTAGTTCAATGCCGCGAAAACCGCCTGTTTAATCTGATCGACACTGCCCACGCCGGCAATTTTTCGGCATTTCGGAGCGCTGGCATCACCTGTTGCAAACCACGCGCCATAGTATTCGATCAAAGGCTTGGTCTGGGAATGATAAATATCAAGACGCTTTAAAACAGTTTCTTTCTTGTCGTCGTCGCGCTGAATCAACGTTTCACCGGTCACATCGTCTTTTCCCTCGACTTTGGGCGGATTGAACGTGACGTGGTATGTCCGTCCGGAAACGATATGCACACGACGACCGCTCATGCGCTCGACGATCTCCGAATCGGCCACATCGATTTCCAGCACGAAGTCCAGAGCCACTGCTGCCGATTTCATCGCCTCCGCCTGCGGAATCGTGCGCGGAAAGCCGTCAAACAGGTAGCCGGACTGACAATCTGGTTGTTTCAACCGTTCCTTGACCAAACCGATGATGATCTCGTCAGAGACCAGACTGCCTGTATCCATGATTTTTTTGACTTCGATACCAAGCGTTGTCCCGGCTTTTATCGCAGCCCGCAGCATATCGCCGGTGGAAATCTGCGGAATACCGTATTTTTCGCAGATAAACCGTGCTTGTGTACCTTTACCTGCGCCTGGCGCGCCAAGAATAATAAGTCTCATTGCTCTTTACCCCCCGAGAGAACCGAATAAAGTTGATTTAGAAAACATCAGGCTGTACTGACCGCATTAGTGCTGCCGTTTTTTTGAGAGTGGAAAGTACCTTCTATTGGCTGTACGGTCAAACGATTTCAAGACATTTTAGGATGTATTCATATTTTTTTGAACCAGTCCTGCATGCGCACCGCATCTCCCGGCGTATCAACGCCCGGCATCGGGAGGTGATCCGATATCAGCACACTGATGCGGAAGCCATGCCACAACGCGCGCAACTGCTCGAGTGCCTCAAACCCTTCCAGCGGCGAAGGCGTCAAACAGGCGTAAGCACGCAAAAAACGAACGCGATAGGCATAAAGACCAATGTGCCGGTACGCCGGCAGTGCCGCTGGCAATGACTCCCGCCCTTCCGTACCGGCGAAATGATCGCGTGCATAGGGAATTGGCGCGCGGGAAAAATACAGCGCATCGCCATCAGCTTTGCATACCAGCTTGACAATATTCGGGTTGAAAAAATCGGCTGCGTTACTGATCGGATGCCCGACGGTGGCAATATCAGCGCCGCTCTCGGCCAGTTGCTGCGCCATCTGAGCGATTGTTTCCGGATCGATCAGCGGTTCGTCACCTTGCACATTGACCACTATCGTATCGTCATCCCAGCCGCGCTGCTCGACAACTTCGGCCAGACGATCCGTTCCGGTCGGGTGATCGGTGCGGGTAAGCATCACCGACAAGCCATGCCGCTCGGCTGCCGCCTGCACATCGGCATGATCGGTCGCCACCCAGACTTCCTGTGCACCGGAAAGCACAGCGCGCTCGGCCACCCTGACAACCATGGGCTTACCGCCCAGATCAAGAAGTGGCTTGGCCGGCAGACGTGTTGACGCGTAGCGTGCAGGAATAATGACCTTGAAGGTCAGGCCCTCAGAAGACATCAGTCCCCCGCAGCTTCGAGTCGCCGCGCCTCATCTTCGAGCATGATCGGAATATCGTCACGTACGGGAAAAGCCAGTTTGCAGGGTTTGCACACCAGTTCCAACTCCGCCTTGAAAAATTCGAGATTGGCCTTGCAGATCGGGCAGACCAGAATATCAAGCAAGCGTGCGTCCATCGATTTTCTCCAGAATAATGTCAAACAGCGTTTGGCCATCGGGTGACGCATCAATTTTTGCCTCGACCGGCAACACCCAAGCGTCCACTTCAGTCAATGCGGCGCATTTTACCGCATCCTTCTCGGTCATCAGTAGCACCCCGGAGCGCGCAAAGGCAAGATCTTGTGCAATGTAACAGTGGTGATCGGCAAAGGGATGCGCCTCGAATTCGAGCCCCATAGCTTCAAGTTGCTTAAAAAAACGCGCCGGATCACCAATGCCGGCCAGGGCAAACAAGCGCTTGCCGCGCAAATCATCTGTCGTACAACTTTGCAGGGGGTCCGCTAGCGCAAAAAACCGCTGACCGGATAGATGCATGCTGAATTGTGACAAAGCGGGATGAGTTCGTCGTAACTGCATCACCGGGACGGAATTCCACACTACTGCGGTAGCGGCCGACAAACGCTGCAGCGGCTCGCGCAAAGGGCCCGTTGGTAAGAGTTGTCCATTCCCGGCACCTCGACCATCAAAGACAGCAATTTCAGCCGAACGCTGCAAGCGGTAGTGTTGCAGGCCGTCGTCTGAAACAATCACGTCGCATTCTGGATGCGCCGCCAGCAAGGCGCGGCCAGCCGCCACTCGATCTGCGCCAACAAATACCGGCCTGCCGCTGCGCCGTACCAGCAACAACGGCTCATCCCCCACGACAGAAGCGATGGACTCCGGCTTCACTTCGTTCACACCTTCAATGTTGCCGCCATAGCCGCGACTGATAATCCCAGGGTGCCAGCCCTGCTCGCTTAGTCGCTCAACCAGCCACAGCACGAGCGGCGTCTTGCCGCTGCCGCCGACAGTCAAATTACCAATCACGACAACCGGCACCGGTAAAGCATGGGAACGCAAAACACCACAACGATACAGCCCACGACGCAAGGCCACCAGCAGGCGGAACAGCCAGGAAACGGGAAGTGATAGAAGTAGCGCCGGGGCCAAATTTTGCCGGTACCACAAGCGCGGCAGACGCTGTGCGATCCCGGAAAAGCTCATCAGCGCGCCATCAACGAGGCGATTGGGTGGCGAAGGAGATGTGAGGAAAACCAGCCGATTGCGCTGCCTGCATGATATCAACCACGCTTTGATGCGTGGCCTTGGCATCTGCATTGATAACAATGACCGGATCTTTGTTCTCGCCCGCAGCGCGGCGCAAAGCTTCACTGATCGACTTCACATCGGTTGCCACCAGTGGCGCCTTGTTGACCAGCACCTGACCAGTCGCCATAACAGCCACGTTGACTTCATTTGGTTGCTCAGCCTGCTTGCTGGCATCAGCCGTCGGCAAGTTGATTTCAAGACCGGAGAACTTGGCGTAGGTGGTGGTCAGCATCAGAAAAATGATGATCACCAGCAACACGTCAATCAGCGGTATCAGATTGATTTCGGGCACATCATGATCGCGGCCGCGCTGAAAATTCATCGCTCGTTCCTCAAGCCTTGCGCTCGCCGTGCAATACCTCAACCAGTCGTACGGACTGCTGTTGCATCTCAAGCACGAATCCGTTGACCAGCGCGCGGAAATGGCGCCAGAAGATCATTCCCGGTATGGCGATAACCAAGCCAAAACCTGTGTTATAAAGCGCCACTGATATGCCATGGGCCAATTGCATCGGGTTGGTTCCCGTCGGGGATTGCGAACCGAAAATTTCGATCATACCGACCACCGTACCAAACAGGCCCATCAGCGGACTGATCGATGCGATGGTACCCAGCGTTGTGAGATAACGCTCAAGTTCATGCGCCACCACACCACCGGTTTCCTCGATCGACTCTCTCATGATCTCTCGCGTACTGCTGACATTGCGCAAACCGGCTGCCAGTACACGACCAAGCGGAGACTGCGTTTCGAGATTGGCAAGCATGGTTTCGCTAGCACCATTCTGCCGATATTCGGCAATCACGCGTTGCAACAAACCACCGGGAAGCACCTTCGAGCGACGCAGCGTCACCAAGCGTTCGATAATCAGGGCGACGGCAATAATCGACGCCAACAACAAGGGCCAAATGGGCCAGCCGGCAGCCAGAATAATTGAGAACACACTTTCTCCCTAAGGAATTTCTACAGCCTCGGACTTTAGCCTGAGCTGGGCTCAGCGGCAAGCCCTACACCAAAGTAATATCAAAAATATTATCCACAAAATCTGTGGATAACTTTGTGGATTAAAGACAATTTTGCAAGCTAAGTGTTGTGTGCAAAAGACTTTTTCTTACTCTGCGGGAAAAACAGGCTAAACAAATAGTCATTATTAATCAATTAGTTGAAAAATAGCCATTGCAGCAGCAAGGGTTCCAGAGCAAGAGTGCGCTGTAATGCCCGCAGGGTGTGCATGAATTCACTTAGATGTAGAATTGGCGCATGTCTGAAAGCCCTTCATCAAGCGCAAGCCTTGCCCCGTCAGCACCCATCATTCCGGTGTCCATGCTCAACCGGCTGGCGCGCGAACGACTCGAATCCGCTTTTCCTCTCTGCTGGGTCGCCGGTGAAATTTCAAATCTGACCTACGCAACGTCCGGCCACGTTTACTTTTCAATAAAAGATGCGGCAGCGCAGGTGCGCTGCGTCATGTTCCGCAACCGGGCGCAACTGCTCGGCTGGCGACTTGAAAACGGCCAGCACATTGAAGCCCGGGTTCTGGTCACGCTCTACGAAGCACGTGGTGACTTCCAGCTAAATATTGAAGCCGCGCGAAAAGCCGGTGTCGGTAATCTCTACGAACAGTTTCTCCGCCTCAAAAGTAAACTTGAAGCCGAAGGGCTATTTGCCGCTGAATACAAACGTCCACTCCCGGCTTATCCACGTCGCATCGGCATAGTGACATCACCACAGGCCGCGGCACTGAGGGACATTCTGAGCACACTCAGGCGGCGTGCGCCCTATATCAATATAATTATTTACCCGACACCGGTACAAGGCGAAAACGCCGCAGCGCAAATTGCAGCCGCCGTACGTAGCGCAAATCAACGGCGTGAATGTGATGCACTCATCCTCTGTCGGGGTGGTGGCAGCATTGAGGACTTGTGGGCATTCAACGACGAAGAACTGGCGCGCACCCTGCGCCTGAGCGTCATTCCGGTCGTTACCGGCATCGGACACGAAACCGATTTCACCATCGCCGATTTTGCTGCCGACCAGCGCGCACCAACACCCACCGCTGCCGCAGAAATCGCTGCGCCAGATATTTCCTCGCTCATGACGCATCTGGCCAATTTCCGGAGCGCACTGCGCCGTCAGTTTGGGCAAATTATTGATCAGCGCAGCCAACGCCTAGACCTGCTAGCGCATCGCCTGCTGCACCCGGCACAACGCCTCATGCAGCAACGGGAAAGACTGCTCAATCTGCAGCGCCGCCTGGATAACGGATTAACCCAGACCAGCACTCGTGGCAGCAACGCACTGGCCCGCCTGGCAGCCAGCCTCACCCATCTGAACCCAGAGGCCGTACTCGCACGCGGCTACAGCATTGTCACTGACGATGCCGGAAGAATTCTGCGCGACGGCACCTCACTGGAACCAAACGACCGGATTGCGGTCTGTTTCCACAGTGGTCATGCTGAGGCAAGGGTTACCTCGGCAAGCAAGGGGGCGTAACGCCCGGCCCGCCGAAAACAAGCACGTTCTCAACCAACCCGAAAAACAACTTAAGGAGCAATGATGGAACATCAACTACCGCAACTCCCATTTGCCATGGATGCCCTGGCACCGCATATGTCGAAAGAAACCTTTGAATACCACTACGCCAAGCACCATCAGGCTTATGTCACCAACCTCAACAATCTGATCAAAGGTACCGAATACGAAAGCCTTGATCTTGAAGCCATCGTAAAAAAGGCCCCGGCTGGCGGCGTGTATAACAACTCGGCGCAGGTCTGGAACCACACCTTCTTCTGGAATTGTTTGAAACCTAATGGTGGCGGTGCACCTTCCGGCGCCCTGGCGGCGGCGATTGACAAAAAATGGGGCTCGTTCGACGAATTCAAAAAGGCCTTCCAGACTTCTGCCGTGGGCAACTTCGGCTCCGGCTGGACGTGGCTGGTCAAAAAGGCCGATGGTTCGGTCGACATCGTCAACATGGGTGCCGCCGGCACCCCGCTGACCACGGCCGACAAAGCAATGCTCTGCATTGACGTCTGGGAGCACGCCTACTACATCGACTACCGCAACATGCGCCCGAAATTCGTCGAAACTTTCCTTGCCAGCCTTGCTAACTGGAGCTTTGCCGAAAAGAACTTCGCTGCGTAACAGACCTAGCAGCACGAGCTTATATTTGTTCAGAACCAACCCGTAATCTTGCCAACAACGGCTTACATTAAGAGCGTACTTAGTTCTCGTTTTAGAATGGAACCAAAATCTGGGGAACCAAGTGTTCCCCAGATTTATTTCAGTTCTTAGCGGAGGAACGGCCTCGAAAAGTGCATAAATTTCCGATCAAGCGGAATGTTCCTTTCAGCACACCTCCATTGCCTGCTATGACAGAACAAACTCTTGGAAGAGCAGCGCCCGAGGCCTATTCTCTAGCCCATTTTCGAGCAGAATGCCGGAAACAATCTGTCTTGATGAGGAGGCTTTTTTATGCCGTTCCGGCAATTCGCCATCCCGCTGCTGGCCGCATTCGTTGTCGGCTTGCCGGCTTTCCCGAGCAAGGCCAAGCCATAGGCCTCCTGCTTGTCCGCGCCGATGAGATGCTCTATCGCTCAAAAAATGAAGGTCGCAACCGCGTAACTGTTTTCAACACATAAATGTCTGGCATCGCCCATTGGGTCAAACTTTTTACCGCCACGAAACGTTCCGAAAATGAAAATTCGGTTGACCTGTCACCCTTGGCAGCGATACTAAAAGTTCGCTTCAAGGGCCGCAGCAAATCGGGCAAACAGATACATAAACAATCGGCTCCGCGAAGGAACCGATTGGGTGATACTCAACACTCTTCCAGCGGCCGAGCCGTTGATCGGTAAATTTACTTGAAATACCCTTGGGCTTGCATACGATCGCACCCGTTCTGGCGCGGGGTCGGAAGCGTAACGCCCTTCTCCTTGGCCCGGACTTCCATCGCCGTACGATGCTCAACCTGTACTGCCTTGCATTCGTCGTAGGTTTTGACTGACATCATTTTCTGGCGATGCGCCGTTTGCTCTTCCGGGGTCATCAACGACCAGCCGGATGTATTGCGCTGACTAAAGCGCATGCCGCGTCTGCTCCCCGGCCCCATTCCACCAGGGCCAGGACCAGCCGTACCGGCATTGGGACCCGCGTTCTGCATGCCAGGACCGCCGCCCATCCCCATACCTGGGCCGCCTTGCGCCAGAACCGGCGCAGCCAGTGCGGCGCCAAGCAGCGCAATCAGGGTGATACTCTTCAGGGTCATTGTCGTCTTCATGGTCAATCTCCTTGGTTATTTAAACTTGAACAGGGCGATGGCATTTCCTTCGCCCTTGAATACCATTTAAGTCCAAAGATGTAAGCTGCGTGTTGCATGGCGGTGCTTATTTGCATCACTGCGTTACAGATCGGCATGATGCAACAGTACGTTACAAACCCTCTGCTTGAGGTGGGAAAAAAGGCGTTAAATGCTAACAAGAACTTAACCGCGGAGAGCACAGAGAACACGGAGGAAAGGCAAGAGAGAATGAGTCGCTACTCCTGAAATTGGGTAGCATGTAATACAAAAATGTATTTCTCTGTGCTCTCCGTGGTTAATCCTGACTTTACTGACACTATGGAAAAATTCGACTCAATCCTGATCGTAGATGACGACCCCGAGATTCGCCGGCTTCTCGTCGACTATCTTGTCCGTAACAGTTTCGACGCTCATGCCGCCCGCGATGGCCGTGAGATGTGGGCCGCGCTGGACAAGCATGCAATCGACCTGGTGGTGCTTGACCTGATGTTGCCGGATACGGATGGTCTGACGCTGTGTCGTGATCTGCGCGCAAAATCAAGCACCACGGGGATGCCAGTGCTGATGCTCACGGCACGTGGCGAAGAAACCGATCGCATCGTGGGCATTGAGATGGGGGCCGACGATTATCTGGTTAAACCCTTCAACCCACGCGAACTACTGGCCCGTATCAAGACCATCCTGCGCCGCACCCGCGCCCTGCCGCCCAACCTGCGCCAGGAGACTGCGCGCTGCCTGTGTTTTGCCGGGTGGTGCCTGGATACGGCCGCCCGCCTGCTCACCGCACCGGATGGTGTGGCCACGCCCTTGTCCGGGGGGGAATATCGCCTGCTGCGCATTCTGCTTGACCACCCCAACCGGGTACTCAACCGCGACCAGTTAACCGAGATGATCCATGGCCGCGAAGCCGAAGCCTATGACCGCGCCATCGACGTTCAAGTCAGCCGCCTGCGCCTGCGCCTGCGCGACGACAGTCGCGAACCCGAACTGATCAAGACGGTGCGTGGCGAAGGTTATGTGCTCGCCACCACCGTCGAAGGTCGAAATACATGCGACTGAATTTTCGCGCGCTGCCGTCCAGCCTTTTCGCACGCATGGTGCTAATCCTGCTGTCGGGCTTGTTGGTGGCGCAAGCCGCCAGCGTGTGGCTACAATGGGACGAGCGTGCAATCGTGGTTTCTCAGGCGTACGGACAGAATTTTGCTGACCGTATTGCCGATACTGTCCGTCTGCTTGAAACAGATGAACCCTCACAGCGCAATACAGCGCTTGCGGCACTGCAATCGCGCGATTTGCGCGTAACCCTGATCAATGATGATCAGGTGTCACAATTCCCGCCGCGCGGGCAAATTCAGGATGCCATCAGTGCACGTCTGGGTAGCGTACGTGAAATGCGTTCTACTGGTGGCGGTGGTGGCTCAGGAATGCAGCGCGGCAACCCTGGAGGAATGCAGCAACGCAACAATCTGATACGTGGATTTGACGTGCGTTTGCGTGACGGCCAGTGGGTCAGAATCAGTACTGCACGCGAAGCTGAAACCCCGGCACTGCCCAACGACCTGATTGCCCAGCTATTGCTTACGCTGGCCATTGTGACCGTGGTCGTGATGCTGGCTGTTCGTCAGGCAACCAAACCCCTTAAACAACTTGCGCAGGCTGCCGACAGCCTGGGGCGTGACCTCAACGCCCCTCCCCTCCCAGAATCGGGGCCGACCGAAACACGCCGTGCCGCGCATGCCTTCAACCACATGCAGTCGCGCATCAAAGGGCTTGTCGCCGAGCGCATGCGCGCCCTCGCCGCGGTCTCTCACGACTTGCGTACACCGCTCACCCGATTGCGACTGCGCGCCGAACTGGTCGATGACGAGAAATTGCGCGACCAGATGGTCGCCGATATCGACGCCATGAACGCCATGATTGACGCCACACTCGACTACCTGCGCGGCCTACAGGAGAGCGAAGTGGCGCGCGCCATCGACATCAACGCCTTGCTAGAGAGCCTGACCGAAGATGCATTGGTACTTGGCCGAACAATCAGCATCGACGGTCAGGCGCAGGTGCCTTACACCGGCCGCCTGTCGGCTTTGCGCCGCGCCCTGCAAAACCTTGTGGATAACGCCGTCAAGTATGGCCACAACGCCCATCTGCGTATAGAAGACAGCGTGACAGAACTGCGCATTGCCGTTGAAGATGACGGGCCGGGCATCGCACCCGAAGAGCTTGCCCGTGTTACCGAGCCCTACTACCGGCTCGACGCCTCACGCAGCCGCGAGACTGGCGGCGTCGGCCTCGGGCTCTCCATCGTCAAGGACGTCGCGATCCTGCACGGGGGCGAACTACGCCTCACCAACCTGCCGCAAGGCGGGTTAAGTGCGATGCTGGTACTGCCGCGCAAGACGCGTTAAAACCAGCTTTCAACTTTACTGCGCACCGGCACCCCGCCGGCATGCACCACAACACCGTCGATCACCACACCCGGTGTCGACATCACGCCATAACCGATAATCGACGGCATATCCTCGACCTTCTCCAGCACGACTTCGACACCCTTCTCCTGTGCAACCTGCTCGACCAGCGCGAAGGTATTCTTGCAGTTGGCACAGCCCGTGCCGAGTATTTTCACGTTTTTCATTACGAACTCCCTTAGAACATCAGATTGAAAACATAGCCCACGCTCAAAATGCCCAGCGCCACTACCCCGGCAAAAGTAGCAATCAGGGTTGGCTTGAGCGCCTTGCGCAAAATAATCATCTCCGGTGCCGATAGCGCAATCACGCTCATCATGAATGCCAGCACGATGCCCAGCGCCGCGCCCTTGCCGAGCAGTGCCTGCACGACGGGGATGATCCCGGCGGCGTTGGAATACATCGGCACACCGAGCAGCACGGCAGCCGGCACCGCCCACCACACATCCTTGCCCATAAAGCTGGCCATGAAGTCCTCCGGCACGTAGCCATGAATCCCCGCACCCAGAGCGATGCCAAGCAGCGCATAAACCCACACTTTGCCAACGATCTGTTTGACATGATCCCAACCGGCTTCAAACCGTGCCGGCCAAAGCAACGCACCATCCATGGATGGCACGGTTGAGCTGCCGGGTGCTCAGATGCTCGACCGGGTCCAAGCCAGGAAACAACCAACCACCGTCGAACATCTTGCCTTGGGCACGGGCGACGCGCCACCAAACGCGCAGGCGTTCCAGCAGCAAGGGTGAA
>JBBRDR010000009.1:0-41502 GCA_038203745.1 Burkholderiales bacterium | reverse complement strand
ACGCGCGAGATTGAGGAGGCGGTACAGGGCCACCCGGCGATTGCCGAAGTGGCTGTGGTCGGTGTTGCTGATCAGCTCAAGGGCCAGATGCCGATGGCTTTTGCCGTGGTTAAGGATGCTGCCTCGATCTCGACACCGGAGAAACGTATCGAGCTGGAGAAAGCCGTGCTCAAGCAGGTGGACGATTGTCTGGGCGCCATTGCGCGGCCGAGTCGGGTGCACTTCCTGACGGTGTTGCCGAAAACCCGTTCCGGTAAGCTGTTGCGTCGCTCCATTCAAGCCTTGGCCGAAGGGCGCGATCCGGGGGATATAACGACGATTGAAGACCCGGCAGCGCTGGAACAACTGCTACTGGCGCTAGGCGTCAAACCGGCCTGATCGCCGGAGTTACAGCCACTGACCCGCCTCAAGCGCAGGGTCAGTGGCTGCGTACAAAGGCTTCGAACTTGTCTGCCGGAAGAGGCTTGCTGAAGTAGTAACCCTGTACTTCATCACACCCTTTGTCGCGCAGGAAATTTAGTTGCTGCAGGGTTTCCACCCCTTCCGCAATCGTTTTCAAGCCAAGGCTATGTGCCAGACTGATGATGGCCGTGACGATGGCCTCGTCTTCCGGGTCGGTAGAAAGGTCGTCCACGAAAGATTGGTCGATCTTGAGCTTGTAGGCTTTAAAGCGCTTGAGGTAGCTCATCGACGAATAGCCGGTACCGAAATCATCAATCGCCATCCGGATGCCCAGTTCACTCAACGTCCCCATGACCCCAATGGCTGCCAGCGGATTGTCCATGGTCGCGCTTTCAGTCAGTTCCAGTTCAAGATGGTTTGCCGGCAGGTGTTCTTCGTCGAGAATCTGCGTGATGCGCTGGATCAGGTTGGTTTGACGAAACTGCACGGCTGAGAGGTTGACTGAAACCATCATTGATGGCGTAGCCAGCCCGCTATCCAGCCATTCCCGCATCTGGTGCGCGGCAGTGCGCAGAACCCATTCGCCGATGGGCAGAATCAGTCCGCTGTCTTCGGCGATCGGGATGAACTCGGCCGGTGAAACATCACCCAATCCCTTGCTCTTCCAGCGCAGTAGCGCCTCAGCACCGATGATGTGTTGGCCGTGAAGCGCCAGTTGCGGCTGGTAGTGCAGACTCAATTCGTTGTTCTCAATTGCCCGGCGCAGGGCGTTTTCGATTTTCAGTGCGCGCGCCGAGTTTTTTTGCATCTCCGAGGTGAAGAAACGATAGGTATTTCGACCGGCTTTTTTGGCACGATACATCGCTGTGTCGGCACTCATGGAGAGGGCCTCAAAGCTGTCGCCATCGGCAGGGTAGAGGGCAATACCGATGGATGACGTGCAGGTGAGTTCATGCATGTCAATGCTGTAGGGCGGGGCAGTGATCTCCAGCAGTTTTTCGGCGACACGGGCGGCTCCATCAGCATCCGTGCCTGGCAGCAGAAGAATGAACTCGTCGCCGCCCAGACGCGACACGGTGTCCTCGTCACGCAGAGCAGAACGCAGCCGGTTTGCGAGTTGGATCAGCAGTTCGTCACCAATCATGTGGCCGAGCGAGTCGTTGACATTCTTGAAGCGGTCAAGATCCAGGAACATCAGGGCAAACTGTTCATTGTTGCGCCGGGCCCGACCCAGCAAGTGATCCATGCGGTCGTTGAGCAGAGCGCGGTTAGGCAGCCCCGTAAGCAGGTCAAAGTGAGCCAGTTGCGTGATCGCGGCTTCCGCCTCCTTGGATTCGCTAATATCGTTGACGGTGGCGATATAGTGTGTCGCGCGGCCATTGCTGTCGTTCACACGGCTGATTGAAGCGCGTTCCGGATAAATGCGGCCGTCCTTGCGCCGACTCCACATCTCGCCTTGCCAGACGCCTTTTTTCTCGATAGTTTCCCACAAGGCGTGGTAAAAACCATCATCATGCCGTCCCGAGGACAGCAAGTGGGTGTACTCCCCTACGGCCTCTTCTGCACTGTAGCCAGTGATCTGGGTAAAGGCGTGATTGACCATCACGATCCTGCGTTCAGTATCAGAAATGATGATGCCCTCGCCGCCATTCTCGAAGACCTTGGACGCCAGATCGAGTTGTGCAATGGCCTGCTTACGTTCGGTGATGTCGGTGGCGATGCCCAGATAACCTGAGACTTCGCCCTGAACGTTGTGCATCACAGTGACTGAAAGCAGTACGGGAATGCGCGTGCCATCCTTGTGGATGTAAGTCCACTCCCGCTCATCCGGGTTGCCGCTCGTTCGGGTTTTTGCAGTAAAAGCATCAAAGTCGGGGGCGATAGGGAAACCCAATTCCTGTGTCAGGATTTTGGCGTAATCCACAGCCTCGTCACGATCATGGATAAGCTCTGGCGTTTGTTTGCCAACCATGTCGTATGCCGCGTAGCCGAGCAAAGCCTCGGCACCGGCATTGAATACGATAATCAACCCCTTTTGATCGGTGGCAATGATGGCGTGCGCAGCGCTGGACAACACCGAGGCTTTGAGCAACTCGCTTTCCCGGAGTGCCTTTTCTGCTCGTTGCTGCTCAGCCAGAATGGCCGTGTTTTCCAGAGCAATCGCCGCACTGGCGGCCAGACCGGTCAGCAGTTGCACATCAGTTTCGTCAAAACCGCCGGGTTTATTGTGAATTTCAAAACAGCCGAGTAATTCGCCTTTCCGGTTAAGAATCGGGGTGTCCAGCAAGTTGCGGAATCCCAGCGTTTTTTGAATCTCCGGTATGGTGTGTTGGTCGTTTTCAGCATCATTGCTCAGGTAGGGCGCGCGCGTTTGCATGACATGCCCGGGGACGCCATAACCCGGCTCAAACCGGTAATCGATCGGGCTCAGTTGTCCGCGCAGATTGTATTCGTTGAACACCATCAAGCCGCACTGTAACAATCCGGCCGTGCCGTCGGTGGCGCCAGTGAGTTGCAGAGCCGAAGCCACCAGTTTGCGCATGATAAGCGGTGTTTCGAGTTCGGCATTGATGTCTTGAGTGGCTTGCGACATAACTTGCAGTTGTTCGCCCTGATGCCTGAGGAGGGCTTCCGCCTGGCGTCGTTCTGTCACGTCGCGCGAAAGGACGATGAAACGTGAGTCAATTCCCGCCGCCATACCCTTGCGTGCCACGGAAAGCTCGAACCAGCGTTTACCGCGTGGAACTTGCAGCTCAATCTGATGGCCTACCGATTGACCATTTTCGTCCGCCTCCTTGAGCGCCTCAAGTGATATTTCTGCGGCTTCCGGGGACATTACTTCGTTTACGGTCTTTCCCAGCAGATGTCTATTGGGTGCGACGAGCAGCCCAGCCTGGCGCGAATGGGTGCGATAGTAACGACCTTCTAGGTCAACCTCGAACATCAGGTCTGGGATGGCTTGCATCGTTGCGGACAGGTCTTCGGTACGTTGCCGGACCATTTTGCGCAAGGTAGTGATCCAGAAAGCAAGAAAAATACCGACAAATATGCTCGCCAGCAGGGCGTAGCCAAGATAGCGAACGCCTGTTTGGGTGACAATCGCGGTTCCCATCCACTTATTCTTCAGGGCTTGTAATTCTGCCGGAGTAAAGGCCGAGAACCCGCTTTCCACTAACGCCAGCGTGGCGCTGTCTCCTTTTTTGACAGCACGATGGAACTCTCCGGAGTACAGGCGGAAGGCTCGCTTGAAATCATTTTCAGCGCGCTCGCGATAGAGCAGGTAATTTGCTGGCGGCTCATCAAGACAGAACACACGCACTTCGCCCTTGATGGCGGCTTTGACCAGCGTTTCATAGCTTGAGTAGGTCTGCAGGGTGCGGATATCGTGGCTGTTCAGCTTGTCGATGCAGCTGTCTCCGGCCTTGACCCCAATCAGGAAGCCGCGCAGCGTTTGCGCATCAACAATGCCGGTGATCTTGCTGTGGGTATAGATACTTACCGGAAGTTCAGCGTAGGGTGGGGTAAAGTCAAGCGTGTGCTCGCGTTCCGGTGTTTTGAAGATGGTGTCGATCACGTCGGCCTCGCCGTCCCGCATGCGCTGCTGTGCGGTGGCCCAGTCGCTGGCGAGAAGTTTGACTGGTATTCCGGTTTTGCTTTCCCACAATTTCCAGCTATCGACAAGGTAACCGCTGAGTTTGCCGCCAGCGTCACGAAAGATGTAGGGTGGGTAATTATCGTCAATGGCAACGGTGAGGATGGTTTTAGCTGCCGAGGAAGTGGCCGACGTTGTTGCCGCATGTGTCGACACAGGGGAGATCACCAGCGCCACTGCTAGAACGAGCAGTGCGGCAGAAACAAAGCGAAATGGCGCCGGATTGCTTGTTGCGGCCTTTTTCATAGGGCCTCCAGGGCGGTAATGCGCGATGTAAAGAATTGTAAGGAATATGCTTTCAAGCTAGGCTAAACCCTTTGCAGGTGCCATGCAACGCAAATGACGTAATTCATTGCCGGAAAACAGGAAAGCCATTGATTATCAAGTTCTAACGGGCTATAATGGCCGGCTTTTCCACCTTGCTCCACCGTTCGCATGGCGGGGGGCTACAACCATAAGGAGTATTCATGCGCCATTATGAAATCGTTTTTATTGTCCATCCGGATCAGAGTGAACAGGTCCCGGCGATGGTCGAGCGCTACAAGGCGCTCGTCGTTTCGCACGGCGGTCAGGTTCATCGTCTCGAGGACTGGGGTCGTCGCCAACTCGCCTATCAGATCCAGAAGCTGCACAAGGCGCACTACGTACTGATGAACATCGAGTGTAACGGTGAGGCGCTTAACGAACTTGAGCATGGCTTCAAGTTCAATGATGCCGTTCTTCGCCATCTGACCATCAAGATGAAGCGCGCCGTTACAACGCCTTCGCCGATGATGAAGGAAGAGAAGTCGAAGTCGATGATGGAAGTCCAGGACGATGTTGCTGTGGCTGAAGTTGCCGAAGTGGCGGCTGACTGATTGTTGAGGCTCAGCTGAACCGCGTTGAACTGACTGGAATCCTGATTGAGCGCAAAGCACTGCGCTTTACACCGGCCGGTGTGCCGGTAGCAGAATGTGTGATCGGACATCAGTCCGAGCAAGTCGAAGCAGGGTGCCCAAGGTGCGTTGAATGTGAAATCCAGGCCATTGGTCTGGGTGAGACGGCCAAGTGGTTACAGGCGGCGACACCAGGCGTTAAAGTTCGATTGACCGGTTTTCTTGCGGCCAAAAGCCAAAACAGTAAGCAGCTGAGATTACATGTAACTACGATTGAATTTGTAGAAGGAAATAAAAATGGGTAGGTTCTTCAAGAAGAAGGATGACAAGAACGTCAAGAAAAAAGGCAGTGGGCTGTTCAAGCGCCGCAAGTTCTGCCGTTTTAGTCTTGAGAAGATGGAAGGCATTGATTACAAGGATGTCGATCTGTTCAAGGAATACATTGCTGAAAACGCCAAAATCATGCCGGCGCGTTTGACCGGTACCAAGGCGGGTTATCAGCGTCTGCTGTCGGTGGCCATCAAGCGTGCGCGCTTCCTGGCGTTGCTGCCATTCACCGACAATCATCCATAATCGAGGGCAAGACGATGCAAATTATTCTGATGGAGAAGGTCGTCAATCTCGGTAGCCTCGGCGATCTCGTCAAGGTCAAGGATGGCTATGCGCGCAATTTCCTGATCCCGCAAGGCAAGGCCAAGCGTGCTACGCCGGCGGCGAAACTGGAATTTGAAGCCAAGCGTGCCGAACTGGAAAAAGCTGCAGCCGAGAAGCTGGTTGCTGCACAGGCAGCGGCCGCGAAGCTTGAAGGTGTCGTGGTTTCAGTGACCCGCAAGGCCGGGGTCGATGGCCGCCTGTTTGGTTCGGTAAGCAACCATGACGTGTCTGATGGTCTCAAGGTTCTTGGTTTTGATGTTGAAAAATCAAGCATTCACATGCCTATGGGTCCGCTCAAGGCGGTTGGGGAAACTTCGCTGGAAGTTTCACTGCACTCCGATGTGCTGGCAACCATCAAGGTGGTTGTGGTTGGCGAGTTGACCTCCTAACGTTATACGGCGCGCTTTATGGCGCTTGCAAAAAAAGCCTTGCCCTGGTGCAAGGCTTTTTTTATTTCCGGGCACCGTGAAGCACGTTGCTCAGAGTAAACTCACAGTCTAGCCAGACACGTTTTTTTGCACTGGATTATCCTAAAAACCTTATTTAACACAGAGTGCATGGAAAAAAGCACAGAGAACACAGAGCGTTAAATTGAAACGACGATTCTCCCAGCAAGTGGATATGAGAATTTCTCTGTGTCCTCCGTGTCCCTGTGTTCTCTCTGTTGAAAGAGGTTTGAACTGAGGTTTTAAGGTTTATGGCCAAGTCGTTCAATTCACAGAAGTCGCAAGGTGTGCCGATTGACCCGGCGATTGCTCATCTGCGCATTCCTCCGCACTCAATTGAAGCCGAGCAATCCGTACTGGGTGGCTTGCTGCTCGATAACGCGGCCTTTGATAAGATTGCCGACCTTGTCAGTGAGGGGGATTTTTACCGCGACGAACACCGCCGCATTTATCGCCAGATTCAGAAGCTTCTGGAACGCAACAAGCCAGTCGATGTGGTTACGGTGGCCGAGAGTCTCGATCTGGCCGGTGAAGGCAGTGAAACGGGCGGTCTGGCGTACCTTGGCGAATTGGCAGCCAATACCCCGTCGGCGGCCAATATCCGGCGCTACGCCGAAATTGTGCGTGAACGCGCCGTGCTGCGCCAGTTGGTCACGGCTGGCGACGAGATTGCCGGCAGCGCACTTAACCCGCTGGGTCGCGATCCAAAGCAGTTGCTCGACGAGGCCGAGGCCAAGGTTTTTGCCATTGCTGAAGGTGGTTTCCGTCATCAGAGTGGTTTCCAGCACATCAACCCGTTGCTAACTCAGGTGGTTGAACGAATTCAGGAACTGCATGACCGCGATAACCCCTCCGATATCACGGGCGTACCGACGGGCTACCACGATCTGGATGCAAAAACATCGGGGCTGCAGCCTGGTGATTTGCTCATTGTTGCCGGTCGACCGTCGATGGGTAAAACTTCCTTGGCTTTGAATATGGCCGAGCACGTGGCGATTGAGGTGGGTTTGCCCGTGGCGGTTTTTTCAATGGAAATGGGCGGCACGCAGTTGGCCATGCGCATGCTTTCTTCGGTCGGCAAGCTCGATGCGCACCGTGTGCGTACCGGCCGCCTCAACGATGATGAGTGGGCACGGCTGTCCTTTGCTTTGGGCAAGATGCACGAAGCGCCACTGTACATCGACGAGACTCCGGCGTTGAACCCGATCGACCTGCGTGCACGTGCGCGTCGGCTACACCGGCAGTGCGGAAAGCTCGGCCTGATCGTGATTGATTACCTGCAACTGATGTCGAGCGCCGGGCAGGGTGAGAACCGGGCGACCGAGATTTCTGAAATTTCCCGCTCGCTGAAAGGTTTGGCCAAGGAACTGAATGTGCCAGTGATCGCACTTTCGCAGTTGAATCGCTCACTGGAGCAGCGCCCGAACAAGCGCCCTGTCATGTCAGATTTGCGCGAGTCCGGCGCCATCGAGCAGGACGCCGACGTGATCATGTTCATCTACCGCGACGAAGTCTATAACCCTGACACGCCGGACAAGGGCAGTGCCGAAATTATTATTGGCAAGCAGCGTAACGGCCCGATCGGCATGGTTCGCCTGACTTTTGTCGGCGAATACACCCGCTTCGAAAATTTTGCCAGCCCGGGGTCGTATTGATTGAAAAAATAGTTCAAACCACGGAGCACAGTGCGAAGCCTTCCCGGTTAATGTTTTTTGCTTATTAATCGGCGCGACTGGCGGTGACCTTATAGTTCATGCGGTTGGTGTCGAGGCTGTCAAAGCGTCCACCACCCGCCTCGGCCTCGGGATAAACCAGGTAGTTCAGGGTGGGCCCGGTTGAGCCACGCAGGCTGACATCCTGAGCGGCATTAAAACTGACCCAGTTCATTTCCCAGAAACCGAAAAGCAGTTTTTTCAGAACGGTTAATTTGGGGTCAAAGTTGCTCAAGGGCTCTTCACGAATGGCTCTGCGCACATCGGAAGGGTCGACTGGAATCCAGCCATAACCGGGTGTGTAGAACTCGGCACGGCAGTGTTGCGCGGTGCTCAAATCGCCGCTGGCACCAAGGCTGCCAAAGAGACGTGAGCTATCGATGCGCAGGCCGAATACGGGGCGTGCCGGAATGCCGACGGCGCGGCACAATCCAACAAAAAGCAGGGCAATGCCCGTGCTTCTGCTACTCAGATCACCGCTTTCCAGCATTGTTGCGATGTTGACGTTGCTGACGTTCTTCATGAGGGGGTCGAACACGGTGTTTTCAACAACCCATTCGTAAATGGCTTTGCCCATAGCCACCGGATCTTTAATGCGACCGATAGCACGCTCAGCCGTACGCCGTAGAATGCCGTCGATGGGTACGAGATCAGTCGACTTCATGCAGCGGCGCAGGACTTCAGTGCGTTCGGCTACTGCGCCACGGCGGGTAATGTCAAAGTGACGATCTTGGGTGGCGACTTGGCTGATGATTTGTAGCTGCGGGTCGGCAATGCCTTCCGCCCAGTCGGCATAGAACACTTCCATTTCAGCCACCGGGTCACGGTAGATGCCGGCACTCTCAAAATTACCCTGCCAGCTATGACCAAGTGATCGTTCCCACGGGGTGTCTTTGTACTGCGCCAGCGGCAACCACAGCCGCGCCTTGCCGTTGACCTGCTTAAGCGCAATGGTCGAACGGATGTCATAGCTTCGCCAGTGTGCCAAGGGCTCATCCGGTAGGCTGATGACGTTGCGGGTTTCGCTGTGCGATCCGGTTTCATCGGTCACCGGTTTCTTTGATGATGGCTTGGTGACGGCTCTTTTTGTGACCGGTTTCTTTTTTGCTGCGAACGCCTGTTTCGAAGACAGTAACGAGAGTGCCGCTGAAGCGGCAAGGAAGTCGCGTCGTTTCAATCGACCCTCCGGAAAATGGTCAGGTGCCCGGGATGCCAGCCACCGCAAAAAAACAAACGAGCCGTATCCCGCGATACGGCTCGTCTCAAGTCACGACTATAACACTTCGCCGGCGTAGTCGGCCAGACGTGAGCGCTCCCCGCGTTGCAGGGTTACGTGGCCGGAATGCGCCCAGCCCTTGAAGCGATCAACGACATAAGTCAGGCCGGAACTGCCCTCGGTCAGATAGGGCGTATCGATTTGCGCGATGTTGCCCATACAAACGACCTTGGTGCCGGGGCCGGCACGGGTGATCAGGGTTTTCATCTGTTTCGGCGTCAGATTTTGCGCTTCATCGATGATCAGGAACTTGTTCAGGAAAGTTCGCCCGCGCATGAAGTTGAGCGACTTGATCTTGATCCGGTTGCGAATCAGGTCATGCGTTGCCGCACGCCCCCACTCTCCGGCGGATTCGTCGGTTTTGTTAAGTACTTCAAGATTGTCTTCGAGAGCGCCCATCCATGGCCCCATCTTCTCCTCTTCAGTTCCGGGCAGGAAACCGATGTCTTCACCGACCGGCACCGTTACGCGAGTCATGATGATCTCGGAGTAGAGCTTGGTTTCCAGCACCTGATTTAGCGCTGCCGCCAGTGTCAGCAGGGTTTTTCCGGTACCGGCTTGACCCAGCAGGCTAACAAAATTAACCTCCGGATCCATCAGCAGATTAAGGGCGAAATTTTGCTCGCGGTTGCGGGCCGTAATGCCCCAGATTGCATTCTTTGGGTGCGTGTAGTCGATCAGGGTCTCGAACTGAGCCGTCTTGCCGGACACTTCACGCACGATGGCGTAGAGCGGTTGCCCGCCTTCCTGGTAGATGAACTCATTGACCAGAAATTGCGGGCAGAGCGGACCTTTGACACGGTACAACGTACGGCTTTCGCGCTTCCAGGACTCCATGCCCTGACCGTGCTTGTCCCAGAAGTTGGCAGGAAGCTCAAGCAGGCCTGAGTAGAGCAGATCGGTGTCTTCCAGCACCTTGTCGTTAAAATAATCCTGGGCTTCAAGTCCGAGCGCACGCGCCTTGATGCGCATGTTGATGTCTTTCGACACTAGAATGACGGCGCGTTCGGGGTTCATGCGTTGCAGGTGGATGACAACAGCCAGAATCTGGTTGTCGGCCTTGGCCGTGGGCAGGCCGGAGGGCAGGTCGTTGGAAATGGCCTCGGTTTGCAGGAAAAGGCTGCCGCTTGCAAGTTTATGCGATGGGCCAAAGAGTGGAATGCCATGCTCAATGCCGTCAGTGTGGCTGCTGACGATTTCATCCAGCGTGCGGGTCACCTGACGTGCATTTCGTGATACTTCGGAGAGCCCCTTCTTGTTATTGTCGAGTTCTTCCAGCGTCATGATCGGCAGGAAAACGTCGTGTTCCTCAAAGCGGTAGACACTGGTTGGGTCGTGCAGCAGCACATTGGTGTCAAGAACGAAAAGCTTGGTCAGCGGGGAGGTTGTTTTTGTTTTTGCGCGGGCGTCAGTTTTGCGAGCCATGTCCGTTAATTCTCCGGTTGTATCGGGTTGAATTGAGAACTGATCAAAGTGTCTTCACAAAATCCAGAACGTCCTGTGCATGGCCTAGTGCTTTAACTCCACGCCATTCACGACGCAAAACACCCTTGGCGTCGATGACGAAAGTGCTGCGCTCAATGCCGCGTACCTGCTTGCCGTACATTGATTTCATTTTGATTACCGAGAACTGCGCGCAGAGCAATTCATCGGCATCGGACAACAGCTCGAAAGGCAAGTCCTGTTTGCTTTTGAAATTCTCGTGTGAGCGGACGCTGTCACGCGAAACCCCGGCCACTATGCATCCGGCTTGAGTGAAGTCAGGGTAAAGGTCACGAAATTGTTGGGCTTCGGTGGTGCAGCCCGGCGTGCTGTCTTTGGGGTAGAAATAGAGAACGAGCGTATTGTTGCGGAAATCGGCAAGGGTGAAGTCTTTGCCACCCGTTGCTGGCAGGGTGAAGTCAGTGACGATCTGGTCGATCATATAGAGCGCTCTCAAACGTTGTTATGAGTCGATTGTTGTAAGAAAATGGGCATTTGGTCAAGTCGCAGTAGTAATAAATGAGCAATGACTCTGTTTTTTTGGATGCGTATTGCGACCAAATCCGATAACCTTAAGGTCTTTGCCTTCTCATCCCATTTCTGGAGCGCGTAATGGCGGTTATCGAAGTACTTCACCCCCTTGTAAAGCACAAAATCGGACTCTTGCGCGAGGTCAACATCAGCACCAAGAAATTCCGCGAACTGACCGCCGAACTGGCGCGGCTGCTGACTTACGAAGCCTGTCGTGATTTCGAGATGGAGCCTTGCGTGATACAGGGTTGGGCCGGTCCGGTGGAGATTCATCAGATTAAAGGTAAAAAGGTTTCCGTTGTGCCGATTTTACGTGCCGGTCTGGGGATGCTCGATGGCGTGCTGGATTTGATTCCGAGCGCTAAAGTCAGCGTTGTGGGCATTGCCCGCAATCACGAAACATTGATGCCAGAGCCTTATTTCGAGCGCTTTGTCGGCCAGCTTGACGAGCGTATGGCTCTGATTATCGACCCGATGCTGGCTACCGGCGGCTCTCTGATTGCTACCATTGACATGCTCAAACGCAATGGGTGCAAGCAGATTCGAGCGCTGGTGATGGTGGCTGCGCCGGAAGGCATCAAGGCCTTGCAGGACACGCATCCTGATGTGGATGTTTATACCGCGGCTATCGATAGTCACCTTAATGAGGTCGGCTACATCATTCCCGGTCTCGGTGATGCCGGCGACAAAATTTTCGGAACTAAATAGGGGTTTTCATGAGCGCTGTGAACGAACCCGTCTGGCGGACCGCACTAGCGGGTGCCCAGATTCTTTTTGTCGCCTTTGGCGCGACGGTGCTGGTGCCGTTGCTGACCGGTTTGAATCCAAGCTTGGCGCTGCTGGGCGCTGGTATCGGCACGCTGGTTTTCCAAGTATGTACGCGTCGCGAGGTGCCGATTTATCTTGGTTCCAGCTTTGCCTTTATCGCTCCGGTGGTCTACTCGGTACAGACTTGGGGTATGCCGGCAACGCTGGGTGCACTGGCCTCGGCGAGTTTCTTCTACTACGTTGCCGCCGGGTTGGTCAAATGGCGTGGTGTCAATTTCATTCATTATCTGCTGCCGCCGGTGGTAATCGGCCCGGTAGTGATGGTCATCGGCTTAGGGCTGGCGCAAGTAGCCGTTAATATGGCTATCGGTAAGGCGGGTGATCAACAGGTGGTGCCTTACGGTACGGCGCTGTCGATTGCCGCTATCTCGCTCGCAGCAACCATGCTGACAGCAATACGCGCAAAAAAACTGCTCAAGCTGGTGCCAATACTGGTGGGCGTGGCGGTGGGTTATATCGTTTCGATCTTCATGGGTGTTGTTGATTTTTCGAAGGTGACGCAGGCCGCGTGGCTGGCTGTGCCCGAGTTTGGTAATCCGGAATTCAATCTGGCCGCCATCCTGTTCATGATTCCCGTGGCTATTGCGCCGATTGTCGAGCACGTCGGCGGTATTCTTGCCATCGGGTCGGTCGCGGGGAAGGACTTTACCGAATCACCCGGTCTGCATCGCACCCTGCTTGGTGATGGCTTGGCGGTCAATATCGCCGGACTGTTTGGCGGCCCGCCGGTAACTACCTATGGTGAAGTGACCGGGGCGGTCATGTTGACCAAAAACTTTAATCCGGTGGTGATGACCTGGGCCGCGTGTTTTGCCATTTTGATGGCTTTTGTCGGCAAGTTCGGCGCTTTCCTGCAGACTATTCCAATGCCGGTCATGGGTGGCATCATGATGCTGCTCTTTGGCTCGATAGCGGGTATCGGCCTTAAAACCATCATGGATGGTCGGGTTGACCTCTCCAGTGCACGTAATCTGTGCATCGTGTCGGTCACGCTGGTCACCGGTATTGGTGGCCTCGGGCTGACCATTGGCAGCTTCTCGTTGCAGGGCATCAGTTTGTGCGGCGTACTTGCCGTGCTGCTCAATCTGCTTTTGCCGCGTGAGCCGGCATAGGATTTTTTTAACGCTTTACTATTGATATTGGGAACTGCCATGAAAAAATCTTCACTATTGATTGTTGCCTTACTCGCCGGCCTTCTGCTTCATGGTTGCAGCAAGAAGGAAGAAGCGCCTGCAGCTAAGCCCGCTGCAGCGCCCGCGCCTGTTGCGGCCATTGTTGTCGGTCTGGATGATAATTTCCCGCCGATGGGCTTCCGCGACGAAAAGAACGCGCTGGTTGGTTTCGACATTGATCTGGCGACTGAAGCTGGCAAGCGCCTTGGCGTTGAAGTGAAGTTCAAGCCGATTGACTGGAATGCCAAAGAAGCCGAATTAAACGGCAAGCGTGTCGACGTACTGTGGAACGGCCTGACGATTACTGAAGAACGCAAGGCCAACATCCTGTTCACCACCCCCTATCTGGAAAACCGTCAGATCATTGTGGTGCTCGACAAGTCCTTGCTCAAGACCAAGGCTGATCTCAAGGGTAAGGTGGTTGGTGTTCAGGATGGCAGCAGCGCTATTGAGGCGGTACAGAAGGATGCGGCAACAGCCCAATCAATCAAAGAACTCAAGAAGTTCTCCGATAACGTTACTGCGCTGATGGATCTCTCGGCCGGTCGTCTTGATGCGCTGGTGGTCGATGAAGTTGTTGGCCGCTACTACACCGCCAAAAGGCCGGGTGAATATCGTGTACTGGATGAGAACTTTGGCACGGAAGATTACGGTGTTGGCACGCGCAAGGATGATACCGAACTGATGGCCAAGATTCAGAAGGCAATGGACGACATGAAGAAAGATGGTTCAGCGGCGACGATCTCGACCAAGTGGTTTGGTAAGGACATCATCAAGAAGTAGCACTGTAGATACACCCAGTTTAACCACGGCGAGCACAGCCAACTGCCAAGTGTCGCGAGTTTGTTGTGACGTTTGTTTTTTCGCTGTGCTCGCCGTGATCGCCGTGGCAAATGGGAGTCTCCTGTTTTGAAAAGCAACGTATGAATTACGTGTTCGACATCATGGGCCCCCTGCTCGAAGGCACGGGGGTCACCATTCAGGTCTTCCTCATTACCTTTGTGTTGTCCGTGCCGTTTGGCCTGTGTCTGGCCCTGCTGCGGATTTCTCGCTTCAAGGTAGTGAGCCGCTTGGTTAATGGCTACATCTGGCTGATGCGTGGCACACCGCTCATGTTGCAGATGCTGTTCATCTATTTTGCCTTGCCTTTCGTCCCGGTGATTGGCATCCGGTTGCCGGATTTTCCGGCAGCCATCCTTGCCTTCGTTTTGAACTATGCAGCGTATTTTGCCGAGATTTTCCGTGCCGGCATCCAGTCAATTGATCGCGGCCAGTATGAGGGTGCCCGGGTGCTCGGCATGACCTACACGCAGACGATGCGTCGCATCGTCCTGCCGCAGGTCGTCAAGCGCATCTTGCCACCGATGAGCAACGAGACCATCACGCTGGTCAAGGATACGTCGCTGATCTACGTACTGGCCATGAACGACTTGCTGCGTGCTGCGCGTGGCATCGTTCAGCGTGACTTCACGACGACACCTTTCGTGGTGGCCGCCGCGTTCTATCTGGTGATGACGCTGGTGCTGACGCTGGCTTTCCAGTATCTGGAAAAGAAATATGCCGTCTATGATGAGTAGCATGAACGTTCCGATGATTCACGCGCAGGATATTCATAAGCGTTTTGGCGCGCTGGAAGTGCTCAAGGGCGTTTCGCTGGATATCGGTAAAGGCGAAGTGGTGGCCGTTATCGGGCCATCGGGTTCCGGCAAGAGCACTTTTCTGCGTTGCCTCAACCATCTCGAAACGATCAACCGCGGCCTTATCGACATCGAAGGCGAGTCGCTGGTGACGACTGATGTTCAGGGTGTTTGCCACTACGTGCCGGACGTGGATGTCCGACGTATTTGCGGCAAGATGGGCATGGTCTTTCAGCACTTCAACCTGTTTCCGCACATGACTGTATTGCAGAACGTCATCGAGGCACCGCTTACCGTCAAGGGTTTGATCCGCGGAGCGATTGTCCCGAAAGCGGAGGAATTGTTGCGCAAAGTCGGATTGCTGGACAAACGTGACAGCTATCCCTCGCGCCTGTCGGGGGGGCAAAAGCAGCGTGTGGCGATTGCGCGCGCACTGGCCATGGAGCCGGACATCATGTTGTTCGACGAACCGACGTCGGCACTTGATCCGGAACTGACCGGCGAAGTGCTGCGCACCATGCGCGAATTGGCTGAAGAACACATGACAATGCTGGTCGTGACCCATGAAATGGCGTTTGCACGTGAGGTGGCGAGTCGAGTGGTGTTCATGGATGGTGGTGAAATACTTGAATCACGTCCAGCGAAGGACTTGTTTGCCGCACCTGAACATCCGCGTACCCGGGCGTTTCTGGAGAATATGCTGTAGAGATTGTCGAAAATCTATTCATCTACAAGAAGTACAGTGCTACCAGAGCCATCAGGAAGCCCGAGTTGGGCTTCTTGGTAGTACAGGCTTGATGAATTAGCCCACAAGCAGGTTCGGCAACCAGACACTCAATGCCGGGAAAACTGAAAGCAGGATCAGCACAGTCACGTTGGCGCTGCTCAGAATGGCTTCCTTGAAAAGCTCTGGCAAATCGCTAGGAAGCAGTCAGGAGGACGCCGTCTTGAACAACGCCTGATGTCTTATAACGGCCGGTTTACAATGTCATGCCTGTCAAAACGCCAAAATCATGGGTTTGACCCGCTTGGCCCAGCTTTACACACTCGGCGCCAAATGCCTGCTGGAGTCGATAAGCCGCATGCTGGCCAGTGCAATGGCAGGGGATCATAAAATTCGGTGCGCAGTCCGTAATAAACCTTTCAGTTTGCTCAAGTCGACGCTCGGACGCCTGAAGTAAATGAAACCCGCCGATGATCCCATGCACCCGTTCGATTCCCGAAACCTTGCGGATGTGATTGATCGTATTGACCAATCCGGCATGGCAGCACCCGGTCAGGATAATCAGTCCGGCGCTGGTCTCGAACCACATCGCCAATTCATCGGCTAGCGTATCCGGGTGCAGTTTTTCTTCATCAAGAAAGAACGGTCCGCCAGTATCTTCAAACGGCGTCAGTCTTGGAATCGGACCACTGATCCCGATCGATTGGGCCAGATAATGGGGAGACTGAAGCTCGATGCGACGGTGAGGTGGAAGGTCGTTCAGAGCACGAAGAGTAGTGTCTCCAACGCCACAAGCGCGAGGTGGTTGATCCGGGTGACAACTGAAACGACGGACGGTCATCCCTTGTCCAAATATAACCGGTGCTGTGCTATTCGATGCCAGAAACCCGGGAACGCCGCCGGTATGGTCATAGTGTCCATGGCTGAGTACCAGTGCGGTCGCTTCACTTACATCGACTCCTAGATGCGAAGTGTTATTTTCCAGCGCCAGTCCTTGTCCAGTATCAAAAATAATGCGTTGATCACCGGCTTCTATCCAGACTGAAAAACCGTGTTCAGTGATCAACTCAGGTGGACTCTCGTTGTCGACCAGCAGGGTTATTCGCAAAGGTATATCCATCATCGGTTAGCTCGCTTTCAATAAATATTTCTACCGCCCTGACTTCCCACCAAACGTGGAGCACGTTACAAAAGGCGGTGAAGAAAATTGAGAGGCGAAGTTGTTATTATTAGCATAAGCTAATTACAAAAGCAATGCTCAATGAAGAAATATAGGGCTTGCCTACTGAGCCTGGAAGAACTACTTTAGGATCTGCTTATATTTCAAGGAGCTGTTCATGAGCAACAGTTTGCAAGTTGTTTGCCCCTTCTGCAACACCATCAACCGTGTTTTGGCCGATCGTCTCGATGATCAAGCGGTTTGTGGTCGATGCAAACAACCCCTTTGTACCGGCGTTCCCCTTGAGCTCACGTCAAATAATTTTGAACGCCATATTAATGACTCAGATGTGCCGGTATTGGTTGATTTCTGGGCACCTTGGTGTGGTCCGTGTCGCATGATGGCCCCCGTGATTGCTGTAGCCGCCAAAGCCTTGGAGGCGTCAATGCGCGTCGCCAAGCTCAACACCGAAGCTGAAGGTGAGATTGCCTCGCGTTTTGCCATTCGCAGCATTCCGACTTTAGCCATTTTTCACCATGGTCGCATCATTGCACAACATAGCGGCGCGATCGATTTGGCACATTTGCTCGAATGGACAAAATCGATCATTTCAACGACTGAAAGCAGGCTGTAACAATCTCGACTTGCAACTCAGTACCTTGGGAGCAATCGATTCCGCTGCATCAGACAAATACCGCTGTATCTAATTTCTCTTCCGCCCCATCCAGTTGATCGATAAAGAGGCCAGAATCACGGCGCCGCCGAGTGCCAGTTTCAGCAGGTTGGCATCGCGGTTCCAGATCAGCAAGTTGACCAGCAGCCCGGCCGGCACGTGCAGCTCATTCATTATCGCCAAGGTGCCAGCATCCACCTGGGTACTTCCTTTTACCCACCAGAACATCCCTAGCGCGGTGGCGAACAAGCCCATCCAGACCAGAACGCCCCATTGCACGGGTGTCTGCGGCAAGCGTCCGATATCGCCGAAGAGTAGAAAAGATGGAATCACCAGCAACAGTGCGCCAAGGAAGAAATGACCAAAGAAACGGTACAACGGTTGATCGGTCGGATAACGGGCAAGAAGTCGGCGGCACATCACCTGACCCGCAGCGAAGGTGAGGTTGGCTAGTTGCAGCAGGAGGAAACCGATCAGGTAGTCGCCTTCGATGCGCTCAAAGCGGATGATGATGCCGCCGGATACAGCAACCAAAGCGGCAAGCAAGGCCCAGGGGTTGAATCGTCTGGCATAACCATCGTCGAGCAAGGTTACGTAGATCGGAGTAAGTACGGTAAACAACAAGACCTCGGGTACCGTCAGTACGGAAAAGCTGCGGTAAAGGCATAGGTAGGTAACACCAAATTGCAGGGCGCCGGCCAGCCACAAACCACCGAGAAGTCGCAGCGGCAGGCCGCGCCAGCGTGTTAACGGGATAAATACGGCGGCAGCGATGGCAACCCGAACGAGAACGGCAAAGTCACTATCGACACGGCCAGCCAGATACTGACCGATCAAGCTGAAAGAAAAGGCCCACAGCAATGTAACCAGGAGGAGATATGGCATTTGGAATAATTCTTGAACTATTGCTATGTGAATTTTGAATAATCAGGCTTTGGCGGATTGCATTATGGCCGCCTGTTGGCTGGGCGAGCGAGTATCCGGAAGAAAAATCGCCAGCAATCCGATTAGAGGCAGGAATGAACAAAGCTTATATACCGCCACAATGCCCCAATGATCCGCTAATTGACCGAGAACCGCTGCACCTATTCCAGCCAATCCAAAAGCCAGGCCGAAGAACAACCCCGATACCGTACCGATCCTATTTGGAAACAGTTCCTGTGCATAAACAAGAATGGCCGGGAAGGCCGAGGCAAGCATGAAGCCGATGATTACGGTCAGTGTCACCGACCCGGCTAAACCCACATATGGCAAAGCAAGTGTGAATGGAGCAACACCCAGGATAGAAAACCAGATCACCTTTTTTCTTCCGATACGATCGCCAATCGGACCACCAAGCAAGGCACCTGCTGCTACAGCAAATAGGAAATAAAACAGATGGTATTGAGCCTCTTGAGTGCTGATGCTGTACTGGTGCATCAGGTAAAAGATCAGGTAACTATTGATGCTGGTCATATAAAAGAATTTCGAGAAGATCAGCGCCAGAAGTACGGAAAGCGTGAGCAGCACCTTGCGCTTTGGCAAGCTTTGCGTAGCGACCGTCGTCGCTTTCTTTGGCCGACGTTGTTGGTGGCGATACCAGATGCCCACGCCGGTAAGCACAATCATTGCCAGAAGTGCAAGTAAAGAGAAGTACGCAATACTCCGCTGACCATACGGCAGAATAATCCAGGCCGCTAATAACGGCCCTGTGGCCGAACCGGCGTTACCACCGACTTGGAAGATGGATTGAGCCAGTCCATGTCGACCGCCGGAGGCCAAGCGTGCAACACGAGCTGATTCCGGATGAAATATCGACGAACCGGTGCCGACTAGTGCGGCTGCCATTAAAACTACCGAGAAGCTGCTGGCCAGCGACAAGGTAATCAAGCCGATCAAGGTACAGCACATGCCTAAGGCCAAAGAGAATGGCTTGGGATGCCGGTCGGTGTAATAACCAACAAGGGGCTGCAGCAGGGATGCTGTGCACTGGAATGTCAGGGTGATTAAGCCGATTTGAGCAAAATTCAGGTGAAATTCCGCTTTTAACAGTGGGTAGATGGCGAGAATCAACGACTGAATGGTGTCGTTGAGAAAATGGGAAAAACTGATGGCACTTAAAACCTTGAATGACGTAGCATCGGCGGCGTCATGGGTTGAATCCGGACTCGCATTATTCATTATTTTTACAGTGTGAATGAATCAGAAGGTAATAATAAAGGTCTTCTCAGGTGAACAATATTCGACCAATGTAGTGGTGGTAATGTTGACGGATTAAGGCTAAATATCCAAGTCAAACTTGGAACTTGGATGCCATTTTAGTTCCTCTTGTTCCAACCCGGCATCACAAATAGTGCTCCAGCGTCAGTGATGAGTGCGGCCACAAACTCCTTTTGCTTCCCTATGCATACTGCTACAACCGCATTGCTGACCATGTTGATTGCCGTGAGTTGAACTATGATCGTGTTGGCCTCCAACGGGGGGAGGTGTTGTCTTTTGGAAACCCGTAAAGATACAGTGTTTGTTAGCAAAAGCTAATAACCATTTCAGAGCATGCGTGATAGAGTCAGCGCTTATGAGTTTTGTTTGAGCTGAAAATTCGAAACAAAAAACGAGTGTCAGGGATACCTGAATTGAGTATTCCGGCCACGAATTACAATGCTCCAATAGTAAGTTGTTAGCTCTTGATAATAGAGGGTGTCAGCTAAGTGCCTTCTTCTGGTAGCATTCGCGTTGGTTCAGACGATCAGCGCATGACTTTTTCCCTCTCCGAAGTATTTTCCCCCGACGGCCCGCTCGCTTCCAGCATTCCCGGCTATCGCCAGCGTGCACAGCAGGTCGAAATGGCCGAGTGCATTGCGTCAGCGATAGCAGAGAACCGTGTTTTGGTGGCCGAAGCCGGCACAGGCACCGGTAAAACCTTTGCCTACCTCGTTCCGGCACTTCTTTCTGGCGGCAAGGTTATCGTGTCCACCGGAACCAAAAATCTGCAGGATCAGCTGTTTTCGCGCGATATCCCGACGGTGCGCAAGGCGCTGGGTTCGCCGGTCAAAATTGCTCTGCTCAAAGGGCGTGCCAATTATTTGTGTCATTACCATCTTGAGCGTTCGCTAGCGGATGGTCGCTTTCTTTCGCGCGAAGATGCGGCGCAGGCCGTGCGTATTTCCCGCTTTGCCAAGAAAACAAAGACCGGTGACAAGTCCGATTGTTCCGACGTACCCGAGAACTCAAACGTGTGGGGCATGGTTACCTCGACGCGTGAGAATTGTCTCGGCCAGGAATGCCCGAATAACAAAGAGTGTTTTGTCCTTGCTGCGCGTCGTGAGGCGCTGGCAGCTGATTTGGTGGTGGTTAACCACCACCTGTTTTTTGCTGACGTAATGCTGCGTGACGAAGGCACGGCTGAGCTGCTACCGGCCTGCAATACGGTGATCTTCGATGAAGCCCATCAGTTACCGGAAACCGCCAGCCTGTTTTTCGGCGACAACGTATCGACTTCGCAAATGCTTGATCTGGTGCGCGACACGCAAACCGAAGGCTTGGCTTCAGCACGTGATTGTCTGGATCTGCCCAAATTTTGCGCTGCACTTGAAAAAGCCGCCAAAGATTTGCGCTTGACCTTGCCGCTCGAGGCGGCGCGTTTTCCACTTGCACAGCTTGAAGCGCGCATGGGATTTGAGAATTGCCTGAGCGGTTTGATTCGAGAACTTGACGCACTGGCCGCTTTGCTTGAAACGCAGGCGCAGCGCTCTGAAGGGTTGGAGAACTGCTGGCGACGGGCAGGGGAATTGTTGGCGCAGCTTAAACGTTGGCAGTGTGGTGGCGATATCGATTACGTGCGCTGGGGTGAAACCTATACCCACGCGCTACAGCTCAATGCGACACCGTTAGTCATCGCCAATATTATGAAAAAGCAGATGGGCGGCCATCCACGTTCCTGGATTTTTACCTCGGCAACCTTGGCTGTGCAGCGCGATTTTGGACACTACTGCGCCGAGATGGGGCTGGATGAAGCGCAGTCGGCTTTCTGGGATAGTCCTTTTGATTACGAAAAACAGGCGTTGCTTTATGCGCCCATGAATCTGCCAGATCCGAATGATTACGCCTATACCGAGGCCGTGGTTAAAGCCGCTTTTCCGGTACTCAAGGCCAGCGGAGGGCGTGCCTTCTTTCTTTGTACCTCGCTGCGAGCCATGCGCCGCACCCATGAGTTGCTGACCGAGCAACTGGAGCGTGCCGGGCTTGATTTCCCTTTGCTGGTGCAGGGTGAAGGCAGCAAAAACGAATTACTTGAGCGCTTTCGCCGGCTTGGCAATGCCATTTTGGTGGGTAGTCAGAGTTTCTGGGAAGGCGTCGATGTGCGAGGCGAGGCGCTTTCACTCGTTGTTATCGACAAACTGCCCTTTGCTCCGCCCGACGATCCTGTACTTTCAGCACGCATTGAACGCATGAAGGCCGAGGGGCGCAACGCTTTCATGGACTATCAGTTGCCGCGCGCGGTGATCAACATCAAGCAGGGTTCCGGGCGACTGATCCGCGACGAGGCGGATCGCGGTGTGCTGATGATCTGCGACCCTCGCTTGATCACAAAACCCTACGGAAAACGCGTCTGGCGCAGTCTGCCACCGATGAAGCGGACACGCCAATTGGACGACGTGTTGGCATTTTTCCAGACGCAATGACAACATCAATGAACAGCGTGCCAAGCGTGCTTCTTCCCTCCGACTGCCGTGACGTGGCGGCGATACTCAATCGCGGCTGCATTTGCGTTTCCGTTGATCATTCGGCCCTGCGTTATGCGTTGGAATCGGGTGAGAGTAGCGAGAGCCCGGTGTCGTATGCTGGTCTGCAGTTGACCCATCCCAATCTTTTTTCTGACACAACAGTTTTTGTTGCTGAGGCGCATTTGCAGCACATGGCCGATCTGGTCGGTGTCGTTGAGCGCCTTGTAAAACATCCCGACTGGCGTGAGCGAGTGCTTGCCTATGCACCTGAGATTGCACGGCATATACCGAAAGCGGCAGGGGTTTTTTTCGGCTATGACTTTCATTTGGGTGCGGCTGGTCCGCAGTTGATCGAAATTAATACCAATGCCGGTGGTGGACTGCTCAACGCCAAATTGCTGCGTGCCCAACGCGCCTGTTGCGTGCAGACGAATACGATGTTTCCCGAGCAGGTAAACACGAAGCTTGAGGCCGACTTCGTCGCCATGTTCCGTGAAGAATGGCGGCTGTCGAATGGCAATGCGCCATTCAAGCGCATTGCCATTGTCGACGAGGCGCCGACCATGCAGTTCCTGGCGCCGGAGTTCGAGTTGTTCCGGCAATTGTTTGAAGCGAATGGAATAGCGGCTGTTGTGGTCGATCCCACTCAACTTTCTTTTGATGGCGAGCACTTGCTCAGTGGCGGCCAGATTGTCGATCTGGTCTATAACCGCCAGACTGATTTTGCGCTGGCCGATGCAAATAATGCTGCGCTGCGCGATGCGTATCTGGCGAACGCGGTGGTGTTGACGCCGCATCCACAGGCGCATGCCTTGTATGCGGACAAACGCAATCTGGTTGCTTTAACAGACGAGGATTGGTTGCGGGAAATCGGTATCAGTGAAGCAGACCGTCAGGTACTGAAGAATGGTATTCCGCGTACTGAAGAGGTGACGCCGGAAACTGCACCAAGATTCTGGGAAAGCCGTAAAAACTGGTTCTTCAAACCGTCGGCGGGTTACGGTAGCAAGGCAGCCTATCGTGGTGACAAGTTAACCAAGCGCGTTTTTGCGAAAATTGCGCAAGGGGGTTACGTCGCTCAAGCACTGGTGCCACCGTCAGAACGGCGTTTGCTGGTCGACGGCGTCGAGCACGATCTCAAGCTGGATTTGCGCAATTATGTTTATCAGGGCGAGGTGCAGCTCGTTTCGGCTCGCCTGTATCAAGGGCAGACAACCAACTTCCGTACACCGGGTGGCGGTTTTGCGGCGGTGTTTTCAGTGGCCTGTCAGGGCCCGGAAAAAGTCTGCAAGTAAAAACTTGAAGACTTTGCTCGCCGATCAGTGCAACTTGAAGCGGCTTACCGAGTTATGCAGGGACGAAGAAAGTTGTTGCAGGCGACGCGCTGCGTTGGTCGTCTCCTGAACCGCACCGGCACTCTCTTCAGACATTTGGGCAATATGTTCAACGTTCTTGGCGATGTCACTCGAAGCAATGCCTTGCTCACGGATTGAGTCCGAGATGTTGTTCACCACTTGCATGACACGTTGTGCGCCATCACGAATTTCGGTAATCGAAGCACCGGCCTGACTCGCAAGGTCAACACCTTTGCCCGCTTGCAGGACCCCGGTTTCCATGCTGCTGATGGCGTTGCGTGTGCCGCTCTGGATTTTCTCGACCATGCCGGAAATCTCAGCCGTCGACAGGCTGGTACGTTCGGCGAGCTTGCGTACCTCGTCAGCGACTACCGCGAAGCCTCGCCCCTGTTCGCCAGCGCGCGCTGCTTCAATAGCGGCGTTGAGGGCAAGCAGATTGGTCTGGTCGGCAATTTCACGGATTGTTTTGACGATCGAGGTGATCTGATCGGATTGATGACCAAGGTCTTCGATGATTGCCGATGAGGACTGTACCGCATCCGAAATCTTGTTCATTTCGGATGCGGCGCTCTGAATGACGAGGGCGCCCTTGCTCGATAGATCACCGGCCTGTATCGAGATGTTATGTGCTTCGCGGGCATTTTCTGCGACTTGGTCAATGCTCACCGTCATTTCTTCTATCGCAGCCGCCATCGACGAGGCGGACTCGCTTTGCTGCTGGGAGCGCATGGCGACTCCCTCGGAAGCGTTAAGAAGTTGATTTGAAGCCGTCGATAATTTCTCGGCGCCGCCCACGATTTCTTCGATCATCTGGCGTAATTTTTCCTGCATCGCTTTCATGCCGGCCAATACGCTATCTGTATCGACAGAGGAGCACTTAACCTCGGTTGTCAGGTCGCCAGCCGTAATGCGCCGCGTAACTTGTAAGACATCCTGGGGATCCCCGCCAATCATCTTGATGACGTTGCGCCCAACCAGCATCAATGAAACAGCGATAAATCCGCCAATCAGCAGAACCCAGCCGAGGAGTTTCAGAGCATTCTGCCGGAACATTGCGTCAACGTCGTCAATGTAGATGCCGCTGCCGATCACCCAGCCCCAAGGCTCGAATTTTTTTACATAGGATAGTTTGGGATACAGTTCCTCAGAGGCGCCTCCGCCGGCTTTCGGTTTCGGCCACTGATAAGCCACGTAACCGTGGCCTGCGGTTTCGACAACCTCGACGACAGAAGCAAACAGATTCTTGTTATCAAGCGCTTTTGTGGTGCCGTCTACACCTTCCTGCATCGATGTGGCCTTGTTGAAAAGATCAGCGTTGAGTACCTGACCATCGAGCGCAGGTGACGTCGGGTGCATGATCATTGTCGGTGCGGGTTTGCCCAGATCGTTGACCCAGAAGTATTCAACACGGTCATAGCGCAAGGGGCGCAGCGCGGCAAGCGCAAGACGTTTCGCCTCGTCCGAGCTGATTTTTCCTTCTGTGGCCTGTTTTTCGTAGCTGCTGACTGTAGCGTAGGCTACCTCGACGAGGCTGCGAATTTTTTCCTTGCGATCTGCAAGAAGCTGACTCTTTTCACCCATCAGGATGATGGCAACCAGAACACAAAGGCCGACAACGGTAGTCGCCGTGAGAGTGTTCAACTTGGTACGTAATGACAAGCCGTTTCCGATGCTCATTATTCATCCTCCTATGTTACGCCGTGATGCCTTATATTTCTTATGTCTATGTCAGGTAATCTACCCTTCCAATTGGCCATTGGCAATTGGAATGAACGATGTTGGAGGCGTTGCAAACAGAAATCCACGCGCTACCGAATTACATCAAGCCAATCTGGTTATGCTGACGAATCCACTACTTGAAATGTGCTGTTGCAGCCCAACCTTGAAGTTATAGAGAATATTTCGGAAGGACTTTGTCATGCGACACGAAAAACTGACTACCATATTCCAGCAGGCTTTGGCTGATGCCCAGAGCTTGGCTGTTGGCCACGATAACCAGATGATCGAGCCGCAGCACCTGCTTCTGGCTTTGCTTCAGCAGGATGATGGTGGGACGTCATCATTATTGGCGCAGGCTGGTGCTAATGTTCAGGCACTCAAGGCGGCACTAGATGCTGCGGTTGATCGCCTGCCGAAAGTCGAGGGGCACGGCGGTGAAGTGCAGATTGGGCGCGACCTCACCAATATGCTCAATCTAACCGACAAGGAAGCCCAGAAACGCGGTGACCAGTTTATCGCCAGCGAGATGTTCCTGCTTGCCGTGTGTGATGACAAGGGCGAAACGGCGCGATTGGTGAAACTGCATGGCTTGAACCGCAAGGCCCTGGAACAGGCAATCGCCTCGGTTCGCGGCGGCGAAGGTGTGGATAATCAGGAGGCCGAAGGTCAGCGTGAGTCGCTCAAGAAGTATTGTATTGATCTCACCGAGCGTGCGCGGCAGGGCAAGCTCGATCCGGTGATCGGGCGCGACGATGAAATCCGCCGTACCATCCAGATCCTGCAACGGCGTACCAAGAACAACCCAGTGCTGATCGGTGAACCCGGCGTCGGCAAGACGGCCATTGTCGAAGGGCTGGCGCAGCGCATTGTTGACGGTGAAGTCCCGGAAACGCTTAAAGGCAAGAAGGTATTGAGCCTCGATATGGCGGCATTAATTGCTGGAGCCAAGTATCGAGGGGAGTTCGAGGAGCGCCTCAAAGCCGTGCTCAAGGAGATTGCGCTCGACGAGGGCCGAATTATCGTTTTTATTGACGAACTGCACACCATGGTTGGTGCCGGCAAGGCCGAAGGGTCGATGGACGCCGGCAATATGCTCAAGCCGGCGCTTGCCCGAGGCGAACTGCACTGTGTCGGTGCCACCACGCTTGACGAGTATCGCAAGTACGTCGAGAAGGATGCCGCGCTCGAACGCCGCTTCCAGAAAGTACTGGTCGATGAGCCTTCGGTTGAGAGCACGATCGCCATCCTGCGTGGCTTGCAGGAACGGTATGAACTGCATCACGGGGTTAAGATTACCGACCCGGCGATTGTCGCTGCTGCCGAGTTGAGCCATCGCTACATCACCGATCGTTTCCTGCCGGACAAGGCCATTGATCTGATCGACGAGGCGGCAGCGCGCATCCGCATGGAAATGGACTCGAAACCGGAGGTCATGGACAAGCTCGGCCGGCGCAGGGTCCAGCTTGAGATCGAGCGTTTGGCCGTGCGCAAAGAAAAAGATGAAGCGTCGAAGAAGCGCATGCAATTGATTGAGGATGAACTGCTCAAGGTACAACGCGAGTACAACGACCTCGAAGAGGTCTGGAAAGCGGAAAAAGCCAAGGCGCAGGGCAGTGCGCACATCAAGGAAGAGATCGACAAACTTAAAATCGAGATGACCCGCATGCAGCGCGAGGGCAAGCTGGATAAGGTGGCGGAGCTGCAATACGGTAAATTACCGCAGCTTGAGGCACAGTTGCAAGTGGCCGAAAAAGCAAACGAAGGCGAGCAGCAGAACAAACTACTGCGCACCCAGGTTGGCGTTGAAGAAATTGCCGAAGTTGTTTCGCGGGCGACCGGCATTCCAGTTTCCAAAATGATGCAGGGCGAACGCGAGAAACTGCTGAAAATGGAAGACCTGCTGCATCAGCGTGTGGTTGGTCAGGATGAGGCGGTGCGCTTGGTTTCCGATGCTATTCGCCGTTCACGGGCAGGCCTGGCTGATCCCAACCGGCCCTACGGTTCATTCCTGTTTCTTGGCCCGACCGGTGTTGGTAAAACCGAACTGTGCAAGGCCCTAGCGGGCTTCCTGTTTGATTCGGAAGATCATCTGATCCGCATCGATATGAGCGAATTCATGGAGAAACATTCGGTTTCGCGCCTGATCGGTGCACCACCCGGCTACGTTGGCTACGAGGAGGGCGGCCATCTGACTGAAGCCGTGCGCCGTAAGCCGTACAGTGTGATTCTGCTGGACGAAATTGAAAAAGCGCATCCGGATGTGTTCAACGTCCTGTTGCAAGTGCTCGACGACGGCCGTATGACGGACGGGCAGGGACGAACCGTTGATTTTAAGAATACCGTGATTGTCATGACTTCGAACCTTGGTTCACAGATGATTCAGCAGATGGCGGGCGATGACTATCAGGTTGTCAAATTGGCAGTGATGGGGGAGGTAAAGAGTTATTTCCGCCCGGAGTTCATCAATCGTATCGACGAGGTCGTCGTCTTCCACGCGCTTGACGAGAAGCACATCAAGTTGATTGCGAAGATACAGCTCGGTTATCTGGAAAAACGTTTGGCTCAGCTTGAGATGAAACTGGACGTCGATGACAGTGCACTTTCGGAAATAGCGGCTGCTGGTTTTGACCCGGTCTATGGAGCGCGACCGCTCAAGCGCGCCATTCAGTCGCAACTGGAAAACCCGTTGGCCAAGGCGATTCTCGAAGGGCGTTTTGCTGCAGGCGATGCGATCCGTGTGGGCTGCGCTAGCGGAGTGATGCGTTTCGATAAAATATGAGTCAGGCGAAGTAATTTGGCGTCGCGAGAGCGCGGCGAAAGGTGGGATAAATCATTGCTTGTACGGTGGCGTTGGTACGAACTTACGATAAAAAATGGCGAAGCGAACGATTTTCTTTCGCCAGCTTATAAAGTAAGGCACTTTTTCGAATTTGTGTTGCCTTAGGCCCTTACCGAGAAAGGATTACACCATGAAATCACTGATCAATAACGAAGTTCTTCCGTTCAGCGCTACCGCCTTCCAAAACGGCAAATTTTTTACCGTATCCAATGCCGATCTGCACGGCAAGTGGTCGATCGTCTTTTTCTACCCGGCCGACTTTACCTTCGTCTGTCCGACCGAATTAGGTGATTTGGCCGACAACTACGCAGAATTCAAAAAGCTGGGTGTCGAAATTTACAGCGTATCGACCGACACCCATTTTACGCACAAGGCTTGGCACGACAGTTCAGAAAGCATTCGCAAAATTCAGTACGTGATGATTGGCGATCCCACGGGAACCATTAGCCGCAACTTTGGCGTGATGATCGAGGAAGCTGGACTGGCCGACCGCGGCACTTTTGTCATTGACCCGCAGGGGGTAATACAGATTATCGAGATCAACGCCGGCGGAATTGGACGAAACGCCAGCGAATTGTTGCGCAAGGTAAAGGCCGCGCAATATGTGGCTTCACACCCGGGTGAAGTCTGTCCGGCCAACTGGAACGAGGGGGATGCAACCCTTGCCCCGTCACTCGATTTGGTCGGAAAAATCTAACGCGGTATTTTTCGGGCAATCAGGGAACGGGAAGATCTATGCTCATCAATACCATCAAGTCTTTGTTCGGAAAGAAGACGCCTTCCAGAATCCTTGACGAACCGACAGCAACCCAGCTCAGGAAGCATTTTGAGAATTTGCGCAACCCCGTAGAATGCATAGTCTCGCTCAACGACAGCACCAAGGCTCATGAAATGAGAGCTCTGCTCAGTGAGATCGCGGAGCTCTCCGATAAAATCTGTGTACGAGACGATGGAAATGATGTTCGCATGCCATCCTTTTCTGTTGCTCGGCCAGGTGAACCCGCACGCATCAGGTTTGCCGGAATTCCGCTGGGGCACGAACTCACCTCCTTGGTGCTCGCCTTGTTACATACGGGCGGGCACCCTCCAAAAATCGATCCCGCCTTGGTTGAGCGTGTTCGCGCTTTGCCCGGAGGGCTACTTTTTGAAACCTACATCACCCTGTCCTGCCACAATTGCCCGGATGTGATACAGGCATTCAATATGATGAGTGTACTTAACCCGGGTATCAGTCACACGATGATTGACGGCAATATGTTCAAGAGTGAAATTGATCAGCGCAAAATAGACGCCGTACCAACGATCTACCTCAATGGTGCCCCATTTGAACGTGGACGAAAAACGCTAGAAGAGTTTATTGCAAAAATCCTTGATCATGGCGAAGTTCGAAAGAACTCTCCCGGCAATAATCCCTAAAAAACAGAGGCGGCTCTCTTCGCCATAAAAACAAATCCGGCCTCGCGGGCCGGATCAGGAAGATTTAAGACGTTCAAAACGAATCTGAGGAATTATTTCCCGCCGTTACATTCCTCGCCGAAAGCGCAAATTTCCTGCTCAGGCTTTTTCTCTTCGCAGGCCTCGCCGAAACCGCAGATGTTTTCTTCGTGCTTTTCCTCTTCGCAAGCCTCGCCGAAACCGCAGATGTTTTCTTCGGGCTTTTTCTCTTCGCAGGCCTCGCCGAAATCGCAAATCGTATCGTCAGGCTTCTTTTCTTCCACACAAGCTTCACCAAAATCGCAGATATCCTGCTCTGCTTTCTTGACCTGGATGATTTCGCCAAAAGCACCAATTTTTTCCACGGCTGACTCCTTGTAGCATCAACATTTTGAATGGTTTGATTTTAGCTCAAAAAGGGCGTCAATGATTCATGTTAGGTCATCTTGCCTTCCCAAAAATCTGTCAGGGGCAAGCAGCGAAGAATTCTGGTCGGTAGTCGCCAGCACGCCAAGTCATGCAGGACTTTGCTCACGCCCTGAATGGTGACGCTCTCCGGACGGACATTTCAGTTGAACTGGAGTTTTTCGGCAGAGCCGCTCACATAAAAAAGCCCCCTGTTTTGCAGGGGGCTCGGGGAAACCAGGACGCGAATTACTTGAAGATTCCGAAAGGTTTGCCTACGGGCAGGAATACCTTGCCGAAGAAGGTATTCAAAACAACTGCAGAACAGGCATAGAAAGAAAGAAGTGCAGTAACCATTTCTGCATAAGCGCCGATGGTGTGTGTGAGATGCGGGGCAACACCGAAGGCATTCAGGCTCAGGGCGGCCAGCAGCACATCGATCACCACCATAATGCTGAAGATCAGCTTGCTGACTTCCATGGCGCCAATGGTCATCATCACCGAGAAAATGAGGTAGCCGAGGAAGGCAAAGCCCAACTGCTTGACGTCGCAGCCGGCGGCTAGTTCAGGGCCGAAAACGCCCATTTTCATCATCCAGGCGACGGCAACGGCGTACCAGAAGAACGCATAGGCACCAAACACGGTGCCACCCCAGATATTTTCATAAAGAAAATCAAGAATGCTGGCCAACAACTGCGCAGTAGCGCCGAGAAAAATTGCGTAGACAATGACAAAAGACAAGCCATTGGTAATCCCGAGTTTTTGTGAAGACGCCACAAAGGTTACGATGGCAAGTCCGAAAAGACCTAAAGCAGTTGGGTTGGCGATGGCAATTTTGACCCTCTGAGTTTCTGGTGCGCTCATTAAACTTACTCCTCAATAAAAAAATACTTCAATAAAATATTGGTACGGATATTACAAAACCGCCACTCACCCTGCCTTTTCAGCATTTTTTGTTTGAGTATGAGCGAGAAACGGCTGCCCAAGATAAATAGCAGGTACGATCCGTGACAATCGTCACGGTCGGGCATCGTAATAATTGTAATCCGGCGCGAATCCTAGCAGTCACTCAGCAGTAATGCAACAGCCTGAACGGCTTCAGCGATTTTGTCTGGTTATTCTGTATGGCGGTGCATTAAGACGTTCAACGCCTGCTTCTCAATAGGTTGGATGCACGCAAAGGGTTATGGGGCGGTGCGCCTTGGTGGCGCGTACGCCATTGATCCAAGCAAATAGGCAACCAACATGATTGTACGTTATATGTAACTGGGCGCTTTAGCACTCACCCCAGCCCTTTCCTGGTTCTGCATTCTCTGTAGTCACGCGAGAGGGGGCGCGGTAGCGGCGTGTGGGCACTGGGATTGTGCTGCCTCAATGCATCTGTTTCAATACGACTGTCTATTAGTAATTCTAGGCTGTCGTTTCATCGAGATAATTTGGTGACGGCCTGAAAACAGGGAGAATCCATGCTTGACAACACCATGCTTTCACAGCTCAAGATCTATCTCGAAATACTACAAACTCCCATCGAGCTTGTCGCTTCGCTCGACGACAGCAGCAAGGCACAGGAAATGCGGGCCCTGCTCGACAGCATTGCAAAAGTCACCAGGAAAATTCTTGTTCGATATGATGGCGATCATGCGCGCAAGCCCTCCTTTTCAATCGGGCTTCCCGGAGAGCATGCTCGTATCCGGTTTGCCGCTATCCCGATGGGACATGAATTCACTTCGCTGATTCTCGCGCTGTTGCAGATGGGTGGTCATCCGCCCAAGGTCGAGCCGGAGGTCCTCCAGGAAATTCGCTCAATAACGGGCGGCTTCCACTTCGAAACCTTCGTTTCGCTGTCCTGTCACAATTGTCCGGATGTCGTCCAGGCACTCAACTTGATAGCCGTTCTTAACCCCGGCATCAGCCACACGATGATTGACGGGATGTTGTTTAAGGGCGAAATTGATCACCACAAGATCATGGCCGTACCTACGGTCCATCTGAATGGCCAATTTTTCAGTCAGGGCCGTAAGACTATCGAGGAAATCATCGCCAAGATCGACACCAGTGTAGTCGCCCGCGAAGCTGAAAAAATATCGGCAAAACCCCCTTTTGACGTGCTTATCGTCGGCGGTGGTCCGGCCGGTTCCGCTGCAGCCATATACGCTGCGCGCAAAGGCCTGAGAACGGGAGTTGTTGCCGAGCGTTTTGGTGGGCAGCTTCTGGATACCCAGACCATCGAGAATTTTATTTCGGTCAGGGAAACCGATGGCGCAAAGCTCGCCGCCGAACTGGAGCAACACGTTCTCGACTATGACGTAGATATCATGAATCTGCAGATTGCCGTCGAACTGAAGCAGGCTGATGACGGGCTGACTGAAATCCGCATGGCCAGCGGCGCCGTGCTCAAGAGTCGCTCGGTCATCATATCGACCGGCGCGCGCTGGCGCGAGATGAACGTTCCTGGTGAAAGAAAATACCGCGGCCGGGGTGTTGCCTACTGCCCACACTGTGACGGTCCTCTCTTCAAGGGTAAGCGCGTTGCGGTCATTGGTGGCGGCAACTCCGGCGCTGAGGCTGCAATCGACCTCGCCGGTGTTGTCGCTCATGTCACCCTTCTTGAATTTGATAACGTGTTGCGTGCCGACGCGGTATTGCAGAAAAAAATATACAGTCTGCCGAACATCAAAGTACTCACCGGAGCACAGACAACCGAAGTGCTGGGCAATGGAGAAAAAGTTGTGTCTCTTGTTTATACCGACAGGGCCAGCGGAGAAGCCGGCGGCATCGAATTGGAAGGCGTCTTCGTACAGATCGGGCTGTTGCCGAACACCGATTGGCTCAAGGGAACGATCAAGCTCTCACCTCACGGTGAAATCGAAATCGATGCTCGAGGACAGACTTCGCTGCCAGGAGTTTTTGCCGCAGGCGATTGTACGATAGTCCCTTACAAGCAAATAACTATCGCCATGGGCGAGGGTGCCAAGGCGTCGCTTGCCGCATTCGACCATCTGATCCGCAATTCGGCGCCGGCCTGAGCCAAGCATCCAAGAACCACCGATGGCAGACGGAAATGCTGGGGGAGCTTCACTACTGGCTTTCCAATTAATATGAATTCAAGGGTGGTGGCATATTATTGTGCAATCAGCATACATTCTGCGCAAGAGTCTTGACACCCCCATCTGCAAAATGGTTACAATGAACTGCAACAACGCATGCAGCCACAAATTCTGTGATTGCATGCGGTTTTCATCAACTTGCATCAATTCAAGGAGAAGAAAATGACTGTCAAAATCTTGATCAAAAGAAGAATCATGCCGGATGTTGGAGACGGAGTGGACTACCTCATCATGAAACTGAGGGGACTCGTAAGCCAGCAACTCGGTTACATTTCTGGCGAATCCTTCAAACGCCTTGACGAAGACAACATCATCATGGTTATCAGTACATGGAAAGGTATCGAGTACTGGCAAAAATGGGCCAACACCCCTGAGCGCAAGGAAATTGAGGATGAAATCGCTGTGATGCTCCGCGCTCCGAGCGAAATCGAAGTTTACGAACACATTTGATTGTTCGCGGTTGCAGTGAAAATTGTTCGTCCGCCTTCATGCAGCCGCATTAGCAGCAAGAGAATGCAAGACCGAAATCAGGTGAAGTCTCCTTCAGCCGGGTGAACTCAAGGGTTTATCCGGATTGAAGAAACCTTGATTTACGGAGAAAGCAAAAAACGCTGCAAATAGAAGACCGAATTCATCGGCTGCATTGACAAGAAGTTCATCAAGTCGATTGCGAAAATTCAGCTAGGCTAACTATAGAAGCACCTGACGCAACTCGAAAGTCTGCTGTTCAGGCCCCTTTTCGAAGACCGTTTTTCTGCTAGCGATTTGATCCGTCTGGGCCGTGCAAGCAGAGTGAAACGTTTCGAGAAAAGCTGCTCGGAGAGAACTGCCGGGACTACGGTTTCAGGCTAAAGAAGCGTACTGCATTGCCCCAAGCGATATGGTATGCCACTTCCGGTGGCAATTGGTTCAGCCACGTGCGGTAACCGCCCATGATCTGCGAGTACTGGTCCCAGCGTTCATTAATCCAGGTGTCTGAGCCGAGCAGAAAGCGATCCGGATAGCGTTCGAACAGGCGGAGCCAGTCGCTTGATATTTTCTCCGAGACGCCAGTAATTCCGCTTCGGTAGGAGAGTTCGGCAATCAGTCCGGGATAGGTACGCAGCATGCGATCGACTTCATTTGCGGGCAGCGAAAAACCGGTATGTGCCCAAATGATGCGCGCTTCAGGATAAAGCCCGAACAGGATTTCCAGGGCAGCAACATCGCTATGGGCATGCAGCATCATTTTTCGTTCGCGGGCAAAACGGACCATTTGGGCCACGACTGGGCGGCGTGCTTCTTCACCGTGTAGATGAAACTCGCCAATGCCCACGAAGTAACCGTGGCGGATTTCTTCCTCAAGCAGGGTCATGGTTTCAGGGTTGTTGAACCATGTCGTGACATCGGCGCGAATCCGGTACGGACGAAGGAAAGGGACCACCTGCAGGTCTTCGGAACGCGCGGCATAAAGAGCGTGGGTGCCCGCATTTGGCCGGCTATTAGCCAGAATTCCGCGCACGCCGGTGTTCTTGAAAAGCGCAAGTGCCTGTTCAAGCGGGACACGGGGTGTCGGCTCCCAGTTGTAGTGCAAGTGTGCGTCGAAGAGCGGCAGAGGTTCTGCTGGTACAGCGTAAGCCTTGGTTGTAAGGAAACTGAAGCAAAGCAGCACAAGAAAGATTGGCCGGGTTGTGCAGGTCATCGTGTTGCCTCCAGAGAACAGTAAACTTCCGACACAATGGGTTCAGTATTGTTCCAGAGCTTTGCGCGTAGAGCGCGACTCTTTCGGGTAAGTGCCCATTCTTTCGTTTGAACTTTGTGAGAATATGGCTACTCTGAGTTAGAGATAGTGCAATTGCTGTCTTGAAATAGACGAAGCTGGACGCATCTTCCTTCTTAACTGTAGTTGATTCGTTTTGCAGAGATCTGCAAAACAGCACAGAAAGGAGCCGTCATGAACGTTGTCTATAACAGCGAGAACTACGCCATCGTGGCTTACCCCGTCCAGCAAGGGTTTGAGTTGGTCGATAAGTTGGGGAGCCGTAGTCTGTTTGTTCATGGCTCGGTAGCCATCAGCCTGCGTGAAGCGATTGACAGTATTCCGGTCGAGGATCGTGATGAGGATTCGATTGATTCGCTGCTCGATGACTACTGTATTGGTGCAGCGCGGCCGATCGCTTATCACTAAGGGAGCGGTCGTATATTAGCAGCGCACTTTCTGGGGAGAATTCAATGGCATTGTACGAATCAGAGCATACTAAATTCATGCGGGAAATGATGGCAAAACACCCGGAGTGGGTCGAAGACCAACTTATCGGCCGTGCTTTGTTGTGGGACAGGACGGTTGGTCTGGCTGAACAAAAGTCGCTGCGTGAGGCAAGCGTTTCAAAAAAATCTTATCCCTACGATGTGAATTTCGATTCCCAGTAATTTTATTAGAGACTTGCGCTAGGGGTAGATTTCCCCGGTGAGATAAGCCCCCCAGTTTTTTTCGAAATATATTTTTCCCGTGTCCTCGATGGGTCTCAGGGGTCGTTCGGTAATCTGCATGCCTGTCGCGGGTTTGTAGCGTAGAAGAATCTTTTCCTGCCGATGAGTTTCTTTCTCAGCCAGGAAACGATAGTTGTCCAGTGAGCCCAGGCGGGAACTCGGTGCGCGTGTTCCTTCTTCCGCGCAAAGCATGCGTGCTCCTCGACTGCCGCCACCTTGCCGGATGTAATGATCGAGCGCACATAAAACGGCTTCTGATAGCAAGGCTGTTTGCACGCGCAATACGCCCTCCGAAATGTGTCTCGGTTCCGAAATGTTGACGCCTTGGTCGGCAATTCGCTGATTTAATTGGCGTGCCGCCGTCAGCGCTGGGGCAACTTCACTGATTTGGCAAATGAAGCCGGCAGAATCACTCATGCGTGCTTGAACTTCTTCTGCCAGTGCTTTAAGTTCGATACCTTCTGTGTTGCCTATATTGCGCTCCAGCCAACCGAGTGAATGTTGTAGCGAGCTATTGAATGCATTAGGTGTTTCCGGTGACATCGGCAAGCGTTTGATCTGCTCATGGATATGTGCTGCGCAACGCTGACCGAAAACCTGCCCGGCGTTCAATGCAGCGCCTCCGGGTCGTGTGACGCCATGCGTACCGGAAATTTCACCTACAGCGTAACAACCCTTCAGGCTGCTGCGTGCGAAAATATCGACTTCAATCCCGCCGTTCATGTGTTGATGGTTGACGTTGAATGGTAGCGGATCGCGCGTGATATCGCGCCGGTATTGTTTGTATAGTTCGATAGCCAGCGGGTTCATGCGCTGCAGTCGCTCAATCGGTGTTGCCAGCAGAGCGTTATTGTTTTCCAGATAAGCCCGGACGTCCGGTTCAAGCCGTTCCAAGTCAAAAGGAAGATCACCTGGAACGGGCTGTGGATTACGCAGGAAATCCAGCCACACCGTGCGGCCTTTGCGTGTTTCCTGAAAGATCGCCAGGTCGACAAGGCTTGATCCATAGTCAAGGGTACGCGAGGCGTGGAATGGCCACTGGTAGCCCTTACGGAAAACATTGGAGACTAGTTCCTGAGTCGTCCGGTAATAGTCGGCGAGAAAGTTGTATTCCTGTCCGGAATCGTCGGTCGAATAGACGTAGGGCATGACTTGCACATACGTGCCGGAAAGATTCCAGGGGAATTCGGTGCGGCGCGTGCCGATACCAAACTGGTGCTCTGTCAGATTTGTCAGCTCAAGCCCGGCTTCCAGCGCCAGACCCAGGGAGCCAAAACAGTTTTTAGGGTAGACGCTGTCCCGATACAACTCTCCGGGTCCGCCACTGGCCAGAACAACATTCGGACTCAGTACAAGGCTTAGTCCGTAAGGGTTATCGTGGTTGGTTCGATTGAGCATCACCAGTCCTGCAGCTTTTTCTTCATCACCCGAGCCGGTCTTGAGCAGCGACATGGCGGTGGCGTGATCGAGAAAGGGGATGCACAAACGAATGGCTTCTTCGACCAGCACTTTGACCATCAAACGGGAAGTTCTTGGCCCGCAACTGGTGGCTCTTCCAAATTCGTCATGGTCGGTCTGGTAGCGCAGTACGGCACCGTAGCGATCCTGAGGCAGGGGAAGCCCGAGAAATTTCAGCCCGGAGAAAGCGTCTATTGAGCCGACCGCTTCAACATAAGCCACATCGGCATCCATCGCACCACCGGCACTGATCGCTTGCGCCATCTTGGTAAAATCATCACCACGATGTTTGGTGCACGCGGTATGCAGTGTTTGTTTATCGGAACCGGAAAATGCCGATGTGCCCCAGAACAGCTTGCGTGTTACCACCAGCACATCAACACCGCGCCGCTTGAGTTCCACGGCAGCGCGCAATCCTGCCGCGCCGCTGCCGAGTACGACCGCCTGGTATCGGTAAACGGGGATTGTTACTCCGTCGATAACATGAAATTCGCTGACTTCAGGTGGGATGACATCGCGTGGTAGCCGGACGTCGGTTAACTCATCAAGGATATGTTGGGGGATGTCATTGCTCATCGTTTGATCTTTCCGTCCGTGCTGGAGTTGTCACAATTGTTAGGCTAGAGCCGGCGAATATGAAATCCGCCATCGACATTGATCACTTCACCGGTGGAGAAATTCAGCATGCCGGAACAAACCACAGAAACTGCATTGGCAACGTCTTCCGGCTGGCCCCAGCGTTTGATCGGGGTCAGCCCATTGCCGATCAGTACATCATATTTCTCTTTGACGACTGAAGTCATGTCGGTATTGATAATGCCGGGTCGAATTTCGTAAACGTTGATGCCTTCATTGGCTAGGCGATCGGCAAACAGCATCGTGACCATGCTGATGGCAGCCTTCGAGATGCAATACTCAGCGCGCATCGTGGACGAGGTATAAGCGGAAATCGATGAAATATTGACGATTTTTGGTGCGAAATCAGGATTGCTGGCAACTTCTCCACGCATGATGTTGGCGACCGCCTGCGAGAGGAAGAACGTTGATTTGAGGTTGATGCCGAGAACATAATCCAGGCTCTCTTCAGTGGTTTCAAGGATATCCATCCGGATTTTTGGAGCGACGCCGGCGTTATTGACCAAAACATCGATTCTTCCAAATTTTTCCATGGCGAAATTTACGATGCTCTGCCGGCCGGCTTCCGTGGATACATCCGCCTGGACATAGCCAAACGGGTTACCGGCGAGCTGAATGCTTTGCAGATTGGCAGAAACTTTTTCCAGCGATGATGTGCCGGCAGCAATAATCGCATAGCCTTCTTTGGCGAGCTTTGTCGCAATGGCATGGCCGATGCCGCGCGAGGCTCCGGTGACAATGCCTACCTTGTTCTCAATCATGGTCGTTCTCCAAATTCCGGCTGTTTCAGATGCGTCCTAAACAACAGACTTGTGCCGCTCAATACAGATGTTGAGGACGTCTTCTCCGGGTTTTTTCCACCAGGTGTCAGAGAATATTTCCACTTCTGAAAATCCGGAAAAGCCCGCGGCCTCTATCCACTGCCGGCATTTTTTAAGCTCGATAACCCCATCGCCCATCATCCCGCGGTCATTCAGCAGGTCGCGGGTCGGTGTTAGCCAGTCGCAGACATGGTATGCCATCAGGCGTGCTGCGCCGGCACGGATGAGTTGGGCTTCAAGCTTCGGATCCCACCAGACGTGATACAGGTCGACGGCAACGCCGAGCATGCCGCTGCGTTCAGGGTCAAGTTCATCGCAGAGGTCGAGTGCCTGTTCAAGCGTATTTATGCAGGCACGTTCAGCCGCTTGCATGGGGTGCAAGGGTTCGATTGCCAATGGCATGCCAAGTCTCGTCGCATATTCCAGGGAAGCGGCAATGCCGTCACGCACTTCGCTGCGAGCCCGTGCAATATCGCGGTAAGCCGGTGTGCCATTCAGTGCGCCTGGCAACGAGCCGACAACGAGAACCAGGCAGGGCGCGTCGAGCAGTTTGGCTTCTTCAATCGCACGTTTGTTGTCTTCAAGGGCAGCGCGCAGACTGGCTTTGTCGGCTGCCGGGAAGAATCCACCGCGACAGTAGCCGGAGAGCTTGATCCCGGTTTCGTGCAACTGGCGTGCAATGGTATCAATGCCAACCGATGCCACCTGGTCACGCCATGGGCTGATGGCGCGGATGTTTCTCTTTGCGCATTCGTCGATGATACGATCCAGCGGCCATTGCTTTCTGACCGTAGCGGTATTGATCGAAAGTGCTTCATGATTCAATGAAAAATCACGCATGATCGGCGATCAGGATTCGAGTTTTGGCACGTCAATCCAGCGCCGCTCTTTCCAGGACTCGAGCGCACATTCAACCAGCTGTACTCCTTTTGCCCCTTCCAGCAGATTCCATTTGAACGGTGCATCCTCAGCAATGTGGCGGATGAACATTTCCCATTGCACTTTGAAACCGTTGTCATGTATCTGGGTATCGGGGACCGGACTCCAGCCGTTGAAGAAATCGATCGGTTGTTTTGTGTCCGGACTCCAGACGGGCTTTGGCGTATTGACACGCGACTGTGTCAGGCAGTCGGTCAGGCCGGCGACTGCCGAGCCGTGGGTGCCGTCAACGTGGAAAGTAACCAAATCGTCACGACGCACACGCGTCGTCCATGAACTGTTGATTTGCGCAATGATTCCGCCTTCAAGCTCGAACGTTGCATAGGCCGCATCGTCAGCGGTGGCTTTGTATTTGATACCTTTCTCGTCGAAGCGCTCGGGGATGTGGGTGGCGCCAAGACAGGAGAGCGACTTTACTTCACCAAACAGATTGTCAAGTACATACCGCCAGTGGCAAAGCATGTCGAGGATTATGCCGCCGCCGTCTTCGCTTCTGTAATTCCAGGAGGGGCGCTGTGTCGGTTGCAAATCGCCTTCGAAGACCCAGTAGCCGAATTCACCTCGTACCGAAAGAATGCGACCGAAAAACCCAGAATCATTGAGTAGTTTGAGTTTTTGTAAACCAGGCAGGAATAACTTGTCCTGCACAACCCCGTGTTTGATACCAGCCTTTTTAGCGAGTACGTAAATAGCCAGCGCTTCTTCAAGATTGGTTGCGACAGGTTTTTCACAATAAATATGTTTACCCGCAGCAATGGCCTTGGCCAGAAGGGTGGGGCGCATTTGTGTTGTGGCGGCGTCAAAAAATACGATGTCGTCCATATTATTTAGTGCAAGGTCGAGATCCGTGCCCCAGCGGTCGATATTGAATTTCTTCGCCAACGCTGCGATCTTTTCTTCGTTGCGACCGATCAGGATCGGGTCGGGTATGACACGGTCACCGTTGGATAAGGTGACACCGCCTTGTGCGCGGATTGCAACTATGGAGCGGATCAAGTGTTGGTTCATACCCATACGCCCGGTGACGCCATGCATGATAATGCCCATTCGGTGTTGCGCCATTTCAATTCCTCTCAACAAAAATTTAACGGTTCCGGATAAATGGATGTCTGAATTTGGTGAAGCGCTGAAATCACCCAATACCCATTTACGAGCCTTTAATTTACCAAATGGTTAATTAAATCCAAATCTAACGGATTGGTTCTTTGCTGTCAACGCACGGTCAATGCGCCTGACGCCAAAGCCGGCAGGCGTAAGTCAGGCAGAATATACAAACACTAAGTTGCTAAAAAAAAAGGAAAAGATTTACTATTTTGTTGGCTTATTAAACCTGATTGAAAAATATTTTGATGGTATCGTTGCACACAAATAAAAACTGCAATATTGTTATGATTTACCGGATGGTTAATTAAGATCAATCATAATTGATTTGTTTCATGCATTAGCGTGGTGTCTGCTCCAATGCTGTCGATTCGGAAAACCAGACCTGCGTAGATCATTTGTTCGGCACAAGAGTCTTGGCTTATTGGGGTGCGTGAGAAATTGTGCTCTCTTGCCTGCCTTGTCTTGACCGGTTTATTGGTCAGTACTGTCGGGGAAACGCATCAGGATAACTATTGATAATGGAGGTACTAACATGCGCAATCGGGGATTTTTAGTTAATTCGTTTTTGGCCGTGCTGTTTGTCTGGTCCGGACTGGCGTCAGCCGGGGAAATCGTTCTGGGTAACCTGCAGGACCTGAGCGGTCCTACTTCGGTGCTCGGCAATGCTGTGACTCGGGGTGCTGAACTGGCCGTTGAAAAAGTCAATGCAGCAGGTGGTTACAAGGGTGACAAGATCAAGCTGGTCACGGTTGACACCAAAGGCAATGTTCAGGAAGCCATCAAGGCCTTTAACCGCCTGATTGACCTTGATAATGCTGTGGCGGTGCTTGGTCCGCCCGTATCCAATATCGGTTTGGCCATTGCCCCTATCGCCAATGAGAAAAAGATTCCGGTTCTCGGAAGTTTTATTGATCCACGGGTCACGGTGCAGGAAAGCGGCGATCCTCAACCTGCCATGTTCCTGATTCAGCCCACCAGCACCCAATACGCAGAAATCATTGCCAGCTATGCTAATGAAAAACTCGGCTTCAAAAAATTTGCTGTTCTCTATGATCAGTCGAATGCATTTGCCGTGTCCATGCTCAAGCCATTCAAAGCCTATATTGAGAAGCGTGGTGGCTCGGTCGTTGTCGAGGAAACTTACACCAAGAGCGACAAGGATTACCGGGCTCAGCTGAACAAGATCAAGAGTGCAGGTGCAGACGTGCTTTACATCCCCAACTACACGCAGGATCTGGTGATTACCGTCAAGCAGGCCAAACAGATCGGACTCAATCTGCCGATGGTCAG
>JBBRDR010000008.1:0-42172 GCA_038203745.1 Burkholderiales bacterium | reverse complement strand
ATACAACACGTTCTCTTCTTTCATATTGTGCTGTTGCATCATGATCAACAGAGTTTCGGCATAGCCCGAGTAGTCCTCAGCGTCCCGCTTAGCCAGTGCCTCTTGAGCCGCGTCAAGCAATTCACGCATCTGGGTATGCTCGCCACGCATAACCTGTGTTGGCCCCATGCGCATACCGGTTCGCTCTTCAAAAGCCGGGAAAAGAATTGTTTCCTCAACCGCAAAATGCCGCAGCATGGTTACCCGGAAATGGTTGTACGCTGTGGCCGCATTATCCCACGAGCCGTCCACAACCGCCGCTTCGATCACAACAAATAAATCATCACAATGCCGATGATCTTCGGCCATCAGTTCTCTAATAGTATTCATAAAAACCCCTATCTGGTCAGAGAAAACAATTTTCCGGCAAGTGCGAATTGTACTCATTGACCAAGATCAAAACGGATAAAAAGAAGGCTTTTGCCAACCGGCAGGAAAGATGGTGGAACACCGGCACAAAAAAGAACATAGCCCTTATGTCCTTACAGCAATTTAAAGACTATATTGGTAGTACACCCATGACAAAGGAGTCCTCATGTTTAAGCACATTCTTGTTCCCAGTGATGGTTCTCAACTCTCACAAGACGCGGTTCGTTGCGCGGTTACATTCGCCAAAGAAGCCGGTGCACGCATAACTGCTTTCTACGCCAAACCGGAATACCCGGTAACCTACTACGGCGAAGGCGCACTGATCGACCCGACGACGCCTGAGCAGTTTGCCGAACTGGCCGAACAACAGGCACAACAGAACCTCGATTTCGTCGATAAGTTATGCCATGAATCCGGCGTGCACTGCACCAAACTGACGCTGACCAGCGACATTCCTTACGAAGCCATCATTGAAGCCGCGACTCAAGGCGGCTGTGACCTGATCTTCATGTCTTCCCATGGTCGTCGTGGTCTGAGCAGCCTATTGCTGGGCAGCGAAACCAACAAGGTGCTGACGCATACAAAGATCCCTGTACTGGTTTATCGCTGAGCAAACCGGCGTGAGAAATTGCACACGCCTGTGAATGCCAGTTTCAACGCTTCGGCAGGCAAGACCTGTCGTGCCTGTACGGTTACACGGGCCTGCTTTAGCAATGCTCGTTGCTTTCTTTCAGGCGGAAACGAGCGGACAATGGGAACTTGGCTAAACCAAGGGGTAACGCATGCGAACCATGAAAATCGGGAAATCAGGAATTGAGGCGTCGGTTGTCGGAATCGGCGCTTGGGCTATCGGTGGTGATAGCCAGTGGGGGCCCAGCGACGATGCGGAATCGATCCGAACGATACATCGGGCACGGGAATTTGGCGTCACTCTTCTCGATACGGCGCCGGCCTACGGTTTAGGTCATAGTGAGGACGTCGTGGGCAAGGCGCTTATCGGCCACCGTGGCGACTACGTGCTATCCACCAAATGCGGCCTCCGCTGGGACATCAAGGAGGGTGCGTTACTGATGGAACGCGATGGCGTCCGTATCGTGCGTAATACCAAGCCGGAGCGGCTCGCCGAGGAGATCGAAATGAGCCTGCGACGGCTCAAGACAGACTACATCGACATCTACATTGTGCATTGGCAGGAACTCCCCGAATTCCCTTGCCCGATCGCGGATACGATGGGTTTCCTGATGGACTTGAAGAAGCAGGGAAAAATTCGCGCAATTGGTGCCTCCAATCTGAGCACGGAGCAATTCATCGAGTATGCGGAGGCCGGACAGCTCGACCTCATCCAGGAAAAATACAGCATGCTCGACAGAGTTGCCGGGGACAAATTTTTCAGTTTATGCGAACAACACGACGTAACTTTCCAAGCCTATTCACCATTGGAACGCGGGACGCTGACGGGGAAAATAACGGTCGACACGAAGGTGAATATCACGTTGGCCAAGAGCAAAATCAGGTGGTTTGAGCCGGACAATCTACTGAAGCTCGCTGCTCTCAGAGAAAAGTGGGCGCCCCTGTGCCAGAAGTACGACTGCTCGATGACACAGCTGGTGATTGGCTGGACAACGGCTCAGGGAAGCGGCAGAAACGTCAACGCGCTGTGCGGTGCGCGTAAATTGCACCAGATCGAAGAGAATGCAAAGGGTGGCGACATCGTACTCGAGGCCGCTGACATCACAACGATGCGCATAGACGCGGAAGCGGTAGCCTGAACACAGCGATCTCCGCCTACGCCCGCCTGAGCAGAACCGGATCTTCAAACAGCGAGTTGATTTCAACCCGGTGAATATCCGGATTATCCGGAACCACATAGAGAACGGGCGTCATCAACTCTTCGAATATTCCACGCAGGCTGCGGGCGCCGGTTTTGTATTCGATGGCGATTTCCGAAATTTGCTCGAATACACGCTGGCTGATGCTGAGCTCGACGCCTTCGGCCTTGAAGATTTCTACGTACTGCCGGTAAATCGAATTTTTCGGCACGCTCATGATTCTGACCAGCATGTCTTTGCTCAGATTCTGGAAATTGGCAATGATCGGCAGACGACCTGTAAATTCGGGAATCAGACCGAATTCGAAAAGATCGGTTGGTTTTACACGTTTATTGAGCCGGTCAAGAATGTTCTGATTGTCATCCCCTGTGGTTGAAATAAAGCCGAAGCCGTGCGTCTTGGACATGATATTTTCCAGCCCGACAAACGCACCCCCACAAATGAACAGGATGTTGGTTGTATCGATGTACTGATTGTTTTTGAGCTTGACCGGCGAACCTTCCATGATCTTGAGCAGCGCATGTTGAACACTTTCGCCGGAAATTACCCGCGCCTCGGTTTTAGAAGCTTTTAGCTTATCGATTTCGTCGATGAACACGATACCCATCTGTGCGTTTTCAATATCGCCATCGGCCTTGTCAACAAGACGTTGCAAAACCGCCTCGATCTCTTCATTGACATACTTGGTCTGTGCCAGCGAAGTCGCATCGGCCGTAACAAAGGGCACACCCAGCATTCGTGAGAGTGTCTCGCACAGCAGGGTTTTCCCGGTTCCGGAAGAGCCGATGAGCAGGACATTGCTCTTGGCAATGGCGCCATCTTTCTGCAAAAAAGTCGAAATTTTCTTGTAGTGAGAATAGACAGCAACCGCCAGCACCTTCTTCGCCTCCTCCTGACCGATCACGTACTGGTCAAGGTAGTTAACAATAAAGCTGGGTGTATTTTCTTTGGCTAGCACGGTCTTCCCCTCAATCGAGAAACAAAAAATTCAACGCAAACGCTATGTTATTCTGAATTGACACCCCGTGGCGCGCACAACATAGGCCGTTGTTGCGCTATGCTTAGCAATTGGCTAATCGGGAGATTCAAAATGTTCGAATGGTGGCACTGGATAGTGCTTGGCTTGTGCCTCTCCATGGCTGAACTGGCTGTTCCCGCCTTTTTTATCGTCTGGTTCGGGATCGGTGCAATCGTTGTAGGCCTCATTCTGCTGATGTTGCCTGATCTGACCGTGGCCACGCAATTGCTGCTGTGGGCGGGGCTTTCCACAGCACTTGTCATCTTCTGGTTCCGCTTTCTCAAGCCGCGTACCGTCACAGCGGTGGGCACTTCGGCAACCCACGTCACCGGCGAAGTCGGCATCCTGGTCAGCGACCTTTGCCCCGACACGCGTGGCCAGGTGCGATTCCAGAAACCCGTGCTCGGCTCCGACATTTGGGAGTGTTACGCCGACTCCAAAATCAAGGCAGGTGAGCGCGTACGCATTCTTGCCGTTGAAGGTAATTTCATCAAAGTGGAGGCAACAAAATGATTGGTGCGACCGTAACTTCTCTATTCTTCCTGGTTTTTGTCCTTGTTACTGTTGCCAAGGGCGTACGCATTATTCCGCAGGGCGAAGAATGGATCGTGCAACGCTTGGGCAAATACCGCGAGACGCTGGTTCCCGGTCTGCGCTTCATCATCCCTTACATTGACACCATCTCCTACAAGCTGACGACCAAGGACATCATTCTCGACGTGCAGGAGCAGGAGGTTATCACCCGCGATAACGCCGTGATCGTGGTCAACGCCATCGCCTTTATCAAGATCACCGACCCGGTGAAAGCGGTGTATGGCGTACAGAACTACTCCGAAGCCATCCGCAACATGATCATGACCACCTTGCGTTCGATTGTCGGCGAGATGGAACTTGACCATGCACTCTCGCAACGGGACATGATCAAGGCCCGTTTGAAAGCAGGTGTGGCTGACGAAGCCATGGATTGGGGCCTGACCGTCAAGTCGGTTGAAATCCAGGACATCAAGCCCTCGCAGTCGATGCAGCGCGCGATGGAACTGCAGGCGGCCGCCGAACGTGAGCGCAAAGCCATGGTCACCCGTGCCGAAGGCTAAAAGCAGTCCATGATCCTGACTGCCGAAGCCCGGCTGGAATCAGCCAAACGCGATGCCGAAGCGCAGATCATGCTGGCTGAAGCTTCCTCGCAGGCGATCACCAAGGTGACCGGAGCATTTGGCGAAAATGAACTGCCGATGCTCTACCTGCTTGGTGAGAAGTACATCACCAGCATGACCAAGCTGGCCGAGTCGCAAAACGCCAAAATGATTCTGCTGCCGGCCGATCTGCAAAGTACCTTACGCGGGCTATTCCAGAAACTGCCAAAGGCCTGACCCCCTTTTACACACAAGGCACACGTTGTTGCTTGAAAAAAAACATCTGATTCAGGGGTACCTCGCCGCAACTGCCACCTTGATCATGTGGACTGGTTTTTCGCTTGTCTCGCGACTGGGCGGCAAGAGCATACTCACCCCCTACGATATTCTGGCGCTGCGCCTGATGACGGCCTCAATGGTTCTGCTCCCCTTTGCCGGCAGTCTTCTGCTGGCAGGGGTTTGGCGCGATAAGCGGCTGTGGTTGTTAGCCGCCCTCGGCAACCTGCTTTACTGTCTGCTGGTTTATCATGGCTTCCGTTACGCGCCCGCCGCACACGGTGCCATCTTTCTCTCCGGCCTGCAGCCTTTCTTGATCAGTGCGATTGTCTGGCTGATTGCCGGCACCCGACCAAATCAGATGCGCAGCATAGGGCTGTTTTTGATAGGCACCGGTATCGTCTTTGCCGCCATACCCTACTTTGCCGAGTGGTCAGCCGATTCTGTTATTGGTGACATCCTGATTCTTCTCGGATCAATTGCCTGGGCCCTTTATAGTGTCCTGGCCGTACGCTGGGGCTACTCGGCCTGGACGCTGACCCGTGCGCTGGCGCTCGGATCTGCCGTACTCTATCTGCCCATCTACGTGCTCTGGTTACCCAAGCAACTGGCAGCGGCCCCCCTCTCGATGATTGTCACGCAAGGCCTGTTTCAAGGCGTCGTAGCAACAATTCTGGCCATGCTAGCTTACCTGAAGGCTATCGCACTCCTTGGTGCCGAGCGCGCGGCAACCTTTCTTGCGCTGGTACCTATCGTTACCGGGCTGGTCGCTGTCCCCCTGCTCGATGAAGCTCTAACCCCTTGGCTATTAAGTGGCCTTGTTTTTGTGTCGCTCGGGTCTTTTATTGCATCACGTTACGGCAGCACCCCTATGAGGAGTTAATCCATGCAGAATTTCACATTTTACAATCCGACACGCATTCTTTTCGGCACTGGCCGCATCGCCGACATTGCGCGTCAAATCCCGGCCAGCGCACGCGTGCTGATCACTTATGGCGGTGGCAGCATCGTTAAGACCGGCACCCTAGCTGAAGTCAAAGCCACATTGAAGGACTTCACCGTATTGGAATTTGCCGGCATCGAACCCAACCCGACCTACGAGACTCTGATGCGGGCCGTAGAATTCGCGCGCCGCGAACGCATCGACTTCCTGCTCGCCGTCGGTGGCGGCTCAGTGATTGACGGCACAAAATTCATTGCCGCGGCTATTCCCTTTGCCGGCGACCCGTGGGATATCCTTGCCAAGCGCGCCAAGATCAGCAGTGCCATACCATTCGGCAGTGTGCTCACCCTTCCCGCCACCGGTTCGGAGATGAACAACGGGGCCGTGATTACCAAACGTGCAAGCAACGACAAACTGGCGTTCTCTAATAATCTGCTCTTTCCCTGCTTCTCGGTACTCGACCCGACCAAAACCTTTACGCTACCGGCACGTCAGGTCGCCAATGGGGTGGTCGATGCCTTTGTCCATATTACTGAGCAGTACCTCACCTACCCGGACAATGCCAAGGTGCAGGATCGCTTTGCCGAGGGCCTGCTGCTCACACTGATTGAAGACGGCCCCAAGGCACTGCATGAACCAGAAAACTACGACGTGCGTGCCAACCTGATGTGGACTGCCACGCTGGCGCTGAATGGCCTGATCGGTGCCGGGGTACCCAACGACTGGGCGACCCACATGCTCGGCCATGAACTCACTGCCCTGCACGGACTCGACCACGCGCAAACGCTGGCGGTTATCCTCCCGGCCATGCTGCAGGTAAGACGTGAGGAAAAACGCGACAAGCTATTGCAATTCGCCGACCGTATCTGGAGTTTGCGCGACGGTGATGAAGAAGGGCGCATCGGTCAGGCCATAGCCTGCACCCGGCAGTTTTTTGAATCGCTCGGGGTGCCAACACGGCTGTCCGGTTACGGCATCGGTGCCGACGCCATCCCGGCGCTCGTCGCCCAACTTGAACGACACGGCATGGTCGCTCTTGGCGAACACAGCAATTTCACCCCGGATAGTTCGCGCCAAGTCTATGAATTGGCGGCCTAAAGAACGAGGTGCCTGCAACGCCTGTCAAATGGCGATCTACAAATATGCTGAAGAACGGCTTGTCTATTGCCTTTCAGACGACATGCCATTTCAGGTGCACCACGTCAACAGCAACAAATAGCCACCCACGCCCAGAGGGAGGGTTCCGAGCACGTGCAGAATCGGCCGCCAACAGCCGATTTTGTAGTGCTGCCGGCCTGGTGCACGGGAGTTGCGCGTCTCTTCAACCCAATTGATCACTTCACCCGGTGTAAAGACACAGGCGGCGCCAAACACGAAGCAACCAATGATAATTGTTGCCAGCTGCCCTTCTCCGGTACGGTATGAGAAACCCATCCGGAGTTGCCCGCGCGTAATCGGATCAAACCCGGTTGCCAGACGAATACCGGCAACGGCCGTCAGAACCAGCTCCGCAATAACACCGAAATAGATCCAGAATTCACGAGTCCTTAGCATTTGCCCGACGGCAGCGATCTACGTTTTTATCTCACTGAGCAGCTCTGAAAACATAGTGCGCGAACTCCAGAAAAGCACTTATAGTTTACAATTGACCACAATTCAATGGTGGGATATTCTCGTAAATTACATTGAAATACCTATCCTTTAATAACCACATCAAAGAGGCTGTCAGTTTGGAAAAATATCTGATTTTATGTACGCTGGCAGGTGCGGTTGCGCTGGTTTTTGCGTATATCCTAAGCAACGGTATTGCAAAAGCAGACCCGGGCAACGCCCGTATGCAGGAAATTGCCGGCTATATCCATGAAGGGGCCATGGCATTCCTTTACCGTGAATATCGTTACCTCTCCGTATTCATTGCCTTCGTTTTCGTCGTCTTGGCCTATTTTATCAACTGGCAAACGGCGGTTTGCTTCTTCGGCGGTGCCTCGTGTTCTCTGCTCGCTGGTTATGTCGGCATGCAGGTGGCGACCAAGGCCAATGTGCGTACGGCAGCCGCTGCCCAGCACGGCATGAATCAGGCTTTGCAGATTGCTTTCTCCGGCGGTGCCGTCATGGGTATGTCGGTCGTTGGCTTGGGCATTCTGGGTCTCGGGACCTTCTATCTGTTATTTGATCACAATGTTACCTATCTAACCGGCTTTGGTTTGGGCGCCAGTTCCATCGCGCTCTTTGCCCGCGTCGGCGGCGGGATTTACACGAAAGCGGCCGACGTCGGTGCCGACCTCGTGGGCAAGGTCGAAGCCGGCATTCCGGAAGACGACCCCCGCAATCCTGCCGTTATTGCCGATAACGTCGGCGATAACGTCGGCGACGTGGCCGGCATGGGCGCTGACCTGTTCGAATCCTATTGTGGCGCGATTATCGGCGCTTTTGCCCTCGGCGCGGCACTGTATTCGAACGGCGAAGGCGCGCTGTTTGTCTTTGCGCTCTGTGCCATGGGTCTGTTGGCCTGCATCATCGGCATTCTGGTGGCGCGTACCAGCAAGTCGGATAACCCTCAGACCGCCCTCAATATGGGAACTTACGTTGCCGGTATCCTGACCATCATCGCGGCCGGTGTGCTCAGCAACATGATTTTCGATGACCTGAAAGCGTTTGCGGCGTTGACCGCCGGTATCATTGCCGGTCTCTCCATCGGAAAAATCACCGAGATCTATACCTCAGCAGATTACAAATACGTCAAGCACATTGCCAAACAGTCTGAAACCGGTGCGGCAACTACGCTTATCTCGGGCATGGCCGTCGGCATGCACTCGACCATGTGGCCGATGCTGTTCATGGTTGCCGGCATGCTGGTTTCCTACTTTGTAATGGATGGCGGATCGAACGCCGTGATGGGCTTGTTTGGCATCTCGCTGGCCGCTGTCGGCATGTTGTCGACCACCGGCATCACGGTCGCGGTTGACGCCTATGGGCCAATTTCCGATAACGCTGGCGGCATTGCCGAAATGGCGCATTTGCCGCCTAGCGTGCGCAAGATCACCGACAAGCTCGACGCCGTTGGCAATACCACCGCAGCAATTGCCAAGGGTTTTGCCATCGGTTCGGCGGCGTTGACTGCGCTGGCGCTGTTTGCTGCGTACGCAACGGCCGTCAATCTGGACAGAATTGACCTGCTCAATCCGCTCACCCTAGCCGGTGTGATGATCGGTGCAATGATTCCCTTCTTGTTCTCAGCACTGACCATGGAGGCCGTTGGTGCAGCCGCCGGCGAAATGATCGATGAAGTTCGCCGCCAGTTCCGCACTATCCCAGGGATTATGGAAGGCACGGGCAAACCGGACTATGCCAAATGCGTCGACATCTCGACCGCAGCGGCATTGAAACGAATGATTGTTCCCGGTTCGCTGGCTGTCGCCCTCCCGCTGGTCATGGGCTTAGTTCTAGGTACTTCAGCTCTAGCCGGATTCATTGCCGGGGCTCTGGTCACTGGCGTTTTGATGGCGATATTCATGGCTAACGCTGGTGGCGCTTGGGATAATGCCAAGAAATATATTGAAGGTGGCGCGCATGGCAGCAAGGGCAGCGATGCGCACAAGGCAGCTGTGGTAGGCGATACCGTTGGCGATCCGTTCAAGGATACCTCGTCACCATCAATGAACATCCTGATCAAGCTGATGACGATTGTCTCGCTGGTTTTCGCGCCGATTTTCGTGCTCCACGGCGGTCTGATCGAAAGACTCCTGAAATAATCGTTCAGCCCTGCGCTTGAACTGAAAAAGCCCCGGCGATTACCCGGGGCTTTTTTGTTGTTTGGCGGGCGGCGGCAAATACACTGGCGCAACCGGCAGCTCCCGATGCTGCACGCACTCGACAACTGTACGAAGAATATCGCCTATTGCCACAGTCTCTCTATACTGCTATAGACAAGATTCAACCTTGAACAATAACCTGCTCAGCCGCATTTTACCGGACGCCGCCATGCCAACAGAACACTTCATCGCAGGCAAAGACGCCTCCCTCGAATCATCGATCAACAGCATGCAGGAAAAACTCGCCCGGATTGGCTTCCACCTCGAAGAGCGCTCTTGGCTCAACCCGGTTGGTGATATTTGGTCGGTGCATGTACGTGACCGCGACTGCCCTTTGCTATTCACCAACGGCAAGGGCTCATCAAAGCTGGCCGCGCTGGCCAGCGCTCTCGGTGAGTATTTCGAACGCCTTTCATGCAACTACTTCTGGACACATTATTATCTGGGCGAGAAATTTTCCACAGCCCCGTTTACGCACTATCCGAAGGAACGCTGGTTCCAGCCCGGAGAAAATGGCAACTGGCCGCAAGAATTGCTGACCCCGGAGTTGCAATCGTTTTACAACCCGGAAGCTGGCATTGACGCCGACATGCTGGTCGAACACAACTCCGGCAATGCCGAACGCGGCATCTGTGCCCTGCCCTTCACCCGCCTCCGCGATGAGGCAAGCCTCTGGTTCCCGGTCAACATCATCGGCAACCTCTATGTCAGCAACGGCATGTCAGCTGGAAATACGCGTGATGAAGCACGTACTCAGGCGCTCTCGGAGATTATCGAACGCCACATCAAATTCCGCATCATCGCTGAAGGGCTTTGCCTGCCGGAGGTTCCGCACGCGGTCATCGCCCGCTATCCAGGCATCGAAGCCGGCATCCGAGCATTGCGCGACGCCGGTTTTGGCATTCTGGTCAGAGATGCCTCTCTTGGCGGACAGTATCCGGTAATGAATGTCACCCTGCTCAACCCTCAGGATCAGGGCTGCTTCTCCAGCTTTGGCGCGCACCCGCGTCTCGAAATCGCGCTTGAACGCGCACTCACCGAACTTCTCCAAGGCCGTGCGCTCGATGCGCTGGGTGGTTTTCCCGAGCCGGGCTTTGATCTGGAGGAAATCGCCAGCTCACCGAATATCGAAATCCACTTCGTTGACTCAAGCGGTATTATTAGTTGGAATTTCCTTGGTGATATACCCGACTTCGATTTCTGCGACTGGAATTTCAGCACGACAACGGCCGAGGATTACTCCTGGCTAGTCGACAAGATTCATGCCGAAGGCCACGACATCCACGTTGCAGACTACACTCATCTTGGCGTCTATGCCTGCCGTATCATCGTCCCTGGGATGTCCGAGATCTACCCGGTTGACGATCTGGAATTTGAAAACAACAGTCTGGGCAACAATATCCGTGAAGCCATATTATTTCTTCCTGAACTAGACGATGACGAATGTGCAGACCTGCTCGACACGCTGAATGAATCCGGCCTGGCCGATCAACGCCCGGTCGCCGCTTTGATAGGACTAGCAGCAGATGCGGGGTCGTTCTGGGAAGATCTGCGCGTCGGCGAGTTGAAAACCCTGCTGGCTCTGGCCATTGGTGACGAAGAAGCCACCCGTCAAGGCTGTGACTGGATTCACCACTTTGCTCAGATCAACACCGACCGCCGGCACGTCTATCGCTGCATCGAGAGCCTGCTCAATCTTTGTGATTCGGGCGAATATACGCCGTATCGACATTCCCTTGAATATCTCTACGGGGCAGATGCACTGTCCACAGCCGAGGCGCTACTGGAGCGCAAACAACGTTTCTTCGATATTCAGGCGCCGGGTCTTGATCTCAAGGGCTGTGAGATGCACCACCGACTACTGGAAGCTTACGAAAAAGTACACCTTCAGAAAACACAAGGAAACTGAAATTGACCTACGAAGAACATCTCGACGAAGTGGCCACCCTTCTCACCGAAATCTACACGCTGAACGATGAAACTGCGATTGCGATTGTCGTGCGGGCGCAGGCCAATGATTACTTCAGCGCCCACGACGACGACCCGAAGCTGTGCACTCAGGAACGCGCGGAGTTAGATGCGCGAGCCGTATTCAAGAAATTCAAGGCAGCAAAAGGGGCAGCGAGTTCCAGTTCGAGCTCGCCTGACTAAAAAATGCTTAGCCTACAGTCGGCAACTTTGACAGTATTTCATTTAAAGCAGGGTCATCAAGCGCCACAAGCAACAGCAGACCTGCCCGCATCAATTCGCTCTTCTTGACACTGATGCCCTGATCCGACATGCGCTGCTTGAGCACGGCCAATTGGGCATATTCGACATCAAGCAGAGTAAAGCGCTCACGTACTAGTTTGGCTTTTTTGATTTTTTTATCGAGCGGGCGTGAAAAAGCCTTGGACAGCCGTTTGCGCTTGGCCGCACCGGTTTTCTTTGTTTCTGGCGCATTCGGCACCAGCGCTTTGCTTGTTAAAGTTCCACTTGCCACTTTAACCACCGGCTTCACTACAACTTTTGCAACCGGTTTTTTTATTACGGATTTTGAGGCGCTTGCGACGGGCACTTTGGACTTGATGGCTGCCACACTTGCTGGTTTAGATTTGGCCACAACGGCGGCTTTGCTGACTGAAGTTTTGCTGACTGCTGGCATTAGATACTCCTGAATACAAGAACACCCGGTCATTCTATAGTCAATTCAACAACACCAATCACATCTAACAGGATTCAGACACCTTGCAATCTTCTTGTCTTTACACCAGCGCCAATAAAAGCCGTGTTTCTAGACTATTTATTCGATATGAATTCAATGACATTCGAAATGTGATGTCGTATCATAGCTCGAATACAGCGATTTCAAGCTGACAAGGAAGCCTCGCCATGGCACGCAGTAAGAATGTAACCGAATTATTCAAAAAAAAAACCAAGCTATCTGCTGTCGACCTGGTCATTGACAGTATCAAAAGTATTCTGATACAGAAAAAAATACTTCCCGGTGATCTGCTCCCGAGCGAACAGGTTTTGGCTGAAAGCCTGGGCGTTGGCCGGGGCTCGGTGCGCGAAGCGCTCAAGATACTTGACGCTTTTGGAATAGTCGAAATTATTCATGGTGACGGTACTTATATCGCCACTTCGGCCAACAAGAAAATTTTTGATCCGTTGATCTACAGCCTGATCATCGCCAATGCCGATTCGAATGAATTGATCCAATTCCGCGAGATGGTTGAGATCGGTGTTATCAGCACAATCATCGACTACGCTTCCGACGAAGACATCAACACACTCAAAGCGGTCCATGAAGAATACGAGGAACTGGGCAAACGAGGAGAATCCAATATTTCAGTCCTCAACGCCTGCGACATCAAACTTCACCGAACGATGGCGCAATTGACGCACAATCACCTGATCGAAAACATGTACAACTTCGTGATTGATATTTTTGCGCCAACTATCAACGCCGCCTACGGCCTTGACCCACATCGTAAAATCATTGCCGCCATCACCAGTCGTGACAAGGTAGCAGCGATCCAGGCTGAACGTGATCACATCTCAACCTGGCGCAAATCACAGAACAAACTGTAAATTACTGACAACGCTGCTGAAAGAACGTCACCGAAGTAGCGGAATCAAACCCTCAGAAGCAACGTGCGCACGGCATCAGCAATACCTTCGATAGACATCCCGTAGAAATCAAGCAGCGCATTTCCATCGCCGGACTGTGCAAAGACGTCCTGCAAACCAATACGCACCAGTGGCTTGCCGCAGGCTGATTCAGCCATAACCTCGGCAATGGCGCTACCCAGGCCACCAATCACGTTATGATCTTCAGCAGTGAGCACGGCGCGCACATCACCAATCAGTTTCAAGACGCCCGTGCGATCCAGCGGCTTGATCGTATGGACGTCAACAACTTTGATTCCGATGCCGGACGACTTCAACAATTCAGCCGCGGCTTGAACGCGCCCAAGCACCGGGCCAATGGAAAACACGACAGCATCTGAACCCGTATCACACACCAGTCGAACCGTATCAAAATCAAAGCCAACACTGTCATCGCACAACACCGGCTCACGGCCACAACCCACGCGGATATAGCCCGGCCCCGGTCGATCAACCATAGCCAGCACCGCTTTTTTCGTCTGGCTGGCATCCGCCGGCACGACAATCTCCATACCCGGAATCGCTCGAAGAATAGCTAAATCCTCTATCGACTGATGAGTCACACCTTCACGCTCACCGCCATGAACCCCGCCATTCAAACCAATCAATTTGACGCCGAGATGGGTGTAACCAGCGTAATTACGCACCTGCTCACAAGCCCGCATGGTGATAAAATTAGCGTAGGTCATGACAAAGGGTTTGTAACCACAACTCGCCATACCGGCTGCAAAAGCTACTGCGGTTTGTTCGGCAATACCGACTTCAAACAGACGCTCCGGCAGGATTTCCGCAATTTTGGTCGCGCGCGCGGCCTTGACCGAATCGGCGCTGACAAAAACAACCTTCGGATCGCGTAATGCCGCTTCCAGAATTGCCTCAGAGGCTGCTTCACGGGTACTTGCAGTAACAAGAGCGTTCATACAACCTCCTCCAGGCTTTTTAGTGCTTCAAGCAGTTGATCTTTGTTCGGAACCCCCTTGTGCCAAGTATTATTATTTTCCATGTACGGCACGCCCTTGCCCTTGACCGTTCTGGCCACGATCATCGTCGGCCTGACTTTCTCGACCTTGGCTTCAGAAAGCGCAGCCAGAATCTGCCCGTAATCGTGCCCGTTGATCTCGATGGTATTCCAGCCGAAACTTTCAAATTTTTGGGCTATCGCCACATTGTCAATGCCGCTCACTTCACCCGTACCGCCACCGCTCTGGAAACCATTAACATCAACAAATGCCGTCAGATTGGCCAGCTTCATGTTGGCGCAAACCTGTGCGCCCTCCCAGACAATACCTTCATTCAATTCGCCATCGCCAAGAATCACATACACACGATAATCTTTACCCGACAGGCGGCCGGCGGCTGCCATGCCGGCGCCCACCGGAAGTCCGTGCCCAAGTGTTCCGGTGGTCATATCGACGCCGGGAATCTTGTCCATTACCGGATGCCCCTGCAAAATTGAACCCAGCGAACGGAAAGTCGGCAGAATCTCCTCGGAGAAAAAGCCCCGTTTCGCCAGTGCCGCATACAGGATGGTGCAGGCATGCCCCTTGGAAAGCAGGAAGCGATCCCTGTCCTCCCAATGCGGATTTTTGGGATCAATCCGCATCGTCTCAAAATAGAGTGTCGTCACCAGATCAGTGATCGACAATGCCGGGCCGGGGTGACCATCTCCCGCCAGATGTATCATGGTCAAAACGCTTTTCCGGAGTTCGTTCGAAATGCCTTTCAAACGAGCTACAGCACCTGAAGCATCACAAGCATTCATTTCTATCCTTCCAAAAAAGTCTTCACACCGGCCAGGCCAGAACGCAGGCTGGCCAGCACCGGCTTCCCGGTTGCCTTGGCAATCGCCTCCTGCATGCGCGCCATCGACCCCTGCGCCAGCAAAATCACATCCGCCTTCTCGGCCACGGCCAGAGCCGCCTGCATCAGAATCTCGTCGTGCACTTCAGGCTTTCCCTCGGAAAGCGCCTGAAACGCGCCCTTGGCCAGGCCGTCTACAATTGTGATCGATTTATTCAGCTTTGCAGCCACTGAGCGCACCAGACGAATCGTCGGTTCCAGTGTCGTTGGCAGCGTGGCCAGCACGGCAATCGACGTCCCCATTTCGACCGCTTGCCGGGCCATCGGCTCATCGATTTTAAGGATGGGTAACTTCACGAAGGGTTGAATCAGCTCCACCAGATCGCCCACAGATGAGCAAGTGCACAATATGGCATCCGCACCCATATCCTCGGCAGCACGGCAGTAGGCAAAAAGGCGGCGCTTGACCCCTTCGGTCACACAACCGGCAACGATGACGTCCTTGATCAGGCTGTCATCCATCACGTTGATCAGGCGTTGCCCAGGCAACATTTCGGCAAACATCGCCTTGGTCGGCTCCATCAGATTAGGTGCCGTGTAGATTGCAACAACAGTTTTCATAAGAAACCCTCTACTTTCCGTAAATAAAATTGGGGAGCCAAGTGGTGAGTACTGGAAAAACGGTTACTAGCATCAGAGTAACAATCAGCGGGATGTAGTAAGGCACAATCGCCTTGCAAATCCTGGGGAAAGAGACTCCGGACATGATGCTCACCATATACAGGCTCATGCCAACCGGTGGTGAGAGCAGACCGATCATCAGGTTAAAAACAACAATCAGTCCAAGCTGTATGGGATCAACCCCCGCAGCTGACAGCGTCGGCACCAAAATCGGCGTCAGGATCAACAGCGCGGCAATAGTTTCCATGAACATGCCGACAACCAGTAACAACAGGTTGGTCATCAACAGGAGTACCAGAGGGTCTTTCGACACGCCGAGGAAGAAGCCATTCAGTTGATCCGGCACATTGGCCAGCGTCAGTGCTAACGAGAAGATCGCCGCAGCAGCGATGATGAACATGATGTTGCCTGTCTGACGGACGGTCTCACGCACCATATTCACAAATCCGCGCCAAGTCATCTCACGATAGACAACTACGCCGATCAACACGGCATATGCTGCACAAACTGCAGCCACCTCGGTTGGCGAAAAGAAACCGGTGAGTAAACCCGCAAGCAAAATGACCGGTGCCATCAGCGCCGCAAAGGCGTCACGTGTGATTGCCCATTTTTCCTTGCCGGTGAGGATGAGCGTATCTTTTGGATATTTGTGCACCCGCGCCAGAATAGCAATCGTAATGAAGAACATGACCACGATGATCAATGCCGGAATAACACCCGAGATCAACAGCTTGACGCCTGACACTTCGGCCACAGCAGCAAAGATAATGAGCGGAATACTGGGCGGAAAAATCGGGCCAATGGTCGCCGTTGCAGCAGCAATAGCTGCGCCGTCTTCATCGCGGTAGCCCTGCTCCTTCATGGCCTTCATTTCGATATTGCCGAGCGCGCCCAGATCAGCCAATGCTGCACCGGAAACACCCGAAAAAATCAGGTTGGTCATCACACAGACCTGTGCCAAACCACCTTCCCGGCGCCCGAAAAAGGCGCGTGCAAACTGGAATATCCGTGTTGAAATTCCAGCGGTATTGAGCAGATTACCCGCTAAAATAAAGATCGGCACGGCCAGCAAGGTGTAGGAATTGAGCGAGTTGAGCATACGCTGGGAAACGATGTCCGCCGGCATGCCGTTGTACAAAAAATAAGCACCGCCGGTGACCCCCATGCACACGGCCATGGGCACACGCAACAAAACGAGCACTAGAAAGCACAAAATTAAAACGAGACCTTCCATAATTTATGCCCCCTTCTTTCTGAGAATCGAGATGAAGACGACAATACAATTCAGGAAAAATAGTGCCATTCCGATGATTGCAGGCCCAAAAAACAGGATGTTCGGCATTCTTAGAACAGGCGACGGGACGTTCCAGTGCCGCATCATGTAGAGATAGGCGCTGTACATAAACAGCCCCGAAAACCCGATACATATGGCCGACGCGAGCAATTTCATTGCCTTGTCCAACTTGGCTGGAAGCCCCCATAGAAAAAGGTCAACTGCGATGTGCTGACCTTCCCGCATCAGAATGGGAATCACCAGAAAGACCATCGATATATCAAGCGATCGGGATATTTCCTCCAACTCGGCGATCCCGAGATTGAGCATATTTCGAGCGGCCATCTGCACAAAAACGGCGACAGTAAAGCCTACCAGGCACCACATCGAAAGCAATTCGAACACACGGTTTATCCGGTCGAGCACGATCAAGCCGCAGCTCTCGCCACAGCAATCAGTTTGAGACATTTTTCCGCTCCTAGCGGTTACGGTGGTTGGTTCAAGTCCTGCAAGTACAAGGAGAGTTCTCAGCGAACTGCCGACCCCACACAGTGGGGCCGGCTTGTTGCACTCTATCTATTTGATGTCCTGAATGATCAGATAATAGTCCTTGTACTCCGGGAACTTCGCATCAATGACCTTTTTGGTATTGGCCTTGAAGGCTGCGTGGTCCAAACCCTCTGCTGCTCCAATAATTTTCATTCCTTTGTCTTTGAGCGCCTTCAAATCGCTGGCCTCAAGATCCTGGGTCATTTGCGTCCCATACTTGGACGCTTCTGCGCCTGCAGCCATGACAGCCTTTTGATTCTCAGGCGAAAGCTTGTCAAATGCAGCGGCATTCACCACTACGGCTTCGGCACCCATGATGTGATTGGTCTGCATCAGATGTGACTGTGTTTCGAAGAACTTGGCGGCCAGAATCGTGTTGTAGGGATTCTCCTGGCCGTTAACCACCTTTGTCGCCAAGGCGGTAGGCAACTCGGCGAAATCGACCGGCATCGGGCTCGCGCCCATGCCTTCAACTGCAGCCATATAGATCGGGAACGGAATCGCACGGATCTTCATGCCCTTCATGTCGTCCGGCTTGAAGACGGCACGGTCAGCCGTCAGTTCGCGCGTACCAAAATAGAAGGTATAGAGCATGCGGACGCCACGGGCCTTCATGAGTTGCGCTTCAAGCTTCTTCATGATCGGCGAATTCGGATCAGTTACTTTCATCAGGTGATCAACATCGCGATACATAAAAGGCGTATCAAGCACGGCATAATCTTTGTATAGCGAGCCGATGCCCGCCATCGTGTTATGGTGGAATGCCACGACACCTGAAGACACCTGCTCGGCCTGCTCCTGCAGGTTACCCAGCTGTGAGGACGGGAACACCTTGACTTCGACCGCGCCCTTGCTGAACTCCTTGACCTTGGCTGCAAAGAACTCAGCCTGTTTGCCGGCCACGCTGCCCGGTGCATTCATGTGTGAATATCGCAAGGTTACGGTTTGCGCGAACCCAAATGTGCTAGCCATCAACAAAGCCAGCCCTACGGTTAAATTCTTTTTCATTTTACCCTCCAGAATGTTTAGTTTTTAGAACATTAAAGGCAGAACAAACACAAGAACACATATCGGACATGTGGTGTCACATTTAAACTTTATACACCCAAAGTGTCAACTGGAATTTAGCCCATTAAGACAGCAGAAGGGCTCTCGCCTCATCAGGGGTGGCAATCGAAAATCCGTCGGCTTCCAACTCGACACGCAGCGCTGAAACCAACTCCTGATTGTTTACTGCCAATTTACCGTTGTAAGTCCGTGAATCCTCAAACCCGACACGCAGCATCGATGCGCCAAGACGGGCAACTTCAAGATGATTCTTGAAATCCTTGCTGTTGATCAGATTAACCCCAAAGTGACTTCCTGCCGGAACACGATCACGAAGATAGGAGATCAATGCCGGATGGTAGGGCATGCCCCAATTGAGATCACAAACAAAAATGAAATTGTAAGGCGGCACCATAGCGCATTCCCTAATCAAGTGTAGTGCGCACTCCATGTTGCCCGCTTCAAAGACTTCCATCGCCGGCTTGATTTTCAAGTCAGCCATGGTCTTGATCCACAAACGAATGTCCGGAACACAATTCTGGTAGACCCGGTCTCCAAAATTAAAAGTGCCCACATTGAGCGAGGCCAGTTGTGCATGAGGATTTGTCGCCGGGAGCGTCCGCTCCAACGGCGTCATTGAGGAAAGTCCGCCCGTCGATGCCTCGAGAATAATGTCGCATCTTGACTTGATCAGTTCTGCGGTTTTATTAAAAGTTGTCAAATCAGTCGTCAACGCCCCCTTTTCATCACGCGCGTGCATATGCACCAGAGATGCACCGGCCTTAGCACACTGTACAACCTGTTCGGCAACAGCTTCAGGGGTCAGTGGATTATCCCTCCCTTCGCCCCAGGGACCGATTGGAGCCACTGAGATGATTATCTTTTTATTCATTTCGTACGCCTCAAGATATGAATCATGCTTCGTATGGGTAAATACCAACAACCACAAATCCAATATAGAACACATATCCGATGTGTGATGTTTAATTTAAACCCATGTTCATTGGAGACGTCAAGCATTTTTTAACTGCAATTTCGACGGGGGCGCTAAAAGATTGGCTCGTCAAGATGGCGCTCGTTACAAACGCCAAAATCACTAAGGAACAATAATTTACGCCGGGGAAACAGCGCTTTGCATCCTTAAAGGGTCGGTACCGGAATTGATTCCGTTCATATCCAATTAACTTGACAAGCTCTATTTGAACAAGCCCATGCCGGCAAAACTAGGGATCGCCGTCCCCTTGCTACTGCGGCGTGCTTGAAAACGGGTGCCGATAACACCCTAACGCATTCAGATGACAGGTAACAAAGTAACTCTGTGCCTGCTATTTGGCCGCCGTTGTGCTTATCGAACGGCAGGTCTTGAGCATATTGTTTTTATCCAGACTGATTAACCAGTCGCTCAATTGCTGACCAAGCTGCGTACTCGCCGAAACCAGTGCATTGACGCCACCTTGTGCATCGGGTGACGAGGCTGATTTCTCAATAGTCACTGGCCGCTCGGCCACCATTTGCCGCTTGGCATCCATCAGGCTGGCGCTACCCGATAACACTCCACGGCTTTTTTGCGGCGCATCGAAGACCTGCGAGAACTCCTGTAGATCGACTCTAAGCACGCAGCCCAAGGCGATATTCATGCTTGCACTTGCCGTCCCCAATTGCTGCCTGAGACGCTGAGCAAGCAGCACGCCCGGTGAGGCTACCCAACGGCTTGTAGCATATTCTCTCGGTTTGAGTGGGTTATCGTAGGCCAGACGGTAATCAACATTGAGCGAATCAAACCACGCGGGTGACTTAACCTCAACCACTATTCTTGACCAGTTTCCAACCGTAGACAGTTGCACCGCCGGCGGTCCGAAATCATAGACAGAAGCGGGTGTTGTGTTTCGTACGCCGCCGACACAGGCACTCAGAAGCAAGGTTGGTAACAGAAAGAGTAATTTCTTCATGGCTGCCCTTTTACATTGGCGGGTGCAACAAAACCGGATTCACCCGGGCCGGGCGAATCATGCGGCTTGCCGAAGATCAGGCTTTGCGGTGACTCTTCGAGCATCTGCAGAACGCGACTCAGCTGATGCGAACTGGAAGATAGACTGGAACTCAACTCATTGAGCCGCGGGATGAGTGCCCCGACACCACCCGTAGCCGGATCACCCAGCGTTGTTTCAAGTTTCTCACTCACTGACTGCAAACGCTGCACCAGCCCGCGCGCCTCAGCAAGGAAAGGTCGTGCCTGCTCCGTCGTTTGCTCGACATGAACCAGCGTGGACTTTATCAGACGCACAGTTTCCGGCGTCAGCAACTGGCGCAGTTGCGCCGTCGCCTCTTTGGCATTACTTGTTGTTGCTTCAAGATTGGCCAGTGTTTTGGCAATATTCTGGCGATTCTCGGGGCTTAATACCTGATTGGCATTGACCAGAAAATCGCGCGCATTCCGCGCCGTTTCTCCGCCCACATCCGAGAGCTCCTGCAACATTGAATCCTGCATCGGGATACGCGCAAGCTCACTGCCACTGCTTTCAAGCGGCGTGGCGTCTTTGCCTGTATCTTCAAGCAATACATGTGCGAGTCCTGTCAGACCCTGATATCCGAGCTTGGCCGTGGTTCCACGGGTAATCGGAATACCCTTCTTGACACTAATGCGGATCAAGGTGTTATGTGGATCTTTCGGATCAAGACTAATCGCCATCACCTTGCCCGAACGAATTCCGCGATAGCGCACCTGCGCCTGTAAGTTAAGCCCGGTCGCATTTCGTGTATTGATGACCAGATACTCATTGACCGCCTCATGCTTGCCGCCGAACCACCACAACGCAGCAACAACAGAAAATCCAAGAAGAAGCGAAAACACCCCGGCAATCAAGGCATGTGAGCGATTTTCCATGATTAAACAAACCCCTTTTGCATAACTGCCGCAGCACGTTCGGAGCAGAAAAAATTCCGGATGAACGGGTGATCGACTTCGAGCACGTCAGCAGGTGTCCCGCAAGCAATGATACGCTGATCAGCGAGCACGGCGACCCGGGTCGCCAGACCCGCCAGAGTATCCAGATCATGGGTCACCATCACTACGGTGAAAGCCAGTTCCTTTTGCAGAATGCCCAATAATTTGACAAAATTAGCAGCAAGATCAGGGTCAAGGCCGGCCGTAGGCTCATCCAGCACCAACAGTTCCGGCTCCAGTGCCAGTGCACGCGCCAAAGCCACCCGCTTGACCATCCCGCCTGACAGTTCCGCAGGCATCAGCTGCGCATGACGTGGTTCAAGTTCAACCATACCCAATTTAAGAAAGACCAGATCACGGATGATTTCCTCATCGAGCACGCGCAATTCTCGCAAGGGAAAGGCAATGTTGTCATAAACAGAAAGCGCAGAAAACAAGGCGCCATGCTGGAAAAGCATACCGAAACGACGGCGCACATCACGCCGGATCAGCGGATTTTCATCCAATACCGAATAACCGAATAGCCTGACCGACCCCTTGCTCGGCACGAGCAAGCCGACGATCTCGCGCAATAAGGTTGTTTTGCCACTGCCGGAACCTCCGACTAATCCCAGTATCTGCCCTGCCTCGACGTCCAGATCAATATTGTGATGAATTACGGTATCGCCGAATTGTGTACTGACCTCACGAATCTCGATCGCGGGCGAAACGACCGGGACGTGTATCGAGGCAGAGGTGTCGATCATGCGCCCCCCGGCATCCCGATACCACGGGTCAATACCGCGAAAACCGCGTCAACGACAATCACCACCGTTATCGCCGTAACAACTGCCGTTGTTGTTTTTGCAGACAAGCTCTCTGTATTTGGCTTAACTTTCAGCCCAAAGTGACAGGAGATCAGCGCGATCAGTATGCCGAAAAAGAAACCCTTGCCGACCCCGATCCAAACGTTAGCCACTGAAACCACTCTGGGCAAAGCCTCAACGAAGAAGCTATAAGACAGCCCCATCTCCAGATTTGCCGAAACCATCCCCCCGAAAATCCCCGCGGCCGAACACCAGACCACCAGCAAAGGCATGGCAATCGACAACGCTACCACCTTAGGCAAGACCAAACGCAAACTGCGCGAAACCCCCATCGTAGCCAACGCATCAATCTCTTCGGTAACACGCATGACACCAATCTGCGCAGTCATCGCCGAACCGGAACGCCCGGCTACCAGCACGGCAACAATCATCGGGCCCAATTCGCGAATGATGCTGATCCCGATCAAGTTGACGATGTAAATATCGGCACCAAACATTTTAAGTTGCAGGGAAGACAGGAAGGAAAGCACTACGCCAATCAAAAAACCGATCAGTGCCGTCACTGGCAGCGCCTGAGCACCACTCTTGTAGAGATTAGCCGATAACTCCCGCCACGGGATATCACGCGGATGTACAAACAAATAACCAATATCAAGCACCAACTGACCAATTAGTGTCACGATTTCTCGCAGGTTTTTACCCGCCTTCAATACAAGTTGCCCAAGGGCAAGGAGCCAGACAAGGGACTGCGCTTGCGGCGCACTTGTCCGGCCCGGCAGGATGGCCGCAACCCGCTCGAACACACTGAGATGCTTCGACGGAATATCCAGAAGCACAGGCCAACGCCGCCCCCAGGCGCGCCAGAGAATAATGGCACCGACACTGTCGATGCGTAAAATAGCCTGCAGATCCCAGCGCACTTGAGGCCCCGCCAGTAACTGCAAACGCTTTTCCAGATCGCCAATCGGCACCGGCAGCGTGGCCAGCGTCCACGCCCCGGAGAGCGTCACATGCAGTTGCCCTTCGCACTCATTGGTTTCAATTGTGGCACTCGCCATACCGGCTAAACCAGTTCGCTATGTGCGGCGCGGCGCTTGACCCGAAACGTCAAACCTATGCGTTGCCAGACTAGGGTTTCATCAATAAGCGCCGCCGCGCTCAGCGGGTTGGTCAACAGCCAGTCAGGAGGTACTTCGAGTTGAAATCCCGTGCCTGATGCTTTGACCAGACACTCCGGCAAAGGCAGATCATCGCGTGAACGATGCAACAGTACGGCCAGACGAAGACAGAAAACAACGCGCCAGACTGCGCTGATTTCCGCTTCCGGGGTCAAGGGGAGTTTTTCCAGCTTGCCGCGTTGACCGAGCACCAAGAGGGCGAGGCGCTCCTGATCCTTTTTTGAAAATCCGGGCATGTCGGCATAATTGACGATATAGGCTCCATGTTTATGGAAGCCGCTATGCGCAATCGAAATTCCAATTTCATGCAAAGCGACCGCCCAGCGCAAGAAACAAACATCACTTTCATGCTCCGGCACGTCGACAGAAATCAATTGCCCCAGAAATTCCAGTGCCGTGCGTTCGACCCGCTCGACCTGGCGTGCATCAACCTGATAGCGGCGCATGAACTGCAGTACCGTAGCGTCACGCATGTCATGATGATGGAAGCGGCCGAGCAAATCATAGAGTACGCCAAGACGCAACGCACCTTGGGAGTACGTCATGCGTTCAATACCCAATTCGGAGAAAATTGCCGACATGATGGCAATACCGCCGGGGAAAACCGGAAGGCGATCAGTGCGTAGCCCTGCCAGTTTCAAATCAGCAGCCGAGCCTGCGCGAATGATCATTGCGCGCAACTTTTCCAGTCCCTCACGAGTAATGCCACTCACACCCTCCGGATTGAGGGCGTTGCATTCGAGCAGATCGGCAATGGCTCGTGCCGTCCCCGAAGACGCAACGGTTTCGGTCCAGCCGACCCGGCGATAATCCTGGGCAATCGTTTGAATCTCACGTGCAGCCGAAACTTCAGCCTCATAAAACCGCTTCTTATCCACCTTGCCGTCCGGAAAGAAACGCAGCGTATAGCTGACGCAGCCCATAAACAGGGATTCCAGCGCCAATGGATCAAGTTTTTTTCCGATAATGAATTCGGTCGACCCACCACCGATATCGATCACCAGCCGTTTGTGTTTGGCTAACGGCAAGGCATGTGCAGCACCGATATATATCAGTCGCGCCTCTTCGCGGCCTCCAATGATTTCCACCGGAAAACCGAGCACCGCCTCAGCCTTCGGGATAAACGCTTTGGCGTTTTTGGCCACGCGCAGAGTATTGGTTGCCACCACACGTACGGCATTGGGCTGAAACCCGCGTAATCGCTCGCCAAATCGACCTAAGGCCACAAGGGCGCGTTGCTGTGACACCTCGTCAAGCAACTTGTCACGAGTCAGACCTGAAGCAAGGCGAACCGGTTCTTTTAGCGTATCGAGCGGATAAATCTGATTATCTACAACCCGCCCGATCTGTAATCGAAAGCTGTTCGAGCCAAGATCAACCGCCGCGATCTGTTCGTAACTCATAGCTTGAATTCTCAATTTCCCAGAGTGTCGTATGATGAGCATTCTAACACTGCCCATGGCATCACCATTCGCCCATGGAAAGCGGCAAATGCTTTGCTGCCCTGCCCCTCGCGACCTCAATGACACAGCGCTGTAACAATTTCACAATATATTCACACTATTGCAACACGCCAATATTCCTGCTCCAATGAAACCATGACACCTTACCCTGATACCCTACCTCCCAGCACTGCGCATTTTCCTACTCAAAATTTCCTGAACCGGGAACTCGGAATTCTGGCCTTTAACCGCCGAGTTCTCTCTCAGGCCAAGAATTCGCGCACACCGCTGCTCGAACGGTTGAGATTTTTGTGCATCGTGAGTAGCAACCTCGACGAGTTCTTCGAGATACGCGTCGCCGGCATCAAGGAACAGGTCAAACTCAACTCCGTGGCGGTCACTACCGACGGCCTGACAGCACGCGCCGCTTACCGTCTGATCAGCGATGAAGCCCACGCACTGGTTGAAGAGCAATACACGCTGTTCAACGAACAAATTCTTCCAAAGCTTGCGGCCGAAGGTATCCACTTCATCCGCCGCAGTGAATGGACTGACGCGCAGCTCGAATGGATCAAAGGTTATTTCCTGCGCGAGGTGATGCCGGTATTGACACCGATCGGACTTGATCCATCGCACCCGTTCCCGCGCGTCCTCAACAAGAGCCTCAACTTCGCTGTCGAACTTGAGGGAAAAGATGCCTTCGGCCGCAGTTCCGGCGCCGCCATCGTGCAGGCTCCGCGCGTCCTGCCGCGCGTCATTCGCCTACCCAAAGAACTGTGCGAGTGCGAATATGGTTTTGTGTTTTTCTCATCAGTTCTGCATGCCTTTGTCGGCGAATTATTTGCTGGAATGAATGTACTCGGTTGTTATCAGTTCCGTGTCACCCGCAACAGCGACCTGTTTGTCGATGAAGAAGAGGTCAAAAATCTTCGCGCAAAAATCCAGGGCGAATTACCCCAGCGCCACTTTGGCGATGGCGTACGTCTGGAAGTTGCCGACAACTGCTCAGAAGTCATGGCCGAGTTTCTGCTCTCGCAATTCAACCTTAGTGGCATCGACCTCTATCGCGTTGCCGGCCCGGTTAATTTGGTACGCCTGATGCAGGTTCCCGACTGGGTGTTGCGTGACGATCTCAAATTCCAGCCTATTCAACCTGGAACCCCCAAGTCGCTGCAAAAATGCCACCATGTTTTCGATGCCATACGTGCCGGCGACATCCTCCTGCACCATCCTTACCAAAGTTTCACGCCGGTCATCGAGTTGCTAGATCAGGCAGCCACCGACGCCCAGGTGGTCGCCATCAAAATGACTGTTTACCGCACCGGAACCGACTCCGTTCTCATGCAGTCGCTGTTGCGTGCGGCGCAAAATGGCAAGGAAGTTACCGTCGTAGTCGAACTCATGGCGCGCTTTGACGAAGAAGCCAATATCGGCTGGGCCACCAAGCTGGAAGAGGTCGGCGCGCATGTTGTCTACGGTGTCGTTGGTTACAAAACACACGCCAAGATGCTAATGGTTGTGCGTCGCGAGGAAAGCAAAAGCGGCAGCCTGTTACGTCGCTATGTGCATCTAGGCACCGGTAACTACCACCCGAAAACCGCGCGTTTGTACACTGATTTCGGCCTGCTCACCTGCAACGAGGACATCGGTGCCGATGTTAACGAGGTCTTCAAGCAACTCACGGGTCTTGGCCGGGCCCAGTCACTAAAATACCTCTGGCAGGCTCCATTTGCATTGCAGCAGAATATTCTGGCGGCGATTCATGACGAGACGGCTTCTGCCCGGGCAGGCAAGCGCTCACGCATTATCGCCAAAATGAATTCACTGCTTGAACCCGCGGTTATCAGTGCGCTGTACGAGGCCTCGCAGGCTGGTGTAAAAATTGATCTGATCGTACGCGGCGTCTGCGCCCTTCGCCCCGGGATCAAAGGACTATCCGAAAATATACACGTCCGCTCAATCATTGGTCGACTGCTTGAACATCATCGCGTATTTTATTTTTACGCCAGCGGTGAAGAGAAAGTCTATTTATCCAGTGCCGACTGGATGGAGCGCAACTTCTTCCGCCGCATCGAACTGGCCTTCCCGGTTCTCGACAAGAAGCTCAAACGCAGGGTAATTACTGAAGGTCTGCAAATTTATCTTACCGACAACCTGCAATCCTGGGACATGGACGCCAAAGGCAGTTACCACCCGCGTCGCGGATCACGCAGCAAGCCCCGCTGTGCGCAGACCGAGTTGATCGAACTGCTCAAACCCTGACCTCTCGAATCGTGAGCTCTGGAGACTGGCGGATGATCAGCACCTTGCTGTCCGGTATAAAATATGCCGGCTTTGACTTCTGAATAATTCTTGCTGGAGACGATTGTGCAAATACTTGGCATTGATGTCGGTGGGACTGGAATCAAGGCGGCTATCGTCGAGACCACCAGCGGTGAGCTGATGAGTGAACGAATCCGCATTGAGACGCCCCGACCGGCCACGCCCGAAGCCCTCGGCAAGACCCTGAAAGCACTTGTCGAACAGCACCATTGGACAGGGCCGATTGGCATGGGTTTCCCGGCGGCTATCCAGCGTGGTGTGGCTCGAACCGCTGCCAACATCGACCCCTCATTTATTAATCTGCCGGTTGCCAGATATTTCTCGCAAAAAACCGGCTGCCACGTATACGCCGCCAACGACGCCGATGTCGCCGGATTGGCCGAGATGCGCTTTGGTGCAGGCAAAGATATTCCCGGCGTTGTACTGATCGTGACCATTGGCACCGGACTGGGTACCGCGCTGTTCGCCAACGGCACCTTGTTGCCCAATACCGAACTCGGTCACCTTTTCCTTGAAAATGGCATCGAGGCTGAACGTTACGCCTCTGAAGCCGTACGCATCACCGGCAAACTTAAATGGAAGGAATGGGGAGATCGTTTAAATCTCTACCTCAACACCATGGAGAAACTGTTCTGGCCGGATCTGATTGTGTTGGGCGGCGGCGTCAGCAAGAAATTGCACAAGTTCTCCCCACTCATCACGACAAAAACACCCGTTGTTGCGGCAGGCTTTCTCAATCAGGCGGGGATTGTCGGCGCGGCGCTATTCGCCGAGGAAGAAATTCTGAAAATGGGGTAAGCGTCCGCGCTGCGGCTTCTTCGTATATCTAAGCGCGGCGCGCACCGACCACACCCTCAACTTCATGCAGCATCTCCAGCGTGCGCTTGAGCTGGCTGACGTTGTGGATTTCGGCCGTAAAGCTCATGTGCGCTGTTCCCTGCTTTGATTGCGTATTAACGGCGATGACATTGATTTTTTCGCGTGTCAGCACTTCCGACACGTCGCGTAACAACCCCTGACGGTCATGGGCATCAACCACAATATCCACGGCGAAAATTCCGTCGGTCTGACCACCCCATTCGGTCTCGATCACGCGTTCCGGATGCATCGCTTCCATGTTGGCAAAATTGGAGCAATCTGCACGGTGTATGGACACGCCCTTGCCGCGCGTAACGAAGCCAAGAATCGGATCAGGCGGCGCCGGTTTACAACAGCCGGCCAGTTGTGTCAGAAGCTTATCAATCCCGACAATCAGAATGCCCTTCTCGGCTTCATCACTGGCTTTGTGTTTGCGTAACGGCGTTTCACTAACCACCAGTTCATCAGGCGACTCGTTGTCACCGCGAACTGCCGTCTGCAATTGACGCATGTTCAATTCGGCACGCGCCACCGCAATAAACATGTCATCGCTCTTGGCAAAACCAAGTTTAGCGGCCACATCATCGAGTTTTGTACTCGTTTCACCCATACGCTGCAATTCACGATTGACGAGTGCACGCCCTTCGGCCAGCGTCTCCTCCAGCGCCCGAGTTGAGAACCACTGCCGCACCTTGGCACGCGCCCGGTGGGTGAACAGGTAAGCGAGCGACGAGTTCAGCCAGTCACGGGATGGCCCACCCTGCTTGGCAACAACGATGTCCACCTGCTGCCCGGTTTCAAGTTGCGTATTGAGCGTTACCAAAGCGCCATTAACCTTGGCACCACGGCAACGATGACCCAGATCGGTATGCACTCGATAAGCAAAATCAATGGGGGTTGAGCCACGCGGCAGATCAACCACGCGACCTTGCGGTGTCATGACATAGACGGTCTCGTCAAGCGCGGCTTCTTTGTAATGCTTTACCCAGTCGGAGGAATCGGCAACCTCGTCCTTCCAGGTCAGCAGTTGACGCAGCCAGGCTATTTTTTCGTCGTAATTATCTTCCGACGAGGCCTTACTGCCTTCCTTGTAGCGCCAGTGCGCAGCGACACCCAGTTCAGCATGTTTATGCATATCCCGGGTGCGAATCTGTACTTCAAGCGCCCGCCCGTCCGTGCAGCGCACGGCCGTGTGTAACGAGCGATAGTTGTTGCCCTTGGGGTTCGAGATGTAGTCATCGAACTCCTTGGAAATCGGCGACCAGATATTGTGCACCAGACCGAGTGCCGTATAGCAATCCTTCACTTCATCGACGATGACGCGCAGTGCACGTACATCATAGACCTCAGAGAACTCAACGCCTTTCTTGTGCATCTTGCTCCAGATGCTGTAAATGTGTTTAGGGCGGCCGTAGATTTCCGCATCCATGATATCGACGGAGGCCAGCTCGCTTTTCAGGCGACTCACCGCGTTCGCAATAAACTGCTCACGCTCGCCACGCTTTTCATCGAGCTGTTTGGCGATTTTCTTGTAAAGATCCGGGTGCAGAAAGCGGAACGAAAGGTCTTCAAGCTCCCATTTCAATTCCCACACGCCCAAACGGTTGGCCAGCGGTGAATAAATTTCCAGCGTCTCGCGCGCCACCTGCACCCGCAACTCATCCGGCTCGGCGGCATAGTGACGCATGGTTTGCGTACGCGAAGCCAAGCGAAGCAATACCACACGAATATCCTCAACCATGGCCAACAGCATTTTGCGCAAAATTTCAATCTGCGCCTTCATTTCAACTGGATTGTGCTCACCGCTCTCCACCGAATGCGCAACAAATCCGCGCGTAATCGGGCGCAAGTGATTCAGACGGGAAATGCCGTTAACCAGATGAGCGGCCGCCGGGCCAAAGCGCTTTTCGATCTCTGCCAAGCCGAGTACATCATAAGTTGGCACCGCAAAAAGCAAGGCGGCAAGTCGACAGTCGGCGTCCAGCTTCAGACCAACCAGAATGATGGACATACCCAGCGCGTGATGCCATATCCCCTCACCACTGCCCAGTGTGCGATCAGCGTAAATGGACTGGGCAAACTCGGCTGCCAGCCGGATTTTTTCCGACTCTTCAGCGGAAAGACCTTCACTCAGGGTTAGCAAGGAGTGTTCGAGGTCGCTCTGGGCGGCGACGGAGTGGACTACAGAAACCATGACGCTATTATAAACCCTCAGCCCACCTGATAGACTGTCGGGCATAATGCGTTTTCGAACCCGTCAATATCCACCAGTTCCCAATTATTCGCCCGTATGTTTTCCAGATTCCACCATCCTTACCTGTTACTCACGCTGACTGTTCTGTTCTGGTCCGGCAATATGGTGGTGGGTCGTGCCATCCGCGATGACGTGCCGCCCTTGTCGCTAGCCTTCTGGCGCTGGGCTATTGCACTGGCACTAACGCTACCCTTCGCGCTGCCCCATCTGCGCACGCAATGGCCGCTGCTTAAGCGCGGCTGGCGCGCCCTGGTCGTCCTCGGCTTGCTCGGTGTTGGCGGCTTCAACACCCTAGCCTACATTGCACTGCAATACACGGCGGCAACCAATGCCATCCTGCTCAATTCTTTCATCCCGATTGCCACTATCTCGCTCTCCTGGCTGTTCCTGAACAAACACCTGCGTAACATTGAATGGTTCGGGGTACTGATTTCTCTGATTGGTGTCATCACCATCGTTGCACGCGGCCAACTGGTTACTCTGGCCGGTCTGACACTCAACATCGGCGACCTGTGGATGCTCGGCGCCGTTTTTGTCTGGGCGTTTTATACCATTGGTTTGCAATGGCGGCCGATCGGTGTTGACCCAATGCTCATGCTGGCGGCAATTACCACGGTCGGACTGTGCTTTCTAGCGCCAGCCTACGCTTGGGAAATTGCCCAGGGGCGACTGATCCATGTTACCCCATCGTCGCTGGCCGGCATTGCCTACACCGGCATACTGCCCGGCTTTGCCGGCTATGTTTTCTACAACCGTGCCGTCGGCGAAGTCGGTGCCAGCAAGGCCAGTCTGTTCATCAACCTGATGCCCGTCTTCGGCACCGTACTTTCAGTCATCTTCCTCAGTGAAATCCCGCAGCGCTATCACTTCATCGGCATGGCCCTGATCTTTTCCGGCATCTACCTGACCACCTCGCGCAAATCCGGCTAGACACATGGCTATTGGCAAGTTCATCCACTGGCTGCGCGGCAAGAACGACATCAAGCCACTTCCCGATGAACTATGGCACGCTACACTTGACGCGTTGCCTTTTCTGGATCGGCTTAACTCTGAAGAGAAAAATCGCCTGCGCCAATTGAGCGAAGCCTTTTTTGCCGAAAAAGAATTTACCAGCGCGGGTGGGCTTGAACTTACTAACGCCATGTGCGTTTCAATTGCCGCTCAGGGTTGCCTGCCCATCCTCAACCTCGGGCTGGAATGTTACAGCGATTGGGTCGGGCTGATTGTTTACCCTGACGAATTTGTCATCCCGCGCAGTGTTGAAGATGAATTCGGCGTCGTACATGAATACGATGACGTAGCCTCGGGCGAAGCCTGGGAAGGAGGCCCCCTGCTCATCTCATGGCGCGATGCACAGATGGCCGGCGAAGGCTACAACGTGGTCATCCATGAATTTGCGCACAAGCTCGACATGTTAAACGGAGAAGCCAATGGTATCCCGCCGTTGCCACCAGGGCTCTCACGCAAGGACTGGGGAGAAACGTTGATATCAGCTTATGAAAATTTTTGTACTGCAGTCGACCGCGCTGAAGAAAACGACACCGACACGTTATTTGACCCTTACGCGGCGGAAAGCCCCGGCGAGTTTTTCGCCGTCATGAGCGAAATTTTCTTTGAAAAACCGGAAATTTTGCGCGAGAAATATCCCCCGCTCTACAGGCTATTGAGCCAGTTTTACCAGCAAAACCCGGCGGAACGCTGATCCATTCCACAGCCACAACGAACGCTAACTCTCGTCAAATAACTTTTCCAGGGTTCATCAAACCCTGCGGATCAAGTGCCCGTTTAATCGTACGCATCATCTCCATTTCCAGCGGACTCTTGTAGCGCAGGAGTTCATCGCGCTTGAGCTGGCCGATACCGTGTTCCGCACTGATACTGCCGCCAAGTTCATGCACGATGTCGTGAACGATTTCATTGACTTGCGGCTGCGAGGCAATGAATGTGGCATTCTCGCCAGCTTCTGGCTTGGACTGGTTGTAGTGCAGATTCCCGTCGCCCACGTGGCCGAAGTTAACGATACGAATCCCGGGGTAAGCCTGTTTCAGCGCGGCGTCCGCCCGCTCGACGAAGTCACCGATACGCGAAATGGGTACCGAAATATCGTGCTTGATGCTGAAACCTTCAATCTTTTGTGCTTCGCTGATATTCTCACGCAGCGCCCACAGACGTTTAGCCTGCTCGTTGCTTTGCGCCAGAACAGCATCGTCAATCGTACTACTCTCGAGAGCCTGTTCAAGAAAAGCTTCCAGCGCGGCATCCAGCACACCCGCTTCACCTGCGCCCGACAACTCAACCAGAAGATACCAAGGGCTTGGCGACAGTGGCGAATCTGCTCCCGGAATGTTTTTAAGCACGAGGCCTAGTGCAATATCGGAGACAAGTTCGCAGGCCGTCAGCGTGGCACCAAATGACGCTTGAAGTTGGCTGAGCAGTTGCACCGCCACGTTCGGCGAAGCAATTGACAGCCATGCCGTTGCCGTGGACTGCGGCAGAGGAAAGAGCTTCAGAACCGCGGCAGTAATAATACCTAGCGTACCTTCCGCACCGATGAAAAGCTGCTTGAGATCGTAACCCGTATTGTCTTTACGCAAACCGCGCAAGCCGCTCCACACCTCTCCATTGGGCAGCACTACTTCCAGCCCCAGCGTCAGCTCTCGTGTATTGCCATAGCGTAGCACCTGCACGCCGCCGGCATTGGTCGACAAATTGCCGCCGATCTGGCAACTGCCTTCGGCCGCCAGCGATAGCGGAAACAGCCGCCCCGCTTCAAATGCATTTTCCTGCACGGTTTGCAGTACACAACCGGCTTCGACGGTAATGGTGTTATTGGCTGTGTCAATCGCACGAATTTTGTTTAAACGCGACAGGCTGACCAGTACGGCTTCACCACTGTTGTCGGGAATGCTCGCACCACAATGGCTGGTATTGCCGCCCTGTGGAACCATCGCCACGCCGGCTTGCGCACACGTGCGCACCACTGATGAGACTTCTTCAGTCGTTGCCGGGCGCACCACGCAAAGTGCAGTGCCATGATAGCGCCCTCGCCAGTCCTCAAGATAGGGCGCCATGTCCGGGGCTACAGCAATGACATTATCGGAGCCAACAATGGCAATAAGTTGTTCGATCAGATTCATTTGGCACACCTTAAAAAACCTTAACCACAGAGGAGGCAGAGAAAAATCTAAAAAATTTTGAAGGCGTTGTTGTTTTGCACTTCTCTGTGTACTCCGTGCTCTCCGTGGTCAATTCATTGCAAGCTCTGCATAGAGATCATGCTCGTCAGCATCAACCACTTTAACGGTCAGAAAATCACCCGGCGCGGCGTCAAAAAACTCATTGATGAAGACCAATCCATCAATTTCCGGGGCATCGGCAGAGGAACGGGCAATCGTTCCCTCATCATCGACTTCGTCGACCAGAACAATGATCTCACGACCGATTTTGGCCGCCAGCAGTTCAGCAGAGATGTCTTCCTGTACGCCCATCAGGCGACGTCGGCGCTCTTCACGCACCTCGTCCGAGACCGCATCAGGCAAGGCGTTGGCCGTTGCACCATCGACCGGCGAATAGGCAAAACAGCCGACGCGATCCAACCGCGCTTCCTCAATAAATTCGAGCAGTTCCTCGAATTCGGCTTCGGTTTCACCGGGGAAGCCGGCAATGAAGGTAGAGCGAATCGTGATGTCCGGGCAAACAGCGCGCCAGGCCTTGATACGTTCCAGATTATTTTCGGCGGATGCCGGACGTTTCATGGCCTTGAGGATGCGCGGGGTGGCATGTTGAAACGGCACATCGAGATAAGGCAGTATCTTGCCTTCAGCCATCAACGGCAGCAGCGCATCAACGCTGGGATAAGGGTAAACGTAATGCATGCGAACCCAGATGCCGAATTCAGCCAGTGCCTCACACAACTCTTTCAAACGTGTTTTCACCGGTCGGCCGCCAAAAAAACCCATGCGGTATTTCACATCAACGCCATAAGCGCTGGTATCTTGCGAAATAACCAGCAGTTCGCGTACACCAGCTTCGGCCAGATGCTTCGCCTCCTGCAACACATCACCAATCGGCCGGCTGACCAGCGGTCCGCGCAACGACGGGATGATGCAAAACGTGCAACTGTGATTGCAGCCTTCAGAAATCTTGAGGTACGCAAAATGTTGCGGCGTAAGTTTGACCCCCTGGGGCGGCACCAGACTGGTGTAGGGATCGTGCGGCTGTGGCAGATGCGCATGGACATGCTGCAAGACTTCATCCGCCGCATGCGGGCCGGTAATCGCCAGCACCGACGGATGTGTGTTCTTGACGATATCGCCTTTAGCACCCAGACAGCCAGTAACGATAACTTTGCCATTTTCGGCCAGTGCCTCGCCAATGGCCTCAAGCGATTCTTCAACCGCCGCATCGATAAATCCGCAGGTATTGACGACCACCAAATCAGCACCTTCATATGAAGGTGAAATAAGGTAGCCCTCAGCGCGCAGCTTGGTGAGGATTTGTTCAGAATCAACGAGCGCCTTCGGGCACCCGAGGGATACAAAGCCGACCTTAGGCGGCGGGCTGGTTTTAACTGTCACAGGGTAATCTTCACAAAAGGGTAAGCCGACTTACTTGTCGGTACGGGTTGATTTCTTTGCATCGGTAGCAACAAAGCCGGGCATCTGGATGCCGGAAAACATGCTCTGTGTCTGATTCTTAAGCTGATCCTGCATCTGATGCGCCATTTTCCGACTCTGATCCATGTAGGTTGCCATCATCGTTTGCATGGCCGGTCCCTGAAAATTCATGAACTGCGACCACATATCACTTTGCATCTGGCTGTTGTTCTCGCCATAAAGCGAATGAGACTGATCCTGGAGTTTCTTTTGGAAATCCGAAAACGAATTGATGCTGGTTTCCAGATACTTTCCCAGCACACCCTGCGTGGCATGGCCGTAAAAGCGGATCATCTGGGCCAGCAGTTCCGGCGTAAACAAGGGAACTCCCGACGTCTCCTCTTCGATAATGATCTGGAGAAGAATCGTGCGTGTCAGATCCTCGCCGGACTTGGCGTCTATCACCTTGAAATGCTCAAGAGAAAGAACGAAGCACTTCACATCAGACAAAGTGATGTAGGCACTCGTCTTGGTGTCGTAAAGACGGCGATTCGGGTATTTCTTGATCAGTCGCATTGATTCGGGCATGTAAACCTCTCGGTAGAAAAATCAGTCATAACGCACGCCCTGCGCCAACTGAATTGTTGCACAGCAGCATTATACCTCAGCACAAAACCCGTCAATTCGCTTCATTTCAAATTTGACCGGAACATAGAATCCGGGGATATCGCTAGCGTGGTACTATTAGACTTCCTCGCGCGCCATTCATCAGTCTTGGCGTACGTCCGATGTGGCTTGGCATTCTCGCCTCGCCCGACTCACATACCCCTGAGTGTTTGCCCAGACTGGTTCGTGCATTTACGGTATTAGCATTCCGCGCACGCATGGCAAACGCCTGGAGCTCTCCTGCATGAAATTTACTGAACTGGGTCTCGCACCCGAGATCCTGCGTGCCATTGCCGATCAAGGCTATGAGACGCCCACCCCGATTCAGGCGCAAGCCATTCCAGTTGTGCTCGCCGGGCATGATCTGATGGCCTGTGCGCAAACCGGCACCGGCAAAACCGCCGGTTTCACCCTGCCCATTCTTAATCGCCTGGCGTCGACCAAGCCTGCCGGCGCGCGCAAGATTCGTGTACTGATCCTGACCCCGACTCGCGAACTCGCGGCACAGGTTGAAGAAAGTGTCAAAACCTACGGTGCCCATCTGCCGTTCAAGTCGCTGGTGATGTTTGGTGGCGTCAGCATCAATCCACAGATTACCGCGCTGAAAAAAGGCGTCGACATTCTGGTTGCCACCCCCGGCCGCTTACTCGACCACGCACAGCAGCGAACCGTTGACCTGTCGGGCGTTGAGGTGCTGGTGCTCGATGAAGCCGACCGCATGCTCGATATGGGCTTCATTCACGACATCAAGCGCGTGATCAAACTGGTGCCGAAAGTGCGCCAGAACCTGTTGTTTTCTGCCACTTTTTCGGACGAAATCCGTACGCTGGCCAGCACCTTCCTCGTCAGCCCCGAATACGTTGAGTCGGAGCGCCGAAATACCGCACCTGAGCTGGTGAAGCAATTCGTCTACAAAGTCGACCGTGAACGCAAACGCGACCTGCTGGTTGAACTGATCCGTGACAAGGGCTGGTATCAGGTTCTGGTTTTCACGCGGACCAAGTGGGGCGCCAATGGACTGGCGGATAAGTTGCTTAAAGCCGGCATTGAAGCTGACGCCATCCACGGCAACAAAAGCCAAAATGCCCGCACACGCGCCTTGGCCAATTTCAAAAGCGGCAAGCTGCACGTGCTGGTCGCCACCGACATCGCGGCACGCGGCATCGACATCAACGAACTACCACACGTCGTCAACTTCGAGTTGCCGAACGTCGCCGAGGATTATGTACACCGCATTGGCCGTACCGGGCGCGCCGGCACTGAAGGTTCAGCCGTGTCACTGGTCTGTATCGATGAAGTCAAGCTCCTGCACGACATTGAGCGTCTGCTCAAGAAACAAATTGAAGTCGTCGCCCAACCTGGTTATGAACCGGACCCGAGCATCCGCGCCGAACCGATCCTGATGCGTTCAGCCGGTGCTCGTGGCGGACAGCGTTCGCAAGGCCAGCGTGCTGGAGCTGGCGGACGCAGCGGCCCCGGCGCGCCGCGTGCCGGCACGCCAAAACCGAGCGGCAGCCCCCATCGCAGCGGTACCCGGCATCACTAAGCCTAAGCCCGACTGAGCAAAACTCTGCGCTGGCGGATCGTCGGCGTAGAGCGTTATATTCCGTACTACGCGGCCAATTGGTTAGAATGTTTCATCATTCAAGGCATTCACCAATCACAGCTAAAAGCCGGATCAAATATGCCACATCCCCTCTTTCCAAGAACGCCGCTGCTGGCGGGGACAGACGCTGAAATAAAGCGCGCTGAAATTCTCGATTATTTCCACGCCACATTTGACCGTTACGAACAATTGTTCGAGGTTCTGACCTGCGATGAAGCCTATTCCAAAAAATCGATCGCGCTACGTCACCCTCTGATTTTCTACTTTGGTCACACCGCAACATTTTTCATCAACAAACTGCTGTTGGCCGGCTTGATCGACCATCGGATTAACCCAAAGTTTGAATCAATATTCGCTGTTGGGGTTGATGAAATGAGCTGGGATGATCTGAGCGAAGCGCGCTACGACTGGCCCAGTGTTAGCGAGGTCAATGCCTACCGCCAGTCAGTTCGCGCCACCGTTGACCAACTGATTCGTACACAACCGTTGTCCCTGCCGATCGATTGGGATCACCCCTGGTGGATCATCCTTATGTGCATTGAGCATGAGCACATCCATCTTGAGACATCGTCCGTACTGATTCGTCAGCACCCTTTGCACTTCGTTTCACCACACCCCGCCTGGCCACCCTGCCGAGATGCCGCGATAGCACCACAAAATGAACTGGTGGCGATTCCGCCAACCGCACTCAGTATCGGACGCAACAGGGATACTTCCGTTTACGGCTGGGACAATGAATTCGGGCTTCAAGAGACAAGCACCGCCGCATTCCAGGCAAGTCGTTATCTGGTTTCAAATCAGGAATTTCTGTCTTTTGTCGAGGCCGGAGGCTATGACGACGAGTCACTCTGGCTGGAAGAAGGCGCGGCGTGGAAAGAATTCTCACAAGCCAAACACCCCGCCTTCTGGATCAAGGCGGGGGAAAAATGGCGTTTGCGTCTGATGCTTGAAGTTGTTCCGATGCCATGGAACTGGCCCGTGGAGACCAACTACCACGAGGCCAAAGCCTTTTGCCAGTGGAAAGCACGCCTTAGCGAAAATCCAGTACGCTTGCCAACGGAAGATGAATGGCAGGCGCTGTACAAGTTCGCCATAGCGGGGGAAATCGACACGGGAACGACCGTTTCAGCGAACAGTCAGCTCGATCATTACGCCTCTTCATGCCCTATCAGTGAGTTTGCACACGGCCCGCTTTTCGACGTCATCGGCAACGTCTGGCAATGGACCGAGACAGCTATTTATCCTTTCGAGGGTTTCGAGGCGCATCCCACCTACGATGATTTTACGACGCCCACCTTTGACGGTCGCCATAACATCATCAAAGGTGGCTCATGGATCTCCTGCGGCAATGAAGCACTTCCTGCGTCCCGTTATGCCTTCCGTCGCCACTTCTTTCAGCATGCCGGTTTTCGATATGTAGTGTCCGACGCGCCGGCAAGCACACAAACATCGCATTACGAGACGGATCGACTAGTTTCAGAATACGCCGAATTTCACTACGGGGATGACTACTTCAACGTTCCAAATTTTCCGCAGGCGCTGGCCCAACTCGCCATTGAGGCAATGGGTAACAAGCCGGCCAGGAAAGCCTTGGACCTTGGCTGCGCCACAGGGCGAGCTACATTTGAGCTGGCTCGGCATTTCGATCATGTGACTGGCATCGACTTTTCCACCCGTTTCATCAGTCTGGGCTCCTACTTATCAGAACAAGGCAGGCTACGTTATACCCTTGTTGAGGAAGGCGAGTTGGTAGCCTACAAGGAGCGGAGTCTTGCGGAATTAGGGCTCGAAAAGGTAGCGCAAAAAGTTGAATTCTTTCAGGGCGACGCCTGTAATCTCAAACCCGTATTCACCGGTTACGATTTGATTCTCGCGGCCAATCTGATCGACCGACTGTACAGTCCAGAGAAATTCCTCGAATCTGTGCACGAAAGACTCAAGCCTGGTGGATTGTTGTTGATCGCCTCACCCTACACCTGGTTGCCGGAACATACAAAGCGGGAGTCATGGATCGGCGGATTCAAAAAAGACGGTGAAAATTTCAGCACCCTGGACGGACTGAAACACATCCTCGGCAAAAACTTCCGCTTGTTACGCGGGCCGATCTCCGTTCCCTTTGTTATTCGCGAAACCAAACGCAAATACCAGCATACGCTTTCCGAAGTCAGCATATGGGAGCGCCAATAAACTCAGGCAATCACCTCTACTTACAAAGACAGCGCACATTACCTGTTTGCACTCTTGAACTCTATGCCAAGGCCCTTCCTCTCCATCATCATTCCTGTCCTCAACGAAGCGGCGTCAATTCGTTCACACCTTGAGCAATTGCAAACTCTCCGCAGCCAAGGCACGGAGGTGATACTGGTCGACGGAGGCAGCATTGACGGTACAACAGAGCAGGCTCAGGCACTGGCTGATAAAATCACTGAATCTGCGTGCGGCCGCGCCCTGCAGATGAACGTTGGCGCGTCTATCAGCGCCGGTGAGGTGCTTCTTTTTTTACATGCCGATACACGCCTTCCCAAATCTGCATTTGAAAATATATATAACGCAATTGCTACCAAAGGTATCTGGGGGCGATTCGACGTGCGTATTGATGGCACGCACCCTGTATTGCGTGTTGTTGAACGCATGATGAACTGGCGTTCACGAGTGACTGGAATTGCCACCGGTGATCAGGCAATATTTGTCCGCCGCGATGTTTTCGAACAACTTGGCGGCTACCCTGAACAACCTCTGATGGAAGATATTGCACTGACGACTGCGTTGAAAAGCATTGCATCACCAGTGTGCCTGCGAGAATACGTCATTACATCCGGGCGACGCTGGGATAAGCAAGGAATGTTCCGCACCATTTTCCTCATGTGGCGTTTGCGCTCAGCATATTTTTTTGGTGCTGACCCATTTAAGCTCGCCATTCGCTATGGTTACACGCCACGCCAGCGGTGATGTGATGAACATTGCCATCTTTGCCAAAGCGCCGCAACCAGGTGAAGCCAAAACAAGGTTGATTCCAGCGTTAGGAGCTGCGGGAGCCGCTCGGCTGCAACGGCGGCTGACAATGAACGCATTGCAACTATCCAGACGCTTTGGATCTGGAGAAATAACACTGTGGTGTGCCCCCGATACGCAGCACCGTTTCTTTCGCGCCTTGCAATTTCATTGCGGAGTTCGCCTGCGTAGCCAACAAGGCGCCGATCTAGGCTTGCGCATGTCCCATGCGTTTTTTTCTCAGAGCGGCCCCACAATACTCATTGGAACGGACTGCCCGGCGTTGCGAATCGAGCATCTTAAAATGGCCGAGAATGCCCTGAAAGAGGGAAATGACGCAGTAATATTCCCTGCTGAAGATGGTGGCTACGTACTTATCGGATTGCGTCAGCCACAAGCGTCATTATTTACTGCAATTGACTGGGGCAGCGGACAAGTCATGGCACAGACACGCGAACGTTTGATCGAACTCGGCTTACGTTGGGCAGAACCTGTTACCTTGTGGGATGTAGATCGGCCCGCTGATCTGACCCGCCTTTCTTCACTTCAAGGATTCACCAGTTACCCATGCTAAGCGCCCACCGCTCCATGCCACTGGAAATGCGATGAAACGCCTGCTGCTCATCGGTGGCGGCCACGCCCACGTTCATGTATTGGATGCCCTGGCCAGACAGCCCTACCCTGAGACCGAAGTAACACTCGTTTCACCTTATCCACGGCAAATCTATTCTGGCATGCTGCCTGGATGGATTTCAGGATATTACGACATCAAGCAATGTGCTATTCCCATCGACCTTCTTGCACAGCGTGCCGGCGTACGATTTGTGGAAAGTGCTTGCACCAACATTGATGTTGATGCAAGGCAGATACATTGCGCTAATGGCGAAACCATTTCCTTTGATCTGGTATCGATCGACAGCGGGCCAACCGTCGATCTTGATCGCATTCCCGGCGCAAATGAATTCGCTTTGCCTATCCGCCCAATCGAGGGGTTTGTGGCCGCTTGGCCCAGATTGCTTGAAAGAGCACGAAATATCACCTCCGGCTTTGCGCTGACTATTGTCGGGAATGGCGCGGCCGGCACCGAGCTGGCCTTCGCCATTCAGGAACGCTTCGTCCTCGAGCAACTGAATCATGCCCAGGTTATTTTGGTAGGCAGTAACAAAATTCCGCTATCAGGACTGCCTGCAGGTCTACGCAATACCGCCTCAAACCTTCTTAAAAATCAGGGAATCACACATCTTGGCAATCGACGCGTAGTCGAGTTTTTTCCGGGGCACGCCAAACTCTCCGATGGCAGCAGCATTGAGTGCAATGCCAGCTTGATTGTTACCGGTGCGGCTGCACCGGCATGGCCAGCAAAGAGCGGCCTAGCGTGCGATGAGAATGGTTTTATCCGCGTGACCAAAACGCTGCAGAGCCAAACCCATCCGTTTGTTTTTGCTGCCGGGGATGTGGCTGCTTATACCGAAAATAGACCGAAATCCGGTGTCTATGCCGTACGTGCCGGCCCCATACTCACCAACAACCTGCGTTCAGCGTGCGCTAACCTTCCCTTACAAATGTGGAAACCACAAGAGAAAGCACTGTATCTGATTAGCACTGGCAAGCACCATGCACTGGCGGCTTGGGGACCATTGAGCACGAACGGAAATTGGGTGTGGCGCTGGAAGGATCGTATTGATCGTCGCTTCATGCAACGATTTTCATGACACTGAAAAGTTCAGAAATCACCGACGTGAAATGAAAGTGGCGAGCCTTACCCCGGCACTCACAGTAAATGGCTGTGGCTGCTTCCTTCCGGACCTGACCAAGTTCACCACCCTGCAATGCGGGGAGACCCGCCGAAACGAATAGTATCACACCCTCGCTTGCACCGTGTTTACTGAGGTAGATCAAAGCGCGGACAGATAAAGTGAAAGCACAACGCAAGAAGCCCCATCACATTGTAGTGATGGGGCTTTGCTGAATGGGGAGCCTGGCGGTGACCTACTTTCGCACACGTAATGTGCACTATCATCGGCGCGACTTCGTTTCACGGTCCTGTTCGAGATGGGAAGGGGTGGGTCCAAAGTGCTATGGCCGCCAAG
>JBBRDR010000007.1:0-42181 GCA_038203745.1 Burkholderiales bacterium | reverse complement strand
GTTGCCGCCCTGCAAAAAAAGCATTTCGCTATCGTTCAGCCGGAAGCTGACGTTGGCAAACAGGCGTCGTTCGCCGCGAATACATTCAAGGTTGGAGACTTCAAGCATGCTGGGTGGATTGACGAAGGGCTAGGCAGGTATTGTGCAACGTGCAGTGTAGCTTGAGATTGATGCAAATCATACGCCAGCCAATTTGAGCGTGTGTGTTGGTCTGTTACTCCCTTCACGCGGAATCGTCCGCTTCGGAGAGTTGCAGTTTTTCATTTTTTGCCAGAGATTTTTGCGACATATACCAGGTGAATCGGCATGGCAGTAATTTGCTAATACGTAAGTCGGGCAAAAATGGCTGCCCGTTAGCGATAAAATGGCGCACTTTTCGGCGCTGTGAGGCGTCGCCCTAGCTTTTACGGGAGATTGCCCAAGTGTTCAGTGGTTGTGAAGAAGTGCACGCATTCAAGTGTGCTCATGATTAGCCAGCGCATACGAGTCAGCGGCGTGGTGCAAGGTGTCGGTTTCCGGCCGTTTGTCTGGCGTTTGGCCAAGGAACTTGATCTTACCGGCTGGGTGAGAAACGATGCGCACGGCGTTGAAATCGAAGTTTTCGGCGCGGCATTGCAGGTAAAAACCTCATTGAACGTTTGAAAGAAGACGCCCCGGATGCGGCGCGTATCGATTCGGTGATAGCACGCGATACCCAACTGCAGTGCTTTGTTGAGGATTTTTTTATCCTGAACAGCCGCAGTGGCCACGCTTCCACAATGGTCGGGCATGACACAGCCGTCTGCCGTGAGTGTTTGGCAGAGATTTTCGATCCGGAAAAGCGGCGCTGGCGCCATGCTTTTTCTCATTGTGCCCACTGCGGACCGCGTTACACGATCAGCCGTGCGCTACCTTATGCACGTGAGCGGACGAGCTTCAAGCCCTTTACTCCGTGCGCGAAATGCCAGAACGACTATCACCGGGCTGAGAGTCAGCACCATCAGAACGAAGCAAATTGTTGTCCGAATTGCGGGCCACAACTTTCTCTGCTCAATGCCGAAGGCCAGCCGGTTCGGGGTGATCCGGTTGAACTGACCCTGGGCCTTCTGAAGCAGGGGAAGATTGTTGCCATCAAGGGTCCTGGCGGCTTCCATCTGGCCTGTGATGCGCGCAATGCGGCAGTGGTCGCCGTCCTGCGCGAGCGCAAGCAGCGTGATGAAAAACCGTTTGCCGTGATGCTTGCCAATGCGACTTCAGCGAGTGCTTTCGTGCAGTTGGGTGTCGGTGAGCCGGGTCTGCTCGGCATGCCGGAACGCCCTGTCATTCTGCTCAGAAAACGCGCCAATTGTGATTCGCTGTTGCCGGGTGTGACAACCGGTCTGGGCTGGCTGGGGGTAATGATGCCATGCACACCCCTGCAGTATCTGTTGTTCCACGAAGCGGCAGGTCGCCCGGAAGGACTGGACTGGCTGGAGCAGTCGCAGGAACTGGTGTTGGTCATGACTGGCGCTGATCCGGGCGGTGAACCGCTGGTCATTGGCAACAATGAAGCCCTATTGCGACTGTCCGGGATTGCCGACGCGTTCCTTTTGCATGACCGCGAGATTCTGGTGCGTTGCGATGACAGCATCGCCCGCTCCGGCCCTGGTGGGCTGCAGCTTGTCCGCCGGGCCCGCGGATATACGCCGTGTGCGATCAAATTGCCCCGCTCCGGGCCGCCAGTGCTGGCAGTGGGCGGGCGCTTCAAGAATACGATTTGCGTGACGCGAGGCGATGAGGCCTTCGTGTCACAACATATCGGAGATTTGGATAGCGCTGCGACCTGCGATTATTTTGAAGAAAGCATCACGCATTTTATAAAACTCCTTGAGGTCAAGCCGGCGCTTGTGGTTCATGACTTTGACAGTGCTTTCCACTCAACACGCTATGCCACGGATTTTGCTCGTCAGCGCGGTGTGCCGGCGCTGGCGGTACAGCATCACCATGCCCACGTTGCTTCAGTTTTGGCTGAGCATCAGGTGGATACGCCGGTTATCGCGCTGGCGTTGGACGGCATAGGCATCGGGTCGGATGGCGGTGCCTGGGGCGGGGAATTACTGCGAGTTAATGGCATTATTATTGAGCGCCTCGGTCATCTGGCGCCACTGCAACTTGCTGGCGATCAGGCGATGCGTGAGCCATGGCGTATGGCCGCCGCCGTATTGCAGCAACTTGGACGCGGTAAGGAAATTGAGCGCCGCTTTCCCGAACAGGGTGCTGCGTCGTCGGTCGCTGGAATGCTGGGGCGGGGCAGGCAATGCAAGGAAACATCAAGTCTGGGTTGCTACGTCAATGCCGCGGCGGGATTACTCGGGATCAAGGCGACAATGGCGTTTGAGGGGCAGGCGGCGATGCTGCTCGAAGCTCTGTCCGAACATCATGGGGACGCTACCCCGCTCAACGATGGCTGGTCGATTAAGGGGGGCTGTCTGAATTTGCTACCGCTGCTCGCCGCCATGGCCGATGAAAAGGATGCCGAACGCGGTGCGGCCGTTTTTCATGCCACGCTTGTGGCCGCGCTGGTCGATTGGGTCGGATCAGTGGCTCCAGCTGACAGTACGATTGTCGGTAGCGGCGGATGCTTTCTCAATCTGGTGCTTGCCCGTGGTTTGCGTACCCAATTGGGTGCGCACGGACTGCATCTGATTGAAGCGCGCCGCTTGCCACCCAACGATGGGGGGCTGTCGCTGGGGCAGGCTTGGGTGGCGCAGCAATATCTGCTGGGCTGATGCCGAATTCCGGCTACAAAAAAAACGGGCGGCCAATGGCCGCCCGTTTTCAGATTCTGCAGTAAAACTCAGTAGATGCCCCTCAGAATCACGCTGGTAGCAAGCGTTTATTTGGCATCCGGGTCAGAAATAATACCTTCAGCCTTGATGGCAAGCTTGTAATCCTTCCCGTCGAGTTTGACACTACAATCGCCGAATACAATATTAAAGCTCTTGCTGGCGAGGTTGCTGGCCGGGGCGCTCGGCGCTTTTGCGGGGGCCGCAGGGGCGGTGGCTGCGGTTTTGGTCGGGGCGGCAAAGACCACCGGGCCGTTAGCACGGGTTTCGAAGAACTTGAGCGCGACTTGCGGGAACATCGCATAGGTCATCACATCGTCGATATTGACGATATCGGCGCCCAGCTTTCCTTTGAGCTCCGCTTCGATCTGACCTAGTTCGTTGGAAAGCAAGTCGGCCGGACGCTCGGTAACGGCCTTTTCCATGCCCAGGCCCTTGAGTGCTACCTTGACAAGTTCCGGATCAGGCGTCCCCGGTGTTTTGCCGTAGTTGCCAACGAGCAGGTTCATTGATTCGGACGTCAGGTTCGTGTAGCGGCCCATCAGAACATTAAGGACAGCCTGGGTGCCCACGATCTGAGAGGTCGGGGTGACGAGCGGCGGATAGCCGAAGTCTTTGCAGACCCGGGCATTTTCCTTGAGTACGTCGTCTAGACGGTCGTAGGCCTTTTGCTGGCGCAACTGGCCTTCAAGATTGGAAAGCATGCCACCCGGAACTTGCGCTTTGAAAAGGCGGGCATCGGCGCCACTGAATGAGCTTTCAAATTGCGCGTACTTCGGACGAACGACCTCGCGGAAATAGGCCGAAATGTCGAGCAGCAGATCCATGTCGAGACCGGTATCAAACTCGGTGCCCTTGAAAATCTCTACCATGGATTCGGTCGGCGAGTGGCCGGGCCCCATCGCCATGGAGGAAATCGAGGTGTCGATCATCTCGGCACCGGCTTCAACGGCCTTGACTAGCGTGGCTACCGACATGCCGGTGGTGGAGTGGGAGTGAATGTGGATTGGCAGATCAATAGCTTTCTTGATGGCTTTGACCATATCGTAGGCGGTGTAAGGTGTCAGCAGTGAGGCCATGTCCTTGATACAGATACTGTCTGCACCCATGCTGGCCAGACTCTTGGCCAGTTCGACATACTTTTCGACGGTATGAACCGGCGAAACGGCGTAGCTGATGGCGGCCTGCGCATGCTTGCCGGCCTTCTTGACGGCTCTCATCGGCACCATGAAGTTGCGCGGATCATTCAGCGCATCGAAGACGCGGAAGACATCAACGCCATTGACAGCCATGCGCTCAACACATTTTTCGACGACGTCATCCGCATAGTGACGGTAACCTAGGATAGACTGGCCGCGCAGAAGCATCTGGTGCGGGGTGTTGGGGATGGCTTTTTTCAGGGCACGAATACGTTCCCACGGGTCTTCATTCAGAAAACGGATGCAGGAGTCGAAGGTTGCGCCGCCCCAGGTTTCAACCGACCAATAACCGACAGCATCAAGTTTTTGAGCAATCGGCAGCATGTCGCTGGTGACCATGCGCGTTGCATGCAAGGACTGGTGTGCATCGCGAAGAACGTTTTCAGTGATTCTGATTTTTGCCATGACTATCCCCAAAAAATTTGGCTGACTACGTGGTTAAAGAATACTGTTTCATTGCGGCTACAGTCGCACCCTGATTTCCGCCGGATGCAGCGGATGGGGTAGCACTTCGTTACTCGTTCAGTTGTAAAACTATTTTTGTTGATCTTACGAGAACCTTCTTGGAGAAACACGGCCTATATCATGTCGCAAATCGTAAAGAAGTCGTTCAAACACAAGAGGGAAAGTATCCTCGTTAACTGACTTGTGGTCAATTCTCGGCGTTCTTCTAGGGGTATGAGTTCGCTCAGAAAAATAGATGTTCGGAGCGCTTTGCCGGTAAAAGTTTAATCATGCAGCGAAGTTAATGGTTTTTAGCAGACGCAGGTGCGTTAGCGCGTGACAAAAGTCGGTTTGTTGCCAAGTGCCGTACGAATTTTCTCGGCCACCACTTCAGCGTCAGCGCGGCTGGCGTAAGGTCCCAGATGGACGCGGTGTACTCCTCCGCCGGTATTGATCTGGATGCTCTCGTTCAGCCAGTCCAGTTCACGCGACAAATGCGAGCGCAGATTTTCGGCATTATCTGCATTGGAAAAAGCGCCAAGCTGAAGAAAAATCCCTTTAGAAACCCCCGGAGGGGGGGCTGTAACAGGAAGCGAGGGTGGGGGCGGCGCTTCGGTAGCCAGAAGCCTTGTTGCCAGCGTTCCAATTTCGTCACGTCCGTTGTCGGTTGGGGTGGTAGCGGGCATTGCGGGCGGTTTGACCTGAGCATAGGTCAACGTGCCGGCATCACCCGGCAGAATGGTTTCAACTTCAACTAGCGTGCTGCCATTATTGACGTAGCCAAGGCGATAGGCGGCGGCGTAGGAAAGATCAATAATCCGGTCAGCGTGGAAGGGTCCGCGATCCGTGACACGAACAATTACTGATTTTCCGCTGTTCACGCTGCTTACCCGAACGTAAGACGGGATGGCCAGCGTCGGATGTGCCGCGGTCATGGAGAACATGTCGTAAGGTTCTCCAATAGACGTTTTCTGGCCGTGGAATTTTTTCCCGTACCAACTGGCAATACCGCGCTGTTGGAGCGGCTTGACGCTGGTGTCCGGAACATAGGATTTGCCGAGTACAACGTAGGGCTTGTTGGCAAAACGGTGTAGGGGTTCGGCGCGCGGCTGGGCATCCGGGATGTCGTCAAGGTTTTCGGGGATGTCATCACCCGGCCCGTCATCCTTGTAATAGGCGCCGCCACGTTTTTGCACCACGCTTGGTTTGCGTGCCGGTTTGGCTGTCGTGCTTGCCGGTTCGATTGTGGGGGTGGGGTCAACAGGCCGTTGCGGCTGGCCGCCACAGGCCGCTAGCAACAACAGCATAGCCAAAGATGCAGCCCGCCAGATCCAATTGGTTTTCTTCACATTACATTTCCGGCTATTTTTTAACAAGCATTCGATGGGAATGAATGCTCATGAGAATACCCAGACCAAGAAACAGTGTCACCAAAGCGGTTCCACCATAACTCATGAACGGCAAGGGAACACCAACAACCGGGAGAATGCCGCTGACCATGCCCATGTTGACGAAGGCGTAGGTGAAGAAGCTGAGACTGATGGAGCCGCCCATGACGCGTGCAAAAAGTGTCGAGGCGTTGGCAGTAATCATCAAACCACGGGCAATCAGCATCAGGTATAGAAATACAAGAATGCAGTTGCCGAGTAATCCACGTTCTTCCGAGAACACAGCAAAGATGAAATCGGTATGCCGTTCCGGAATGAATTCGAGATGGGTTTGTGTGCCCTCCAGCCAGCCCTTGCCGAATCCGCCCCCGGAACCGATAGCAATGGTCGATTGGATGATGTGATAGCCCGAGCCCAGTGGATCGGTGGTCGGGTCAATCAGCGTCAGAATTCGTTTGCGCTGGTAATCATGCAAAACAGTCCACACGAAAGGCGCTGCGCCAACTGCGGTGACAAACATGCCGATGATGACTTTCCATGGCAAACCGGCAAAGAATATGACGTAGAAACCGGCGGCGCCAACCAGAATTGCTGTCCCCAGATCGGGCTGTTTGGCAATCAGGCCGAAGGGGATAATCAATAACAGACCGGCAATAGCGTAATGCCGGATTTTCAAACCGGCTTCATATTTTTGGAAGTACCAGGCCAGCATCAGCGGCATGGCAATTTTGAGAATCTCAGAGGGCTGTATCCGGGTAAAGCCCAGGGGAAGCCAACGTCGCGCGCCATTGATTTTGACACCGACAAAATAGACCAAGATCAGCAGAATTACGCCTAAAACGTAAAGCGGTACAGCGAAACGCATCAATTTCTGTGGCGGAAGCTGGGCTACGGACCACATCACGACAAGCCCAACCATCATGTTGAATAACTGACCCAGAGCCCGGTTGTTGGCGTCGTAGGTTGCGCTATAGACGGTGGCCAGGCCGGCGAACATGATCAGACCAGTGATCAGCAACAGGGGGCCGTCGATATGCTCGATCAGACGCGTCCATATACGATAAAAGAATTGCCGTAACATCGCTTATTCATTTTCCTCTGTGGCAACTTCCGGAGCCGGCCCTTTGGGCAGTTTGCCGAGCAGGTAATAGTCAATAACCATGCGTGCAATCGGCGCGGCGGATTGTGCGCCAAACCCACCGTTCTCAACGAGTACGGCGAGAGCAATCTTTGGATTATCAACCGGCGCAAAGGCAATGAACAGCGCGTGGTCGCGCAACTCATGTTTCAGCTTGCTGCTTTTGTAATCCGCTCCTTTCAAACTGAAAACCTGAGCCGTCCCTGTTTTGCCACCTGATTCGTATTCAGCACCGGCAAAAGCACGTGCGCCGGTTCCTTCCTTGTTAACACCAACCATGGCCTTTTTAATGAATTCAATATTTTGCGGTTTCCATGGCAAGGTGCGTAGCGGCTCTCGTTCAATCAGCGTTTTTTCGCCTGTTTTGCTGTCAGTGATGTATTTAACGAGGTGTGGCCTGTAAATAACGCCATTGTTGGCCACTGCCGCCATGGCCTGCGCCAACTGAATCGGTGTGTACGCGTTATAGCCCTGACCGATACCGATCGAGATGGTTTCTCCGGCAAACCATTTTTGCTGCTCCGGTCGTTTGAAGCGGCGCTTCTTCCATTCCTGAGAAGGCAGAACGCCTTCCGATTCGCCTTCAATGTCGACTCCTGTGCGCTTGCCGAGCCCTATCGACCCCATGAATCGTGAGATGTTGTCGATGCCCATGTCGTTGGCCAGCATGTAGTAGTAAGTGTCGCACGACTGTACGATCGATTTGTACATGTCGACCAAGCCGTGGCCACCTTTTTTGTCATCACGAAAGGTGTGACCGCCGAAGTTGAAAAAGCCCGGATCAGAAATCGCTTGCTGCGGCGTGCGCTTGCCCAGCTCAAGTGCAGCCAGCGCCATAAACGGTTTAAAAGTTGAGCCCGGCGGATAGGCGCCATTGAGGGCGCGGTTGACCATCGGCCGGTCAGGCGAGGTGTTGAGCAGATCCCAATCTTCGGTGCGAATGCCGTCAACAAACAAATTCGGGTCGTAGGTGGGGGTGGATACCAGCGCGAGAATGCCGCCGGTCGACGGTTCGATGGCCACCATCGCACCACGCCGGTCACCAAATGCCTTTTCTGTAATTTCTTGAAGTTTGGCGTCAATCGTCAGGGTCAGGTTGTTGCCGGAGACCGGGGCCGTGCGTGCCAGGCTGCGCACGGCATGTCCGCCGGAATCAACTTCAATCTCCTCATAACCGGTTTCGCCGTGCAACTGAAACTCGTATTTCTGCTCAAGACCGGTTTTTCCGATGTGGTCAGTCCCCTTGTAGTTGGCGCTCTGCTCGTTGTTGGCAATAGTTTCAAGATCGGTTTTATTGATCCGGCCAATATAACCCAGCGCGTGGGAGGCAATGGCGCCCAGCGGGTACTGCCGGAACAGGCGTGCCTTGACTTCTACGCCGGCAAAAAGATAGCGATTGGCTGCAAAGCGGGCGACTTCTTCATCGCTTAATCGGGTGCGGATCGGCAGGCTTTCAAAGGTCTTGCTCTCCTCGAGGAGTTTGCGAAAGCGCCGTTTGTCTTTGGGCAGGATTTCGACAATTTTGCTCAGCCCGTCAATCAGCACATCAAGATTTTCAACTTTTGATGGTGTTATTTCGAGTGTAAACGCTGAGTAATTACGCGCCATGATTGTGCCGTTACGGTCAACAATGACGCCACGGTTGGGGGCGATGGGTACCAGTGAAATGCGATTGTCTTCAGCCCGCGTAGAAAAATACTCGTTTTGAATTATTTGCAAATAAACAAAGCGCCCGATCAGGATGGCAAAGGCCAGGATCACCGCAGTCGCTGCAAAAGCAATGCGGAAGCGGAAGCGATCAAGTTCGCTGTCCTGCGAGTTCAGTGGGGAGTACCGGAGGCGCAAGGAAAATTCCGTCAGATGGGTCGGTTAGCGTCGTGTTCGGATGGCTGATACTGCGGGAGCAGCAGAATAAAGGTCAATGGCAACCAGATGAGCGTGCCGACAATTGGCCCGAAAAAATAGCTGATTCCGGGCAAATTAACCCCCGGCATGGCACGTACAGCAAGTTGTACGAGCTGCACCAGCAGCAAAATGGGCAGAACATGCAAAGACTGTTGGGCGATAGGAAACCATAGGATGCGTCGCGACAGTGAAGAAGCGGTGTAAGCCGCCAGCACATACGCCAGTGAATGTTGCCCCATCAGGCTGGCGTCGCCAACGTCCATGGCCAGACCGAGAATGAAGGCACTCCCCATACCCACATGACGTGGCTCGCGAATGCCCCAGAACACGAGGAGTAGAGCGATCCAGTCAGGCATCCACGGCCAGGCTGAGGTTGGCAAAAAGTTGAGGCCGAGGGCAAACAACAGGCTGACCAAAATAAACCACGGGCGAACCGGCTGCAAAATGCGTGAAGAGGAAAAGGTCGGTTGCATTGGCTAATCCCTCTTTAAACGTTTTTTCTTTGTGCCGGGTTTGACGGATGACTTGGGGTCTGCGACTTCGTGCGTCAACTGCGCGGGCAAAGAAACCGTTTCGCGTGGATCAAGCACCATGACTTCACCGAAATTTTCAACCCCGGCGACGGGTACGCAATAAATGCGTGCAAAGGAATAGGACGTATCGCGTTCGATATGAATAACCTTGGCGACCGGCAATCCCGGCAGGAAAATTCCATCCAGCCCTGACGTTACCAGCAGGTCGCCGTTTTGCACATCCGCATTGGCCGGCATGAACCTGAGTTCAAGCTGACCGTCACCTAGCCCGAACACAACGGAACGCAACCCGTTGCGCACAATCTGGACGGGAATGGCCTGATCCTTGTCGGTAATCAGAGTAATTTCGGACACAAACGGGAAAACCCGGGTGACCTGGCCAACAACTCCGGCACTGTCAATCACAGGTTGGCCGGCAATGATTTTGTCCTGCTGGCCTTTGTCGACGATAACGCGGCGCGAGAAAAGATCACGTGCGGCATAAAGTATTTGTGCGACTTGTCCGCTGGCCTGCTTTCTTGTTTTGACATCGAGTAACTGGCGCAAGCGTTCGTTTTCGACTTCCAGATGGCGTGTGCGCAACAACGCTTCAACACCGTCCAGTTGGGCGCGACGCAAGCGTGAGTTTTCCTCCTTAAAGCGCGCGATACTGGAAAAATAGGCGTCGGTGTTTTCCAGGAACTGGGCAGGTGCGTGTGCCGCCTGTTGTATGGGACGAGTAACCAGCGATACCGCCTGCCGCAGAAGCTCAAGTGTTTGGAAACGAGCGTCGACAAAAATAAGCGCAAGAGACAGTGCAGTGTAGAACGACAGCCTAGCAAGTGGTGCCGGGCCGCGCTTGAAAAACGGGGGCGGCTGATGATCCATGGTTTAGTGATGGGAAAAAGGAATAACTTGAAACAACAGCGGATGGGTTTCGCGACAGTTTGTTTTTGCGCGGAGCAGAATTTCCGAATGCCAATTCGAGCTGAAAAAAGTGAGGGAACTCTTCTTGCGCCTCACTGAATTTCAGTCCGATGCAAAAATGCTGCCCAACTTGTCCATCCGCTCAAGCGCCATCCCACAACCACGCGCTACGCAGGTCAATGGTTCTTCTGCAACGATGACCGGCAGGCCAGTTTCTTCCATCAGTAAACGGTCGAGATCACGGAGGAGTGCGCCACCACCAGTTAATACCATGCCCTTGTCGGCAATGTCGGCACCGAGTTCGGGCGGAGTCTTTTCGAGAGCCGATTTGACTGCCGAAACGATGTTGTTGAGTGGCTCGGTGAGTGCTTCAAGAATCTCGTTTGAGGAAATGGTGAACTTGCGTGGAATGCCTTCCGCCTTGTTGATGCCGGACACTTCCATTTCGCGCACCTCGGCACCCGGGAAAGCAGAGCCGATGTTCTTCTTGATTTTTTCGGCGGTATTTTCACCAATCAGCATGCCGTAGTTGCGGCTAATGTAATTGATGATGGCTTCGTCGAGTTTGTCGCCGCCGACCCGAACCGAGCCGGCGTAGACCATTCCACCCAGGGAGATCACGCCGACTTCCGTTGTGCCTCCGCCGATATCGACGACCATTGAGCCGGTTGGCTCTGACACCGGAAGGTCCGCACCGATTGCCGCCGCCATTGGCTCCTCAATCAGGAACACCTGGCTGGCGCCAGCACCAATCGCCGATTCGCGAATGGCACGACGTTCAACCTGCGTCGACCCGGACGGCACGCAGATGATGATGCGAGGAGAAGGGGAAAGCAGGCGTGAATCATGAACCTTGCGGATGAACTGCTTGAGCATCTGCTCGGTTACGGTGAAGTCGGCGATGACGCCGTCCTTCATCGGACGAATTACCGTGATGGCGCCCGGTGCCTTGCCAAGCATGTTCTTGGCGGCCAGACCGACGGCCTGGATGGTTTTTTTGGCGTTGGGTCCGCCTTCCATGCGAATGGCTACAACTGAGGGCTCATCTAGGACAATACCCTTGCCGCGCACGTAAATTAGCGTGTTAGCGGTACCAAGGTCTATTGCAAGATCGTTCGAGAAATAACTGCGCAGAAAACTAAACATGCCTGAATATCCGTGAAAGTGACCGTGAAAGCTCCGCAGGGGCTGCGGTGAATAAGGCATTTATGATACCTTATATGGCTCTTCGTATAAAAATCTTACTAAATTCATCGCTATGTCGCTTACCCTTGAACAGGTTCGGCGTGTTGCCCATCTCGCGCGGATCGAAGTCAGTGACGCCGAGGCACAAAGCACGCTCGGCCACCTGAACGGAATTTTCACCCTGATTGAAGCCATGCAGGCCATTGACACAAAAGGTGTCGAGCCGATGGCGCACGCTCAGGATCTCTCCCAGCGCCTGCGTGAGGATCGTGTCACCGAGAGCAACCGGCGAGACGCCTTCCAGGCCATCGCCCCGGAAATTGAAGCTGGCCTTTACCTTGTGCCCAAGGTGATCGAATGATTACGCGTAGCGTCGCCGCTCTTTCGCAGGCACTGGCGGGCAAAGAAATTTCGAGTTTCGAACTGACACAACTCTATCTGGATCGGATCGTCCGCCATAATCCGACCCTCAACGCCTACATCACCGTTGACCCCGAAAAGAGCCTGGCGCAGGCAAAAGCCGCCGACGCATTGCGTGCTACCGGCCAAGCCGGCCCGTTGACCGGCATTCCGCTGGCCCAGAAAGATATTTTTTGCACGCAGGGTAGGCTGACCACTTGCGGTTCAAAGATGCTCAGTAACTTCGTGAGCCCGTACGACGCGACGGTCATCGAGCACTTCAATGCGGCCGGTGCCGTCATCCTCGGCAAGACCAACATGGATGAGTTCGCCATGGGGTCATCGAATGAGACATCGTATTTTGGCGCGGTAAAAAATCCGTGGGATACCACCCGCGTTCCCGGGGGCTCGTCGGGAGGCTCAGCTGCGGCCGTTGCCGCTCTTTTGGCTCCTGCTGCCACGGGCACCGACACGGGTGGTTCGATACGCCAGCCAGCGGCACTGTGCAACTTGACCGGTCTCAAGCCCACCTACGGCGTGGTTTCGCGCTACGGCATGATCGCCTTCGCCTCCTCGCTTGATCAGGGCGGGCCGATGGCGCGTACGGCCGAGGATTGCGCCCTGCTGCTCAACACCATGGCCGGCTTCGACGAACGCGATTCGACCAGTCTCAACCGCCCTGCCGAGGACTATGCCCGCGAGTTGAACGGGGAGGCCAGAGAAAAACCGCTGGCCGGACTGAAGATCGGACTGCCCAAAGAGTTTTTTGAGGAAGGTTGCTCGCCCGAAGTCATGCAGCTCGTCGAAACCGCGATTGCAGACTACCGCAAGCTGGGTGCTGAAACTGTTTCGATCAGCCTACCCAATATGAAGCTTTCGGTACCGGCCTACTACGTGATCGCGCCTGCTGAAGCCAGCTCAAATCTGTCGCGCTTCGACGGCGTTCGTTACGGTTATCGCGCCCCCGACTACGGCGACCTCAACGATATGTATGCCAAGAGCCGTACGCAGGGTTTTGGTGCTGAGGTCAAGCGCCGCATCCTGATTGGCGCCTATGTCCTTTCGCATGGCTACTACGACGCCTATTATTTGCAGGCGCAACGCATTCGCCGGTTGATTGCCAACGATTTTGTCGAAGCGTTCAAGCAGTGCGACGTGATCATGGGGCCGACCAGTCCGAGCACCGCATTCAAGATCGGCGAGAAGGCTTCGGACCCAGTGCAGATGTACCTTTCCGACATTTATACGATTGCCGTCAACCTTGCCGGGCTGCCCGGCATGTCGATTCCCTGTGGATTTACCGGTGGTTTACCGGCCGGGCTGCAGCTGATCGGAGATTATTTCAGCGAAGCGAAGTTGCTCAACGTGGCGCATCGTTATCAGTGCGCTACGGACTGGCACCTCAAGCTTCCGCCTGGGCTGGACTGAGCCATTGATGAGATTGACTCAAGTTGCGTTGGTGGTTTTGTTGCTCGGCGCTTGTGCAACCCCGGAGCCTGCGCCTGCTCCTGCTGAGCCTGCTCCGGTGGTGAGCGAGCCGCCGCCGGAACGCATCAAGTCGCAGCCGCTCAAGCATCTGGTCGGACGCCTGCTAAAACCGATTCCTGACAAAGCGTTGGAGGTGCGTGCCAAATGCAGCTTTCGTGATGTGCAGGGCGGGCGTGGTTCGATGGATTTGCACGTGATTAACGCCGAAGTTAAACGATTTTCTGCCGATGTGAGTATTCCGAAACAGGGGATTTGCCACTTCGATATGAAGAGTTTTCAGCAGACAGCCAAAATGCCAAACGTGGTGTTGACGGACATAGAGAGCGGTTGTGTGGTGCGCATGTGGGAGCAGGAAAAGGGTGTAACTGTGGCATTCAACGCCTGCCAAAAAATGTGTGGCGGAGACGCTTTTAGTTACTTGTGGCCGATCCTGGTTGATGCCAAGAGCGGCCGCTGTTCTTGATTAGTATGAGTGAGAAAAACGCGATGAAACAATGGGAAGTGGTGATCGGTATCGAGACGCACGCGCAGCTCGCTACGCAGTCAAAAATTTTCTCCGGCAGCTCTATCGCTTTTGGTGAAGTACCCAATGTCCAGGCTAATGCTGTCGATATCGCATTGCCCGGCGTGTTGCCCGTGCTTAATAAAGCTGCTGTTGAATGCGCAATCCGTTTTGGCCTTGCCGTTGATGGAGAGGTCGCCTCGAAATCGGTATTTGCACGCAAGAATTATTTCTACCCCGACCTGCCCAAGGGTTACCAGATCAGTCAGTTTGAACTGCCGGTCGTGGTTGGCGGGAAGGTGACAATTCAGCTCGGGCAGGGCGACACGCTGACTGAAAAGACCATCAACCTGACCCGTGCTCATCTGGAAGAAGATGCCGGTAAATCGCTGCATGAAGATTTTCAGGGTAAATCGGGTATCGATCTCAACCGCGCCGGAACGCCGTTGCTTGAGATCGTCACCGAGCCTGACATGCGCTCGTCGGCCGAGGCCGTGGCTTATGCCAAGTCACTGCACGCGCTGGTGCGCTGGATCGGTATTTGCGACGGCAACATGCAGGAAGGATCTTTCCGTTGCGACGCCAACGTTTCAGTACGCCGTCCGGGTGAACCTCTGGGAACCCGGCGCGAGATCAAAAACCTCAATTCCTTCCGCTTCATGCAACAGGCCATCGATTTCGAAGTGCAGTGGCAGATTAACGAAATCGAGGATGGCCGCGCAATTCAGCAAGCGACTGTGCTGTTTGATCCGGATACTGGTGAAACACGCTCCATGCGCTCTAAGGAAGATGCGCACGATTACCGTTATTTCCCGGACCCCGATTTGTTGCCGCTGATTATTGATCGCGCATGGGTTGATCTCGCCCGCGCGACAATGCCCGAGCTGCCGGTTGCCAAACGCGATCGCTTCGTTGCTCAGTACGCGCTGTCGGCCTACGATGCTACGACACTAACGGCCTCGCTGGATATCGCTGACTATTTCGAAGCGGCCACCGCCGTTGCTGGAACAATAGCGGCCAAGCCTTGCGCCAACTGGGTGACGGTGGATCTGGCTGCTCGCCTCAACAAAGAAGGCAAAGACATCAGCCAGTCGCCGGTATCGGCAACGCAACTTGGCGGCATGGTGGCACGCATTGCCGACAACACCATTTCCAACAACATCGCCAAAAAGGTTTTCGAAGTTCTCTGGAACGGCGAAGGACAGTCGGCTGATGAAATCATTGAGAAACAGGGCTTGAAGCAGATTACCGATACCGGTGCCATCGAAGTGCTAATTGACGAGGTGCTGGCAGCCAATACGGCGATGGTCGCCGAGTTCCGGGCCGGCAAGGAGAAAGCCTTTAACGCGCTGGTTGGCCAGGCCATGAAGGCGACCAAGGGAAAAGCCAACCCGCAGCAGGTTAATGACCTGTTACGTATAAAACTCGGCTAGGTTGTTCAGCGGGGCGGGTTGTCTATGATAATCAGTCAGCGTGGTGCTGCACGGCGCTGCTGGACGTCAATATAGCGCCGCTTGTCCTCATCGTATTTGGTGCGAATGATATCGAGTTCCTTCTTCTTCGATTCGATGATTGATTCCTGCGACTTGATTTCGTAATCGGTATCGCTCAGCCCCTTTTGAATCTCGGCAGGTGCCTGCGTCTTCTTGTAGAACTCGGCTTCGTTCTCAAACTTCTTGCGCTGCAATTTAATTTCGGCGATCTTGGTTTCGGCCGCCTTGATCGATTTTTGTACATCGCTCTGAGCGCGCTGGCGCATCAATTCGATGTCTTTCTCGCTACCGTAGGTATTGAGCAGGGCTTGATCCTTGCGCTGCTGCTCCTTGATCTTCGCTTCTTCAATACGGCGTTGTTCATCTTCAGCAGCGCGATGGGCTCGCTGTTCCGGGGTCAACGGCGCCTCGACAGTCCGCGATGTGCGACCGGATTCGCCAAGCTCGCGGTAGGCTCGCCCATAGCACGCTTGAGGCATAATATCGCCGCAAACCTGCTTCCCGTTTGCATCGATGCAGCAAAACAGGGTGCCGGCAGCAAAGGCAGAGCCGTTGAGCCAGAGCAACAGCGCGAGCGCTGAAAGCCTAAGCGTACTGGTCAACACCGTAGGCCTCACGATAACGCGCCACGGCAGCCTCGTGCACCTTGAAATCAGGCCGTTCACGCAGGTAAGCCATCAAATCATCGAGTGTGGCTACAGCAACTACCGGGATGCCGAAGTCGCGACCGACTTCCTGCACCGCCGACAGCTCACCCGTACCACGCTCCATGCGATCCAGGGCGATGACAACGCCACAGGGCGTAGCGCCCGCCGCACGAATGATTTCCACCGATTCACGCACCGAGGTGCCAGCCGAAATAACGTCGTCGATGATCAACACCCGCCCTGTCAGTGGTGCGCCGATGGTGTTGCCGCCTTCACCGTGATCCTTGATCTCTTTGCGATTAAAGGCAAAGGGAAGGTTGTGTCCGGCCTGGGCCAGCGCCAGTGCGCTCACGGCAACTAGCGGGATGCCCTTGTAGGCCGGTCCGAACAGCATGTCGATATTGATACCGCTGGCGAGAATCGCCTTGGCGTAGAATTGGGACAGCCGATTCAGTGCGGCACCGTTGTTAAACAGGCCGGCATTGAAAAAGTAGGGCGAAAGCCGTCCTGCTTTGGTTTTGATCTCGCCAAAACACAAAACATTTTGTTTCAGGGCAAACTCAATAAATTCCTGACGAAAATCCATTACAACCATCCTGCCCTTATTTAAACCCATCAAAGCCGATACGGCGTGGATTACACATGTTACGCATCATTACCCTAAATCTCAATGGCATTCGATCTGCATGGAACAAAGGCGTTCTGCCCTGGGTGCTGGCCCAGAATGCCGATGTTGTCTGTCTGCAGGAACTCAAGGCGCAGTATGCCGATCTCTCGGATGAAATGAAAGCACCGGCCGGGCTGCACGCCTATTACCACCCGGCTGAGAAGAAAGGTTACAGCGGTGTCGGGCTATGGTGCAGGCGCAAGCCTGATGCCATCGTCGAAGGCACTGGCCATCTTGAGTTCGATGCCGAGGGGCGCTATCTGCGCGCCGACTTCGGAAATCTCTCGGTGATCTCGCTCTACTTGCCATCAGGCTCCAGCGGACCGGAGCGCCAAGAGGCCAAATTTCGCTTCATGGCTATCTTCTACCCAATACTTTGCGAGTTGGCGCAAAGTGGTCGTGAGGTGGTGGTGTGCGGCGACTGGAACATCGCCCACCAGGAAATCGATCTGAAAAACTGGAAAGGCAATCGCAAGAATTCCGGCTTTCTGCCCGAAGAACGCGCCTGGGTCAGCCGCGTGCTGGATGAAGGCGGGTGGGTGGATGCGTATCGCACACTGCACCCGGAGGCTACCGATGACTGTTACACGTGGTGGTCAAATCGTGGCCAGGCTTGGGCCAAGAACGTGGGATGGCGGCTTGATTATCAGTTAGCAACAAAGGGAGTTGCAGGTGTTGCGACAGGTGCTTCGGTTTACAAAGAGACAAGATTCAGTGACCACGCTCCGCTCACGGTCGATTATGACTTGGAGCAGTCTGCCGTCTGATCGACTTGTCCAGCAAGCGTGTATCATCCGTGTTTCATTTACGTCTGTTCAATGTTAAACGCTGTCGGAGCAAGCATGCATCCCCCCGTTCCCCGCCTGGAATTGCTGGATATTACCAAGCGTTATCCCGGCATCGTGGCCTGTTCCGAGGTCAGTCTTTCGGTCATGCCCGGAGAAATCCACGCGGTTCTAGGCGAAAACGGCGCGGGCAAGAGCACCCTGATGAAAATCATCTATGGTGCCGTCAGGGCCGATAGCGGTTCGATCCTTTTGAACGGCCACGAAGTGAACGTCGCTAATCCGGCTCAGGCGCGTCGCCTGGGGATCGGTATGGTGTTTCAGCATTTTTCACTGTTTGAGACGCTGACTGTCGCCGAGAATATTTCGCTGGTTCTTGATGAGCCATTCAATTTGCCGGCTCTAGCTGTGCGGGTTAAGGCGGTGTCCGAGCGTTATGGTCTTCCTCTCGACCCGAGCCGGATGGTGCATAGTCTTTCCGTCGGTGAGCGACAGCGGGTTGAAATTGTCCGCTGTTTGTTGCAGGACCCGAAACTGTTAATTCTCGACGAACCCACCTCGGTACTGACACCACAGGCGGTCCAGAAGCTGTTCGAGACGCTACGGCAACTGGCTTCAGAAGGTGTTTCCATTCTCTATATCAGTCACAAGCTGCACGAAATCCAGTCACTGTGCGATGGCGCAACCATCCTGCGCCACGGCAAGGTCACCGGTAACGCGAATCCCCGCCAGGAAACGCCGGCCAGCCTCGCGCGCATGATGATTGGTCGCGAATTGCCGGTCTGTCAGGCGCCCGTCTACGAGGGGGATCAGCACACTGTTTTAACCGTTGAGTCACTCAATCTGGTGTCTGATGATCCTTTTGGGACTGATCTGAAAAATATTTCCCTGACCGTCAATGCCGGCGAAATTCTTGGCATCGCCGGTATTTCCGGGAACGGGCAGGCCGAACTCATGGCCGCCCTATCGGGAGAAACGACCGTCGAGAAACACGCGATTCACTTTGAAGGCAAGCCAGTTGGTCATCTCAATGCCGGTCAACGGCGCCACAAGGGGCTGGTCTTTGTCCCCGAAGAACGCCTTGGCCGCGGGGCAGTACCGCCCTTTTCCCTGAGCCATAATGCCTTGCTGACGGCCCACCGCAAAGGAATGAAATACTGGGGATTAGTTCGCTATAGCAAGGCGCGCGAATTCGCCGACAAATGTGTCGCCCGTTTCGATGTGCGTTGCGGCGGTTCGGGCGACGATGCGCGTTCGCTCTCGGGGGGTAACTTGCAAAAGTTTATCGTCGGCCGGGAGATTATGCTCAAACCCAAAGCTATGATTGTCGCCCAGCCCACCTGGGGTGTCGATGTCGGGGCATCAGCGGTGTTGCGGCAAGCATTACTCGATCTGTCGCGCAACGGCGTTGCCATCGTGCTCATCTCCGAGGAACTTGAGGAATTGTTCGAGATCAGTGACCGTATCGCCGTGCTGGCGCAAGGCCGCCTCTCCACAGCTCAGCCCAGAAGCGCCATTAGTGCAGAATCCGTCGGCATGAAGATGTCGGGGCTTTTTGACGAGTCGGATGCGTCAAATTCAGCAGAGGTCAGCCATGCATCTGCTTGAGCCTCGCGCACGGCCCTCGAAACTCATGCGCTGGACGGCACCGTTGATCGCCATCGCTGCCACGTTGCTGGCCGGCTCCTTCCTCTTCTGGTCGCTGGGAAAGCCCGTCCTTGCTTCTTTCCAGGTTTTTTTCATCCAGCCTATGAGCAGCAGCTACGGCTGGAGCGAACTGCTGATCAAGGCCTGTCCGCTGATCCTGATCGCCCAGGGCCTGGCCATCGGATTCAAGGCGCGTATCTATAACATCGGTGCCGAAGGCCAGTTAATCATGGGCGCATTGGCCGCTGGCGGCGTTGCCATCGCCATGGAAGGCAGTGATTCGCAGTGGGTGATCCCGGCCATGGTTATCGCCGGTGCCCTAGGCGGCGCCCTGTGGGGGGCCTTGCCGGCCTTGTTACGAACACGCTTCAATGCGCAGGAAACGCTGACCACGCTGATGTTGAGCTATATCGCCAGTTTCATCCTTTCGTATATGGTCCATGGCCCATGGCGTGACCCGGAAGGCATGAACTTCCCGCAGTCAATCATGTTCAGCGATAACGCCCTGTTTTCCATCCTGCTGGAAGGTTCGCGCGTAAATACTTCGATATTCATTACCGGCTTCGCTGTACTCGCATTCTGGCTGTTCAATGCACACAGTTTCATGCATTTCCAGATTGAGGTCGGCGGCCATGCACCGGCCGCTTCGCGCTACGCCGGTTTCTCATCAAGGCAGACGGTCTGGTTCAGTCTGGTCATTTCCGGGATGACGGCTGGATTGGCCGGGGTGGGCGAGATCGCCGGACCGGTCGGGCAGTTGAATCTGAATATATCACCGGGATACGGCTTCGCCGCCATCATCGTGGCTTATCTAGGCCGGCTGCACGCGCTTGGCATCGTACTTGCCGGGTTCCTGATGGCGTTGATCTATCTCGGCGGTGAAGCAGCTCAGGTCAGCTTGCAGATGCCGTTTGCCATTACCGGTATTTTCCAGGGCATGCTGCTCTTTTTCCTGCTCGGCTCCGATGCGTTTATCGATAACCGTCTGCGTCGTTTCGCCTGATTTGTACCGGGAAGAATCAAATGATCGAACATCTCATCCCCATTCTGGCCGGCACGCTTGCGGCGGCAACCCCTCTCGTTTTCGCCGGCCTCGGCGAACTCGTTGCCGAACGCACGGGCGTTATCAATCTTGGCGTCGAAGGCATGATGCTGGTGGGAGCTATTGCCGGCTTTGCGGCGGCGGCTGAAACTGGTTACGGAGCCGCCGCTGGTTTGCCCGCAGGCGCGCTGGCCGGTGCCGCCACCGCCATGATCTTTGCCTTCTTCGCCCTCTCGTTGGCCGCCAATCAGGCCGCCTGCGGTCTGGCGCTGACCATTTTCGGCCTCGGCCTCTCGGCTTTCATCGGGCAAAACTACGTCAGTTATAGCCTGCCAGGTTTGCAACCCATTGCCATTCCTTTCCTTTCCGACATCCCGCTGCTCGGGCCGGTTCTGTTCACTCAGGATGCCGTGGTCTACCTGTCGATTGTTGCTTATGCCGGGGTCGCGTGGACGTTGACCAAGACGCGTCTCGGGCTGTTGCTCAAAGCTGTTGGTGAGTCGCCAGAATCTGCCCATGCCATCGGCTATCCGGTCATCCTTATCCGTTTTGGTGCGGTGGCGTTCGGTGGCGCCATGGCGGGCATGGCCGGTGCTTATCTGTCGACCGTTTATACACCGCTGTGGGTGCAGAACATGAGCGCCGGACGCGGCTGGATTGCCGTAGCGCTGGTTGTTTTTGCCACCTGGAAGCCGACTCGGCTGCTGTTTGGCGCCTACCTGTTTGGATTTGTCACCATACTCCAGTTCCATGCGCAGGGCCTAGGCATCGTGTTACCGGTTCAGCTTCTCGCTGCGCTTCCCTATCTGGCAACCATCGTTGTGCTGGTAGCCATTTCCCACGATCGCAAGGTGCTGCAGAACAACTTACCTGCTTCACTTGGCAAACCTTTCTTGCCCTGATAGCCAAGACTGATTCATCCTAAAAAAAGGGGCTGAGACGATGAAAGTCTCAGCCCCTTTAGATTCCTTCCGGATCAAAGCTTATAGGCGTTGACAATGCGCTGCATATCGGTAGCCAGTCTATCCAGATCCTGTGCAGTTTCAGCGCTATTGCCCGCCGCCGCACTGCTCTCTTCTGACATCTGCGCAATCCGCTCAACTTGCATGGCAATATTATTGGTGGCTGCGGCTTGCTCGCGGATAGCCGAGGTAATCTCTTCGACCATGCCGACGGCGTTGCGACTGCCTGCACCGATATGCTGGATCGCCGTGCTGGCTTCCTGAGCGCTTTCAACCCCTTTGTTCACTTTGGTTACGACACCTTCCATGCTGGTGACGGCATTGCTCGCACTGGTACGCATGGTATTAATCGTACGAGAGATCTCTTGCGTAGAGACTGCGGTGCGTTCTGCGAGCTTGCGTACTTCATCAGCCACCACGGCAAAACCGCGACCCTGTTCTCCCGCACGGGCCGCTTCAATAGCGGCATTCAGTGCCAGGAGGTTGGTTTGATCAGCGACTTCCTTGATCACCGCCACGACGTTGGAAATCTCCTGGCTGTGTTTTTCCAGACTATGGATGAGTTCTGCTGCCTCGCTCACTGTGGCTGCGATGTCTTGAATATCACCCACCGTCTGGCTGATGACCTTTTCACCGGCGATGGCCAGTTGGCCGGATTCACTGGAGATACGGTTGGCTTCCTGTGCCCGGTCACCCACATGGTTGATGCTGACGGTCATTTCTTCAACGGTGGCCGCCATGTCAGAGGCGGATTCGCTTTGCTGGTGTGAAGCCGTCGCTACCTGATTAGACGTGGTGGACATCAAACTGGCCGCAGAGGCCACGGAATGAGCGCCTTCAGCGATGGATTTCAGGTTGCCCTGCAGTTTGTCGAGCAGGCGGTTGAGCAACATCGTCGTCTGCCCGATTTCATCCTGCTTGGTTACATTGACGCGAATCGTGAAGTCCAGATCGTGCTCGACCTTGGTGACCATCGATTGAATCTGGTTCAGCGAGTTTTTGACGTTGGTGAGCATGAAAAAGCCCAATAAACCAACGGCGATGACGCCACCCAGAATGACAATCAACGAAACCGTTTTCCCGGTAGCCGCGCTTTCAATTGCTGACTTTGCCGTGACCTCCGCCCGATTCATGTTGAACTCCATGTGGTCACTTAAATCCTTTCGGACTTTTGCTCCAAGTGCTGTTCCTTCTGCGACGATCAGGTTGCGGGCGCCCACTTTGTCGTTTTTTCGCGATAAAGGCAGTACTTTGCTAATCATTAGCTCCATGTAAGATTTAATGTCACTCTGGTCGGCCTCCAGAAATTTTCTATCTTGCTCATTGGAGACCATCTTTTCGTATTCTTTGAGTTGCTTGGTCAGGTTCTGTGAAGCCTCTTCAATTCTTTTTTCGACGGTCTGAATCGCCTGATCATCGGTGTTCACCAGATGGGTGTAGATACCCACTCGCAATTCCATGTACGCCTGCCTAGCTTCCCCCAGTGTTTTAATACTTGGCAGACTGTCCTCGGTGATCAGCTTGATATCCGCAGTCTCCTCGCTGGAAACATAAAGACCAACACCTCCAACCAAAAGCAAAGCAATAATAGAGGTGACAACCATCAATATGATTCGACGGCTAATGGTCAGTGTGTTCATGCCAAACCCTTTCTTAACCCAAAAAGTTTTTCGCTATGCCTTAAGGGCGATAGGGAGTTCATCAAAAAGTCGCTATATTCTCATGAGCGGAGTAAAAAACTCATTTTTGCTTGAAATTTTGACGCTTGTTTCGCGATGAACACAGCCACGGTCAGCTACGCTTCTTGATCGGCGGAACAAACATATAATCAATGTCCCAAGGGAAATAAATCCATTTGTCCTGATTGAATTCCTTGACACATAGATCAACAATCTCCCGGCCCATTGGCTTGGCGTACAAGGTGGCGAAGTAGGCCTTGGGCAGCAATTTGCGGATGACGCGGGCGGTAGCGCCTGTATCCACCAGATCGTCGATCAGCAAATAGCCTTCGCCATCGTGGTCGATACCTTTGAGAATTTTCACTTCCGAACGGGTATTTTGGGCGCTATCTTCGTTAGACTCGTTGTAACTGGAGGCGCAAATGGTATCCAGAATGCGGATCTCCAGTTCGCGTGCCACCAGTGCCGCTGGAATCATCCCGCCACGCGCAATGGCGATGATGCCTTTGAACGGCCCCTTTTCCATCAAAGCGTGGCATAGGAGGCGCGTATCGCGGTGCAGTTCGGGCCAGGAGATGATGATGTCGTCCCGGTAGGGACTGGTGAGGGAAGATTCCATGGCGCATTCCTCAATAAAAATGCAAGGGTCAAATTACACTAAGGATTATGAAGGAGAAAACAGATTGTTGTTTTGCCTTCGGATAAAAAACGCGGCCGGGTGGCCGCGTTTTCACAACACTGCGGGTTACTTGGGAACGCTGCCTTCGACGCCTTCAACAAAGAAATTCATCTTCTTCAGGTCGCCATCCGTATAGGTCTTGCCGGCAGCCAGAAATTCCTTGCCTGACTGATCCTTGAGTGGACCGGTAAAGGGGTGCAGTTTGGCGGCTTTGAGTGCGTCGCGGCGGTCTTCGGCCAGCTTCTTGACGTCAGGTGGAACAGCCGGGCCGAAGTTCTCAATATTGACGGCGCCTTCCTTCACGCCCCACCACAGCTCGCCTGTTTTCCAGGTACCGGCCTGAACTTCAGCCGCAACCTTCTTGTAGATGACGCCCCAGTTGAGGATGGATGCCGCCAAGTGAGCCTTGCCGCCAAACTTGGTCATGTCCGAATCCCAGCCGAAAGCCAGAACACCCTTTTCCTGTGCGGCCTGGACCACTGCCGGGGAGTCGGTATTCTGCATCAGCACATCGCAACCTTGGGAAATCAGAGCGAGAGCGGCTTCACGTTCCTTACCCGGATCAAACCAAGTATTCACCCAGATGGCACGGGACGTGATGGCGGGATTTACGCTGCGTGCACCAAGCGTGAAGGCATTGATGTTACGAATGACTTCCGGGATCGGAATGGAAGCCACAATACCCAACTTGTTGCTCTTGCTCATTTTGCCCGCAACGACACCCAGCATGTAGGCGCCTTCATAGGTGCGCACATCGTAAACCCCGAGGTTGGGGGCGGTCTTGTAACCGGTGGCGTGCATGAAAACGGTGTTGGGGAAAGCCTTGGAAACCTTGACCATCTGGTTCATATAGCCAAAGGAGGTGGCAAAGATCAGTTTGTTACCCTTTTGCGCCAGATCACGGAAGACTCGCTCGGCATCGGCGGTCTCCGGCACATTCTCAACGAAGGTCGTTTTAATCGTCCCGTTGGACTGTTCTTCGAGCATCTTGCGGCCCTGATCGTGAGCATAGGTCCAGCCATGATCGCCGGTCGGGCCAATATAAACGAAGCCGACTTTCAAGGGCTCTGCAGCGTGAACCATGGCCAAGCTTGAAACAGCAAATATTGCAACAGCTATAAGTGTTTTAAAGCGAGAAAAAAACATGCTTGATTCTCCTAGGAGGTGAGTGAGGGTGAGCGGGTGTACTTTAGCAGTTTCGGGGTCTGCATACATCCCGGTAAATATGCGGCAGCCGCTGTAAGGAACTCTGGCCGGTTGGCCTCCGCCGCAATGAAAATTCGGGAAATTTGACAAGCCAACCCTAGTAATGTGAACCTTCACGTTGATATGTGCTCGCAAATTGGATAACCTTGAAGGCCGTGGCTTCAGTTTCTTCATGCTTTAGGCCACTTTTTTCGCTAATAATTTTTTACCACGAGGTCAGCTATGTCTGAAAATACCGATCTGTCCAGTTCCAACAAACAAAAGCTCGTATCCGACATGAAAACCGTCGTTGCTGATGCGGAAGATATTTTGCGTGCCACAGCCGGTGTGGCCGGTGAAAAAATGACCGAGCTGCGCGAACGCATTGGCGAGCGCCTGCGTGATGCCAAGTTACGCCTCGCTGACGCTGAAGTGGCTCTGGTTGACAAAACCAAGGCAGCGGCCCGCGTGACGGATGACTACGTTAGAGATAACCCTTGGCAATCTGTCGGCATTGCAGCTGGCGTGGGATTTCTGCTTGGTATTATCATCGGTCGTCGTTAAGCGGCGACGCGCAGCATGAACGACAAACTAGGCGGGGAGAGCAACGGGCTCTTCGCCGCCCTGAAAAATATAGCAGCGACGTTGTTGGCAGGCGGCAAGACGCGGCTTGAACTTCTCGCGAATGAAATCGAGGAGGAGAAGCTGCGCGCTGTGCAACTGCTTCTTGTGATGCAAGGTATGGTGTTCTGTTTTGGCGTTGCTATTTTGCTCACTATCGCCTTGTTCGCCCTATTGTTCTGGGACTACCGGATACTGGTTGTGGGCGCGTCCGCTGGATTTTTCCTGATTCTCGGCGCCGTTTTTTTCTCCCTGTTCAAGCGCGTGATGCAGCGGCCCGAGCGGGTTTTTGCCGCCAGTATTGCCGAACTCCAGGAAGATCTGCGTCAGTTAAAGGCGGCCGTTGGCCATGAATCACAAGTTAAGTGACTTGCAACTTCAACGCGGCAGACTGCTCGAACGCATCGCGATCCAGCGGTTTGAACTGGTTCAGCACGCGCAACCCGTTAGGGCTGCGTTATACACCACTGATCGCGCGCTAGCGCGGGTTCAGGCCGGCGTCGACTACGTCAAACAGCACCCCAGTATCGCCGCCATTGCCGTTGCCGCGCTATTTTTTATGAAGGGTGGCCGGGCCTGGCGCTGGGCCAAGCGAGGCGTTGTAGCCTGGCAAACTTGGCGGATTATTGGTGACCAATTGGCCGCGTTGGGTTGGCGACTCCGTTCGTGAGTGGCGACGAAAAATCCGTGCAAGCCGTTGGCACGGAAGGTGTTGTGGCACGCTTGGTGGCTTCTCAGAAAAGGCAGGCGCGTGAGTTTGTAGCTGATGTCGTTCGTATGCGCGGCCTCATGCCTTTGCTTATGAAGTACCGTAATGGCGGATCCTGGTCAGTAGACGAGAGGACTGAATTATTGATTCAGTTGCGCACGCTTTCGCGCGTATCACCCTACCTGTTGTTCCTGCTTTTGCCCGGCTCAGCCCTGTTGCTACCGGTTTACGCCTGGTGGCTGGATAGCCGGTGCAAGCGGCGCGCCACATCACCCCGGACACCACCACCGGCACCCTGCGCCTGATCTGCTACTGCCAGATTCCCTGATCGGCCATCTGTTTGGTCGCTGCTTCTGCCCACCCCCGATTGGCAGCCGGACTGGCCGGACTGGGATGCAGTACTTTACCGATGCGTACATCCATCCCCGCCAGTGCCTGCGCTGCACGGACTTCAGCAAATCCACCGACCCCGATCACCCACTGTGGTTGAAGAGCGTCGACCAGTTGCCGAAGATGTGCGTCACATGCCGCGTACAGTGGTGCCGCCTCGGCTGACGGCAGTTTATCCGGGGTGAGATTGCGTCCGTGATCAAAGAAGGCCAGCGGGCAATAATTGGCGACAAAATGATCGACGAAGAAAGCATCGGCCGAACCAAAACGCTGCTGGAACAAGCCCCACAAACGACGCCCGCTAACCTCGGAACGAATGCAGGCAAAGCCTTCAATCGGCCGCTTGGGATTCTCCAGTGCCGGTTTGCCGACGTTTTCCTCAATACCCATCCAGTCGCGTACGGCGGCAATTTCGCCAAAAGGTACACCACACTGCACCATGCCGAAGGGCCCGGGATTCATGCCGATGAACACTACCTTCTTGTGGTTCGAGGCATAACGACGCAAATACTGTTCATGTGGCGCCCAAGCGTACTCCAGCGGATTGTAGATGTGCGAAACCGGTTCGGCGAAAGCGAGTTTCCCGACTGTTGTCGATAGCTCGCGAGCCGCTGAAATCAGCGCCTCCGATGATTTTGTTCTGACTTGAGAATCAATGGACACAAGCATTTCCAGACGTGTGTTGGGTTTTCCATGGCGCTACGCGTGAAAGCAGCAGCATGCCGGGGACCGCCAGCGCTGTACACAGCAAGAAGAAATTGAACCAGCCCAAGCTTTCTACCAGCCAGCCGGCCGAAGCATTGATGAAAGTGCGTGGTACGGCGGCCAGACTTGTGAATAAGGCAAACTGCGTTGCCGTGTAGGCCGGGTGAGTCGAGCGTGCGATGAAGGCGACGAAGGCCGCCGTGCCCAAGCCAACACCGAGCGCTTCGAGGCCGATTACAGCGGCCAGTGCCAGCCGTTGATCAATTCCGATAACCGTTTGTGGCCCAAGCCAGGCGAGCCATGCAAAACCCAGAATTGACACCAGTTGCACGACGCCGAACAACCACAGCGCACGATTGATTCCCAGACGCACCATCCACAGGCCGCCGAGTAGTCCGCCGATCACCGCCGGCCAAAGGCCGGCATGCTTGGCGATCAGACCAATATCGGTTTTGGTGAAGCCCATATCGAGATAAAACGGCGTGGCCAGCGCGGTGCACAGCGAGTCCCCCAGTTTGTAGAGGAAAATGAAGGCGAGTACTAACAGCGCACCGCGCAAACCGTTACGGCCCATGAACTCGTGAAACGGTTCGAGCACAGCTTTACGTAGCGTTTTTGGTGTGGCGTAGGCAGAAACGGGTTCCTTGACCAGAAGAATCATAACCATGCCGGGGAGAATAAAGGCGGCGGTTATCCAGAATACCTGCGACCAGGGCAGGAAGTCAGCCAGAATCAGCGATAGCGAGCCTGGCACCAGACCCGCCACGCGGTAGGCGTTGACATGCACGGCATTGCCCAAGCCCAGCTCGGCATCGCTCAGCAACTCGCGGCGGTAGGCATCTAGTGCGATGTCCTGTGTGGCCGAAAACAGCGCCAGCAGAGCCGCGAGCCAGAGCACGGGTACGATGTTGGTGCTCGGGGACAATCCGCCAAGCAGGCCAATGCTCAGAAACAAGCCGATCTGCATGAGCAGCGACCAACTGCGCCGTCGTCCGAGGATGGGCAAAGCATAGCGATCAAGGAAAGGCGACCAGAGAAATTTCCAGGTATAGGGAAACTGGATCAGCGCAAAGAGGCCGATGGTAATGAGGTTGACGCCTTCGCTGCGCAGCCAGGCCGGAAGCAGGTTGAAGAGCAGGTACAACGGTAGTCCCGAGCTGAAACCGGTGAACACGCAGATCAGCATCTTGCGTGTCAGTAAAATCTTGAGCCAGTCTGGCAAGAGGCGCGGCAGAACACCCGGCATCAGGATTTTCGGCCGAGGCGGTAGAAAGCCAGGCTGCCGTTCAGGTTGGGATCGTCGGTTACTCGCTGTCCGGCTTCATCGAAAGCCAGCCGTTCGCGGATTTCAATATCGAGCTTGGCACACAGGGTTTCAAAATCGGCGATGGTGAAGAAACGCACATTCGGCGTTTCATACCACTCAAAGGGCAAGTCCTCTGAAACTGGCATGTGGCCTTGAGCAATCGCTGCCCGGTTGGCGCGATAAGCAAAGTTGGGGAAGCTGATCACGGCCTCCTCGGCCACCCGCAACATTTCGCCGAGAATGCGCTCGGTGGCATGCATGGCCTGTAACGCTTGAGAAATAATGACATGGTTGAAAGACTGATCCTCAAACCCCGAGAGCCCGCCTTCAATGTCGATCTGGATCACGTCGACACCGTTGCGAATGCAGCCGAGGATACTCTCGTGATCAATCTCAACACCGTACCCGGCAACCCCCTTGGTTTCATTTAGATAACGGAGCAGTTTCCCGTCACCACAACCCAAGTCCAGCACCCGTTCGCCCTGCGGAATCCAGTTGCCAATGACGGCAAAATCGAAGCGTTCGCGCTCTTTGCCCGTAAAATTCATAGTGAAATGTTCTCCAGATAGGCGCGCAGTACCGCGTGGTAGTGCGCGTCATCAAGCAGAAAGGAGTCGTGTCCGGCGTCGCAGTCGATTTCGGCATAGGCAACATGGCGATGATTTTGCATGAGCGCGAAAACAATCTCGCGCGAACGGGTCGGCGCAAAGCGCCAGTCGGTCGAGAAGCTGGCAACAAAGAAGCTGGCTTTGGCGCGTGCCAACGCAGCGGAAAGATCGCCACCGTAAGCATAGGCCGGATCGAAATAATCGAGCGCCTTGGTGGCAATCAAATAAGTGTTGGCATCAAAAAACTTGGCAAATTTGTCGCCCTGATAGCGTAGGTAGGATTCAATCTCGAAGTCAGCGTCATAGCTGAACTGGTGCTCTCCGTGGCGCAGTTGGCGACCAAATTTCTCGCCCATCTGGCTATCCGACAGATAGGTGATGTGCCCGACCATACGCGCCAGACGCAGCCCGTTGATTGGCAAAACGCCGTGCTCGGCGTAATGGCCGCCATGGAAATCCGGGTCGGAGATGATGGCCTGCCGGGCCACCTCATTAAAGGCAATATTTTGCGCTGACAGCTTGGGTGCAGAAGCGATCACTATGGCATGGCGGATGCGATCCGGAAATTGCAATGTCCATTCGAGCGCCTGCATGCCGCCCAGGCTACCACCCATAACGGCGGCCCAAACGTCAATGCCGAGGTGATCGGCGAGACGGGCGTGGGCGGCAACCCAATCCTCGACCGTGACCATCGGGAAGTCGGCGCCGTAGCGTTTTCCGGTTTCCGGATTGACGGACAAGGGGCCGGTTGAGCCATAACACCCACCGAGGTTGTTGACGCCGACGACGAAAAATTTGTTGGTGTCGAGGGGTTTGCCGGGCCCGACCAAGTTATCCCACCAGCCCAAGTTTTTCGGGTCGTTAGCGTAAATGCCCGCCACATGGTGGCCGCCGGAAAGAGCGTGGCACACCAGAACGGCGTTGGTGCGAGATGCATTGAGTGTGCCGTAGGTTTCGTAAACGAGTTCAAAGCCGGGCAGCAGCGCGCCGCTTTTCAGCATCATCGGTGAGTTGAAATGAACCCGTTGTTGAGTAACAACCCCGACAGAATTCTCTAGTGACATTGCCATCGCTTCAGAAAAAACAAACCCAGTCGGCCTGAAAAAAGCGGACTGGGCAGACCCCGCTTTAGCCGAATTTTTAAAGCGCCCGCAAGCTGATCATTCAAATCGGCGCTATGGAGAGACGGTACCGCCAGCACTGGAAAAAGTCAAATATTGAGCCGTTCGATCTGCTCCTGAATCTTTGCAGGCTCTTCAAGCCGAAGTATGCGGCGAACAATCGGCGTCAATTCGGAAATGTCGCTCTGCTTGATCTTTTGCTTGACCTCGGGGATTTGCGACGGATGCATCGAGAACTGGCGCAGACCCATGCCGAGTAGCAGGCGGGTCAGGTTGTGGTCGCCGGCCATTTCGCCACACATGGCAACCGGAATGTTGGCTTTCTCTGCGCTGCTGATGATGTGTGACAGCAACATCAGCACGCCGGGGTGCAAGGGATCATAAAGACTGGAGACCTGCTCGTCACTTCGGTCAATGGCCAGCGTATATTGGATCAGGTCATTGGTGCCGATCGAGATGAAATTCATACGGCGCAGGAAAAGACCGACAGCCAGTGCTGCCGCTGGAACCTCGATCATTCCACCAATTTCGACGCCTTCGTTGAACGCGATATGCTGACCGCGCAGGCTGGATTTTGCCTGCTCGAGTGCTGCCAGTGTCTGATCGATCTGATGCGCGTGCGACATCATCGGGATCAGGATCTTGACATTGCCCAGATGAGAAACGCGCAGAATGGCGCGTAATTGCGCCTGGAAGGATTTCGGTTCGGACAGCGACAGGCGAATCGAGCGCAGGCCCAGTGCAGGGTTGTCACGTACCCGGTCATCACCCGTCTCATCCGAGTGCAGGTTTTTGTCGTTGCCCAAGTCAAATGTGCGGATCATGATGGGACGTCCATCGACGGCTTTGACGGCCTTCCGATACGCTTCGAACTGCTCGTCCTCACTGGGCATGTCGCCACGCCCGAGAAAAATGAATTCGGTGCGGAATAGACCCACGCCTTCGGCACCGCTTTCAAGTGCCGTTGCGACGTCGCTCGGTTCTCCAATGTTAGCCAGCAAATCGATTTTTACCTTGTCGAGCGTTGTCGCTCGCGCAGTTTTTAACAATTTGAGTTTTGATCGCTCGAGCGCGATCTGGCTCTTCTTTAGTTCGTATTCTTCAAGAACGCGGGGGCCGGGATTGACGATCAGCACGCCTCGTGTGCCGTCAACAATGAGGGTTTCCTTGTCGCGAATCAGTTGGCGGGCGTTGTGCAAACCGAGTACGGCCGGAATGTCCATGCTGCGCGCAAGGATGGCCGTATGCGAGGTGGAGCCGCCAACATCGGTAACAAAGGAGGCGAAGTTCTGAGCCTTGAAGGCCATGACGTCGGAGGGGGAGAGGTCGTGCGCCACGACGATCAGGTTCTCTCCCTTGACACCCTTGCCGACACGGCCACTGATGCGGTCAGGGTGGCCGGCAAGTTCTCTGACGACGCGTTCAACCACCTGGCGAACATCGTAGCTGCGTTCGCGCAAATACATGTCGTCGATTTTCTCGAACTGCGAGACCAGAATTTCCATCTGCTGCACGATGGCCCATTCCGCGTTGCAGCGGCGTTCCCGAATGATCTGCTTGGGCACATCGGATAGTTCGGGATCGGCGAGGATCATCAGATGCAGGTCGATGAATGCCCCGATATCGGTTGGCGAATGTGCCATGCCGATTTTCAACGCGGCAAACTCGTGTCGAACCTGCGCCAGTGCCGTTTCGAAACGCGTGATCTCTTTCTCTACCATGCGTGGCGCAATCACCAGGTGCGACACTTCAAGCGTGGCCTGAGAAATAAGGTGTGCTTTGCCAATTGCAATACCGTTTGAAACGGCGAGACCGTGCAAAGTGAAACTCATGGCCTGTTTATTCCCCTTCGCCGAACTTGTCGGAGATCAATTTAAGCAGTGCTTCAAGCGCTGGTTGCTCATCCGCGCCTACGGTTTCGACGACAACGACGGAGCCTTTGCCCGCCGCCAGCATCATCACGCCCATAATGCTTTTGGCGTTAATCCGGCGAGTGCCTTTTTCCATCCAGACTTCGCAACTGAAACTGGCAGCCAGCTGAGTCAGCTTGGCCGAAGCACGGGCATGCAAGCCCAGTTTGTTGGGTATTTCAATTTCAGCGCGTGCCATTAATCCGTCCTGTTGAAAATGGGCTATTGCCGGTGCATGTTGATGACGCCATCGCGACCGCCGCTGATGGCCTTCTGTAAAAGTATTCCCATTCCGTTCTTGCGATACGTCAGGGCGCGCAGCAGCATCGGCAAGCTGACGCCGGCAACGCCTTCGACTCGCCCGGGTTGCAACAGCTTTAGGGCAAGATTGGAGGGTGAAGCCCCTAGAATATCGGTCAGAATCAACACCCCTTCGCCGCCATCCACTTCCTTGAGCAGCGTTTTTGCCATGGGCAGAATATCCAGCGGGTCGTCCTGAGCGGAAACGGCAAGCTGGCCGATCAAGGGCGGCCGTTTGTTGAGGACATGACAGACGTTCTGAATCAGGCTCTCGCCAAAGGTGCCATGCGTTATCAGGAGAATGCCTATCATTGCCAGTTCCTGTGAGGTTCAACTCGCATTCTAAGGGATTCCGCAAATTACGGAAGCGCTGAAACCCCTTCAGGGAATAATTTCGATTGTTTTCGGCGGACCGCCAACAAATTTAAGACGGTGATAAAGTGCTTGGCTGACTTGAATGCGCCCTTCGGAATCAACGCGCAACACCTGATCGACGTTCAGCTTGCGTGCCAGTTCCGGCCACGTACTGCCGGTAATGAAGAGCGGTTTTGACGCGAAATCCGAGACTGTGCCTGAATTCGGGCGCGGGGTAATGAGTACGGTCAGCGCCTGCGTGTGCATGACCGGCTGGCCGCTGCGTGGATCAAGCAGATGACAATACCGTTTGCCGTCCAGCTCGAAATAACGCTGGTAATCGCCAGAGGTGCCAATAGCCTCGCCATCGTTGAGTTCAACCGTGGCCAACGGCCCCGGCTGGCGAGGGTGCTGGATGCCGATTCGCCAGTGTTCTCCGTTCTTCGTGCCAAGTGCCATGACGTTGCCGCCGATGTTTATCAGCGCATTCTGGACACCCTGCGCACGCAAGATGGCCGCCGCACGATCCAGCGCAACGCCTTTGAGATAACCGCCAAAGTCGAGCGCCACGGCGCGGTTACGGCTGTTCACTTGTAAACCATCGAGTTGCAGGTCGGCGATGCCGGGATGCGCCGCACGCCATGCGGTGAGCGCTGCGGCATCGGGCAGTTCGGCCTTGAACTCGTCGGACTGGAAGCCCCACAGGCTGATCAGGCGACCGATGCCTGGATCAAACAATGCATCACTTGCCGCCGAAAGGCTTTGCGCATCGCTAATCAAAGCCGCCATTTCGGGCGTCACGGTATGCGGTTTATTCTCAGCAATTGCTGTGTTGAGATCACTTAATTCGGAGGGTTTCCAGGCGTGGTAGGTGCGGTGCAGGCGGTCGAACTCGCGCAGTACGGCGGCGGCGGCCGGGCGCGCCTGCGCCTCGTCAAGCCCGGCAATCAGAATCTCGACACGAGTGCCAAATACAAAGGACTCCTGTTGATGGAGCGGCGCCTTGCTGCAGGCGGACAGGAACACGGCAATTGCGGCGAGAAGCGTCAGGCAGTGGCGGCGCATTCACGCTCCAGTGCAGCGATGAACATCGCCGCCACATTGAACTCCGTCTGTTCGCCGATTTCGACCATGCAGGTCGGGCTGGTGACGTTGATCTCGGTCAGCCAGTCGCCGATGACGTCGATCCCCACGAATAAAAGCCCACGTGCAGTCAGAACGGGGGCCAGCGCCTCGGCAATTTTACGGTCACGTGCAGTAAGTTCGCGTACTACGCCAGTGCCGCCAACGGCCAGATTGCCACGCGTCTCGCCGGCCTTGGGGATGCGCGCCAGGCAATAGGGGACGACCTCGCCGCCAACAATCAGGATGCGCTTGTCGCCGTTGGCAATCTCCGGAATATAACGTTGCGCCATGATCGTTCGCGCACCGTCGTAGGTCAGTGTTTCAATAATCACGTTGCGGTTCGGATCGTCGCGGCGGACACGGAAAATCTGGCTGCCACCCATGCCATCGAGTGGCTTGAGAATCACGTCGCCCTCAAGATCAATGAAGCCATTGATCAGCCCAGCATCACGGGCGACCAGCGCAGGTACGGATAGATCAGAAAATTCCAGTACCGCCAGCTTCTCGGAGTGATCACGCAATGCCTGCGGACTGTTGAATACTCGCGCGCCCTCCTTCTCGGCCCGTTCGAGTAACCAGGTCGATGTGATGTACTCGATGTCAAATGGCGGGTCCTTGCGCATCACCACCGCAGAAAAATCATGCAGCGGAACGATATGGCGGTCGATTTCGGCAAACCATTCCGTATCGTCATCAAGCATTTCAAGATGCACCGCTTCGGCACAAATGCCATGTAGGGCCGAGCAGTGGATGGCGGGCTGCTGGATGGCCCAGGCCGTGTGCCCTGCCGCCTGCGCCGCACGCATCATGGCGATGCTGGAATCCTTGTAGGCTTTGAGCGAATCGAGCGGGTCGAGAATGAAAGCAATGCGCATGGGAATCCTCTAAAAATAGCTTAACCACATAGATCACAGAGTGTACGGAGAAAGCCAAAAGAGTAGACGGTTTTCTCTGGGTGCTCTGCGAGCTGGGGTGTTCAGAATAGGTTTTTGAGCTTATCCCACCATGTTACACCGGCCTGCGGAATGAACGAACGGAAGGATTTGGGGAGCGGCGATTGTTCCAGGCTGCGTTGTGTGAACAGGAAGCGTCCGTCGCAGACAAAACCGAGATCATCCCAGTCGACGGCATTCAGCGCCTCGGCCAGTGCATGCGCGTTGACCGTCGTATCCCGGGGGAAGATGGCGAGTACCGAACCGTCGTAATTCGGGCAGTCATGGACAAAAAAAGGTTGCGCGCGCCTAGTCTTGCTGTTTACATAAATGCGAGCATGCTCCGATGGGGTATAGCCACGCCCCCAGTGCCACCAGTTGGTTTCGTTGAAGGGGCGGATACGGCGCGATATCAGGCGTTCCTTGTGGGCAAGCAGTACCTCTGGCGGCGCTTCGCCAGGTTCGCACCAGATCATGCGCCGCGTCTTGCCGTCTGCCGCAGTGGATGAACAGATAAAGTCACGGTTACCGAATTCGTCGCTGGTGTACAAATCGTCGGCGCCTGATACGGCGCCAACCTTGACGTAGGCAATGTCGCGCAGGTGCAGCGGGTAGTCATGCCGGGTAAAGAGCAGGTGGCCGCTACTTTCGATAAAGCGCCGGTTTTCCCATTGCAGTCGCGCCAAGCCCGTTATGCCGTCGGCGAGAGCGAGTGTGGCGTAACGTGTTTGACGCGTTTTATTATCCTGTTCAAAGCGCCAGATCGCGCAGTTGGGCGTGGCATTGTCAAACAGGCGCGAATCGCCCATGTCGATAAAGTCAGTAATCGTCCCTTGGGCGAATAACAGACGATTAAGCGAAACTGCCGAGGTCGCCTTGAGCAGGTCGCGCGGCGTAATGAAAATCAGCTCGCCGCCGGGTTCCAGATGGCGCAGACACTTCTCGATAAAAAAGAGATACAGGTTGGCGCGCTTGTCGAGCACGCTATCTTTGGTCAGGCGGCGTGTTTCAGGCGATATGTCCTGAAAGCGTACATAGGGCGGATTGCCGATGATGGTGGAAAACTGTTCTTCTTCCGCCAGCGCGAAGAAATCCATGACTTGCGCCTCCGGCGGCGCATGGCGTGGATCGATTTCGATTCCGCGCGCGCCGGGGAAGTGCTGCAGAAAAGCGCCGTCGCCACAGGCCGGTTCCAGCACTCGCCCGTTGTTGCGCACCATCGTGCGCATGCAGTCGACAATGGCCGGAGGGGTGAATATCTGGCCGAGGCTGGCGACCTCGAAATCAGGTATGCAGTCAGCAGATGCAGGAGAAGTTGTGGAAGGCATGTTGGAAGACGGGCAAGGCCGGGTCAAAAGAGGCTCGAGTATACGCTCGAAATGAGGGCCTTCGGTGTGTTGGAGTGTTGATCGGGACTGTTGCGGTCACCCTTGCGCTGCTGGCATATTCAAACGTTCTTGTTACAACGCCACGTAAAATATCTTCCGGAACGGCATGGGTTATCGGCCGATTTGAATACCTATGATGCTCAAGCTGGATACAGGGTCAGACGCTAACCGTTTTAACTCGACTGGCAGCGAGTCTGGCACGGCTGCGCGCTTCATCCGTGTCGATACCGGTAGCCACGGCCACCCCCATGCGCCGCTTCTTGAAGCTTTCCGGCTTGCCGAACAGGCGCAGATCGCTGCCCGGTACGCTCAACGCGTCAGCGATACCGGTAAAGGCAATCCCCTTGGCATCCAAGCCCCCGTAGATGACAGCCGAGGCCCCCGGTGCGAGCAACGCAACATCGACCGGCAGACCGAGAATGGCGCGTGCGTGCAGCTCGAACTCAGAGAAATACTGTGAGGCCAGTGTCACCAGACCCGTGTCGTGCGGACGCGGGCTGACTTCCGAAAACCAAACCTGATCGTCCTTGACGAACAGTTCGACACCAAACAAACCACGACCGCCGAGGCTTCCAGTCACGGCCTTGGCGATGGCGCGCGCATTCTCCAGTGCAACTTCGCTCATCGCCTGCGGCTGCCAGGATTCAACGTAGTCGCCATTGACCTGTACATGGCCGACCGGCTCGCAAAAGAACGTTTTCACTGCGCCGCTGGCGCCGATGGCGCGTACGGTCAGCAAGGTGATTTCGTAATCAAAGTCCACAAACCCTTCGACGATGATGCGGCTCTGACTGACTCGCCCGCCCTGCATCGCGTAGTCCCATGCTTTGGCCACATCGTCCGGGCCACGCAACAAGGACTGCCCTTTGCCAGAGGAGGACATCGTGGGTTTGACCAGGCAGGGGTAGCCGATGCCGCCGCCTTTACCATCGTCGATGGCGGTCTGCAAGCCGGCCAGAGAATCGGTAAAAGCGTAAGGCGAGGTCGGTAGGCCGAGTTCCTCAGCCGCAAGCCGGCGGATACCTTCGCGGTTCATGGTTAGTTGAGTTGCGCGCGCTGTCGGAATGATTTCTGCCAGGCCCTCGCGTTCGATTTCGAGCAACATGTCGGTAGCTATGGCCTCGATTTCCGGTACTACCAGATGCGGCCGTTCCTTCTCGATCAGGGCGCGCAGCGCCGGGCCGTCGGTCATCGTTACCACATGCGAACGGTGAGCTACCTGCATGCCCGGTGCGTCGGCGTAGCGGTCCACTGCAATGGTTTCAACACCGAGGCGCTGCAGGGCGATGATGACTTCCTTGCCGAGTTCGCCCGCGCCGAGCAGCATGACGCGTGTTGCCGACTGACTAAGCGGGGTACCCAGAGTGCGGAGAAGCGAAGCCGGCATGGCAAAATCCTTGAAGGCGAATAAAGAGCGAATTTTACAGCCTGCCAACGGACTTTTCGCGCGGGGCTTGCAGAATGTGAGGCTGGCCGTTTGAAGTATGTGGCTCAAAGTGCCGGTTATCGGCGAAGACGACAACGGACTGAAGAAGCATGCGTGCAATTTTTTAAAATGGGCTTCTTTCTTTATAAAAGCCCCTCAAGTCCCATCACAAAGCAAGCTGCAAAAAGAGTAAAGTATTTCGATAATTTTTCACATGCTCAGAGAGGTCAGCGATGCGTATTCTGGTTTTGGGAGCAGGCGGAATCGGCGGTTACTTTGGCGCCCGGATGCATGATGCAGGCGGAGATGTGACTTTTTTGGTGCGTCCAGCCCGGGCTGCGCAGTTGAGGGAAAAGGGTCTGCAGATCCTCAGTCCCTTTGGCGACACAAAATTTCAGCCCAAGGTACTCACTAAAGACGAATTGAACGAGCCGTTCGATGTAGTCATGCTGTCGTGCAAAGCCTATGATCTGGAATCGGCGATGGAGGCCATCGCCCCGGCTGTCGGCGAACAGAGTGTGATCCTTCCGCTGCTCAACGGGATTTGTCACATCGATGCGCTGGTCAAACGGTTTGGCGCGGCACGGGTGCTCGGTGGTGTGGCCTTCATTTCAGTCGTTCTCGAAGCAAATGGCGATATCCGCCACCTCAACAATCTGCACAAGTTGATTACCGGTTCGCTGACCACTCCCTCGTCGCCATGGCTACAGCCGATGGCTCAGCTGTTTTCCAAGTCGGGAATCGAATTTGCGCTGGCCGAAAACATCGAACAGTCGATGTGGGACAAGTTCGCTTTTCTGTCTACGCTGGCCGGTTCGACGTGCACGATGCGCGCCAGTATCGGCGATATTCTGAGTACGGTTGCCGGCGAAGCTTTCATTACCGGCTTGCTTGCTGATTGTGCGGAAGTGGCAAAAGTCAGCGGTCACTCACTCGCAGAAGGCCAATTGGCCGCCTATCGCAAACAATTGACCGACAAAGGCTCGTCGCTGATGGCTTCCATGTTGCGCGATGTCGAGCGCGGCGGGCCGACCGAGGCTAGTCATATTCTGGGTGATATGGTGAGTCGTGCGCAGGCCATGGGCGTCGACGCGTCGCTACTCAAGCTGGCCTATTCGCATTTGCAGGCTTACGACAAGCGCAGGACGTCGGCAGCCCACTGAAATGCGAATTCAGCAATATCAGATTGATGCCTTTGCCGCCCGGGTGTTTGCCGGCAACCCGGCAGCGGTCTGTCCGCTCGCCAGTTGGCCGGACGACAGCTTGCTGCAGGCTGTCGCCGAGGAAAACAATCTGTCGGAAACCGCCTTTTTCGTGCCGTCGGCCAAAGGCTTCCGGTTGCGCTGGTTTACGCCGCTCAAGGAGGTTGATCTGTGCGGCCACGCCACGCTGGCCTCGGCTCACGTTCTGTTTGAGATTCTGGGTTATCCCAACGCGGAAATTGTTTTTGAAACGCGCAGCGGCGATCTCGTTGTGCAGCGCAAAGGCGCATTGCTGGAAATGGATTTTCCTGCCCAACCACCCGTTGCCTGCCCCGTGCCGGAAGCCTTGCTCAAGGGGCTGGGGCAAATTCCCGTTGAGGTATTGGCGGCAGACGATTACGTGGCCGTTTTTGCCAGCGAGGAAATTGTGCGTGCCATTACCCCGGACTTCATGCAGCTCGCGCAGCTCGACCTGCGCGGCGTAATTATCACCGCACCGGGTAGTGACGTGGACGTCATCAGTCGTTTCTTTGCGCCGAAATACGGCATTCCCGAAGACCCGGTGACCGGGTCGGCACATTGCGAACTGGCTCCCTACTGGGCAAAACGCCTTGGCAAAACCACTTTTGCTGCACGGCAGATTTCCAGACGCGGCGGTGATCTCTTGTGTGAGTTGAAAGGCGACCGGGTGCTGCTGTCCGGCGCTGCGGTAACCGTCATGACGTCGACGATTGTCTTGCCGGAATACACCGCATGCTGAGCCTCAACGATTGGCTGATCTTTGCCGGGGCTGCTTTGCTGATGGTGCTGTCACCGGGCCCCAACATGATTTATCTGATCTCGCGTTCGATATGTCAAGGGCGCAAGGCCGGGGTTATTTCGCTGTGTGGCGTGGTCAGCGGTTTCTTCGTGCATATGCTGGCCGCCGCCATCGGCTTGAGCGCTGTCTTCCTCGCTATTCCTTTGGCTTACGACGTGCTTAAGTTGACGGGTGCGCTGTATTTGCTGTGGCTGGCCTGGCAAGCCGTCAGGCCCGGTGCGCGTTCGCCTTTTGAGTCACAGGAGCTGCCACCGGACTCGCCGCGCCGGCTCTTTGCGATGGGCTTTTTAACCAACGTGCTCAACCCCAAGATCGCTGTTTTTTACCTTTCGATCTTCCCGCAATTCGTGTCTCCCGAGCGCGATTCAGTCTTCATTCAAAGCATTGTTCTGGGTCTGACGCAGATTGTTGTCAGCTTCTCGGTCAATTTGCTGATCGCCCTGAGCGCCGCCTCCTTGGCGCGCTGGTTTGCGCTGCACCCAGGCTGGCTCGCCGTACAGCGCTATGTGATGGGTGGCGTCTTTGCTGCTCTGGCGCTGCGTCTGATAGTCGAGCGACGACCCGTGGCTTAGCCGCTTCCTCGCTGCCCATCCCTGTTGCACACTTTGCTGAGCAGGCACGTCTTGTCGCCCTCGGGTACAATAGTCGGCTTTACAAATCAATGACATTCCGAGGTTTCTGAGTGCTCGTCGCATCCAATATCACCATGCAGTTCGGGGCCAAGCCCCTGTTTGAAAACGTTTCGGTTAAGTTTGGCGAGGGTTATCGCTATGGCTTGATCGGAGCCAATGGCTCCGGCAAATCGACCTTCATGAAGATTCTCGACGGCGAGTTGGAGCCTTCCGCCGGCAACGTCTCGAAAGACGCTCATGAGCGCATGGCATACCTGCGCCAGGATCAATTTGCCTTTGAAGATCAGCGTGTGATCGACGTGGTGATGATGGGGCACGTGCAGATGTGGGCGTGCATGCAGGAGAAGGACGCGATCTACGCCAATCTGGAAGCCACCGAAGAAGATTACCTGCACGCGGCGGAACTGGAACACCAGTTTGCCGAGTTCGGTGGTTATACCGCCGAGGCGCGTGCCGGCGAGTTGCTGTTGGGCGTGGGCATTCCGTCTGATCAGCATTTTGGCCCGATGAGCGAAGTGGCGCCGGGTTGGAAATTACGGGTTTTATTGATTCAGGCACTGTTTGCCAATCCAGACATTCTGCTGCTCGACGAGCCGACCAACAACCTCGACATCGCCACCATCCGCTGGTTGGAAAACGTGCTCAACGAGCGTAACTGCACGATGATCATCATCTCCCACGATCGCCATTTCCTGAATCAGGTGTGCACCCACATGGCCGATCTGGATTACGGCAAGATCACGATCTATCCAGGCACCTACGATGACTTCATGGAAGCCTCGTCAATGGCCAGGCAGCAGCAGAAAAACGCCAATGATCGCGCCAAGGAACGGATCTCCGAGCTGCAGGATTTCGTGCGCCGCTTTTCGGCCAATAAGTCCAAGGCCAAGCAAGCCACCTCGCGCGTGAAGCTGATTGATAAATTGCGGCCGGAGGATGTTAAACCCTCATCGCGTCAGTATCCGTGGATTCGTTTCGAGTACGACGAGAAGGAAAAGCTGCACCGGCAGGCGGTGGAGATTGAGAAGCTGACTTTTGCCTATCCGGGTGGTGAGCGCAAGATCTTCAACAACTTTGATTTAAGCTTGAACGCCGGCGACCGCTTGGCGGTGATCGGCGAGAACGGCGTCGGAAAAACGACGCTGCTCAAGCTGCTAATGGGTGATCTGACACCACAACACGGTACCGTCAAATGGACCGAAAAGGCGCGGCGCGGCTATTACGCACAGGATCACGCCGATGATTTCAAGAGCGGCACCAACTTGACTGACTGGATCGCCGAATTTGCGCGCAGCAATGCGTCAGAGGGTGAGGATCTGGAAACACTGATCCGCGGCACCTTGGGGCGGTTGTTGTTTTCGGGCGATGAAGTGCGCAAGGCCGTGAAGGTCATTTCCGGTGGCGAACAGGGGCGCATGATTTTCGGCAAGCTGATGCTGATGAAGAACAATGTGCTGGTGATGGATGAGCCGACTAACCACCTGGATATGGAGTCGATCGAGTCGTTGAATACGGCGCTGGAGAAATTCAAGGGTACGCTGGTATTCGTTTCACACGACCGCGAGTTTGTTTCTTCGCTGGCTACCCGCATTCTTGAAATTCGCATGGATGGCACGCTGGTCAACTACCTTGGCAATTACGAGGAGTACCTTTCCAGCCAGGGTATTGATTAAGAAAAGCGGGGCATGATGCACCGCCTTGCCGCAATTGTCCTCCGTCTCGCTGGCTGGCGTACGGCGTATGTTCCGTCGCCAGGCCCGAAGTCAGTGATTCTGGTCTATCCGCACACCTCGAATTGGGATTTTCCGCTCGGTGTGTTGTTTAAAGCCAAGCATCGCGTGAATCTGAATTGGGCCGGTAAAGATACGCTCTTCCGCTGGCCGTTCAAACGGTTTTTTACCTGGTTGGGAGGCGTCCCGACCAACCGGCGGGAACGCACCGGAATGATTGGCCAA
>JBBRDR010000006.1:0-43163 GCA_038203745.1 Burkholderiales bacterium | reverse complement strand
CCAGTAATACCAAGCCCCGCAGAGATGCGGGGCTTTTTTTTGCCTGTCTGCGCCTGATGCCGGCGGCAGCGCCAAGTTTGCCCCTTAATGATTACCCTGATCTTAAGCGTAGGTTGCATTGACCGACCCCGTATTTTATTTGCATAGCAATCATTTAAAGATTATGGTGGGGAATGTGATCTCCACAGATTCAAGTAACCAGGAAAACTCGTGAGCAAACAAGGGAAAGCCCCATCCAAAGCCGTTGCGCCCAAGCGCCGGGCAGTAAAATCTGCCAGCGCACTGCTCCAGAGCGGCAACCCGGTTCACGAAGCCGTTCCTGAACCTGTAGAACAGTCTTTCCCGATCGTCGGTATTGGCGCTTCAGCCGGAGGGCTGGCGGCGTTTGAAGCCTTTTTCTCCGGCATGCCGGTTGATGTCGATCCGGGCATGGCCTTCGTGCTGGTGCAGCACTTGGCACCGGATCACAAAAGCATTCTCTCCGACCTGGTGCGTCGCTACACCCGCATGCAGGTATTCGAGGTTGAAGACGGCATGGTGGTACACGCCAACTGCGTCTACATCATCCCGCCGAACACAGACATGGCGTTTCTCAACGGTGCGCTGCAATTGCTGGAGCCTACCGCGCCGCGCGGCCAGCGCCTGCCGATTGACTTCTTCTTTCGCTCGCTGGCACAGGATCAGCACGAACGCGCTATCGGCATCGTGCTCTCCGGCACGGGCAGCGACGGTGCCCTGGGCGTGCGCGCGATCAAAGGCGAGGGCGGCATGGTCATGGCGCAGAACATCGAATCCACCGAGTTTGACGGCATGCCGCGCAGCGCCATCGCCACCGGTCTGGTGGACTACGAACTGCCCCCGGCTGAAATGGCCGCTCAGTTGATCGCCTATGCCACTCACGCTTACGGAAAATTGCCCCGATCCGTGTTGCAGCCAGCGTCTACGATAGAGAGTGCGCTGAAGCGCATTTTTGTCCTGTTACGCGCCCAGACCGGCCACGATTTTACACAGTACAAACCGAGTACCATCAATCGGCGTATCGAACGGCGCATGGCCGTTAATCAGATCGAAGCGATCGACAGTTACGTCAAGTTCCTGCAGCAGACGCCATCGGAAGTCGAGGCGCTGTTTCGCGACCTGCTGATCGGTGTGACTAATTTTTTCCGTGATCCCGAAGCCTTTCAGGTACTGGAGGAACAGGTCATCCCCAAGCTCTTTGAAAACAAACCGGCGGGAGCTGTGGTTCGAGTCTGGTCCACGGGGTGTTCCACTGGCGAGGAGGCCTATTCAATCGCCATTCTTTTGCAAGAACACATGGAGGCACTCAAGCAAAGCTACACCGTGCAGGTTTTTGCTACCGACATCGACAGCCGGGCGATTGCCACGGCGCGTGCCGGGCTTTATCCGGCCAGCATCGCTGCTGACATTTTGCCCGAGCGCCTGGCACGCTTTTTTAGCGCTGAGCCGGATGGCAGCGCCTACCGTATTCATAAGAGCATTCGCGACATGCTGGTGTTCTCCGAGCAGGATGTGATCAAGGATCCGCCGTTTTCCAGGCTCGACCTGATCAGTTGTCGCAATCTGATGATCTATTTCAGCGCCGACTTACAGCGCAAGCTCATTCCCTTGTTTCATTACGCGTTGAAGCCCGGCGGTCACCTGGTTCTTGGTACCTCCGAGGGCGTTGGCGAGTTTTCCGAGCTATTTTCCGTCCTTGACCGTAAAGCCAAGATTTATCAACGGAAAGAAGACTTTTATGACCCGCGGCGGGCAGCTCAAGGCCGTTTCTTACCCGCGATGATGGCGTTACCCGCTGACCGGCAGCGCGGCACAGCTAAAACGGTATTTCCGGTCAAAACCTCCCTGCGCGAGCTCACCGAACAAGCCTTGTTGCAGCAGATCGCCCCCGCCAGCGCGCTGGTCAATGTGCAGGGCGACATCCTCTACCTGCACGGTCGTACTGGTATGTATCTGGAACCAGCACCCGGCGAAACGGGTGTCAGTAACATTCTGAAGATGGCGCGTGAAGGGCTGCGCCGTGATTTGACCTTGGCCCTGCACCGGGTCGCTGAAAGCAAGGTGACCGTGCGTTGCCGCGGTCTGAACGTCAAAACTAACGGTCACTTCACCCGGGTTAACCTGACCCTGTGTCCGGCGGCGGTCGATAGGCCGGATTCACCGGAAGCGAATCTGTATCTGGTGATCCTGGAAGAAGCGCCATCTGAATCAATCGCACTTGTCGCTGTACCGGATGGCACAGCGGACAGCCCCGAAACCGATGCAGAAGCTCACATCGCGGCGCTTAAACAGGAGTTGCGCGCCAAGGACGAGTACCTGCAAAGCGCCCGAGAGGAACTGGAGAGTTCCAACGAAGAGCTCAAATCCTCGAACGAGGAAATGCAGTCTGTGAACGAGGAACTGCAATCGACCAACGAGGAACTGGAAACCTCCAAGGAAGAGTTGCAGTCGGTTAATGAAGAACTGGCTACCGTCAATGCCGAGTTGCAAACCAAAGTGGTTGATCTGTCGCGCACCAATAACGACATGAACAACCTGTTGGCCGGTACCGGTGTCGGTACCGTGTTTTTGGACCATCAATTGCGCATCCTGCGCTTTACCCCGGGCATTGCCACCATCCTCAATCTGATCACCAGCGACCTGGGGCGCCCGGTGGCGCATATCGTCTCCAACCTGGTCGGCTATAGCACGCTGGTGGCCGACGTTCAGTCGGTGCTGGACACGCTGATCCCGAAAAATTCTGAGGTGCAGACCACCGATGGCCATTGGTACGCGATGCGCCTGCAGCCTTATCGAACTTTGAACAACGTGATTGAGGGCGCAGTAATTACTTTTGCTGACATCACGGAGCTGTATCACATGCGGGAGAAGCTGCACGAGGCCAATAATCTGCTGCGTCTGGCCGTGGTCGTGCGCGATGCACACGATGCCATTACCGTGCAGGATCTTGAAGGACGTACCCTGGCCTGGAACCCCGGGGCGGTGCGCATATATGGCTGGAGTGAAGCCGAGGCGCTGGGTATGAACGTCTGCGAGCGCATTCCGCAGGCGTTGCGTGAAGGCGCCCTGACCAAGCTGGTTCAGTTGGGTCAGGCGGAGGTTCTGGAGCCGTATCGGTCGCAGCGGTTGGCCAAAAATGGCCATGTTGTCGAGGTCGTAATCGTATCCACCGCGCTGTTCAATGACGCCGGGCAGATGTATGCCATTGCTACCACGGAGCGGGTTGTCGGGGGGGGGGGGGTGACGCATGGCGCGCATTGATGAACACCCGGACAACGCTGCCGAACTGCGCCAGCGCGCTGAAGCAAGCTTCCGCGGAAAGGACGCTCAGTCGTTGGAAACTCTGGCCGAGCTGCCGCCAGAAGCCATCGGGCAAATGCTGCACGAGCTGCGTGTGCACCAGATTGAACTGGAGATGCAGAACGAGGAACTGCGCCGGGCGCAGGTGGAACTGGAAGCCTCGCGGGAACGTTATTTCGATCTCTATGATCTAGCGCCGGTGGGATATTGCACGCTCAGCGAACACGGGCTGATTTTGCAAGCCAACCTTAAGGCCTCTGCTCTGTTCGGTGTCGCCCGAGGTGAATTGGTCAAGAAAAACATCGCCAATTTCATCTTCGTAGAAGATCAGGGTATCTACTACCGGTTTCGAAAACAGATCATTGATACAGAGGAACCCCAGTGGTGCGATTTGCGAATGGTCAAGCATGACGGCACGACTTCCTGGGCACAACTGGCCGCCACATCCGTGCAGGAGGAAGATGGCAAAGGGGTGCTCCGCCTGGTGATTAACGACATTTCTGATCGCAAGCGGGTTGAAGCCGAGCGCGAAGCCCTTGATCGGGTGCTGCTGGAAAAGAACGTCGAACTTGAGCACTCCATGTACGTGGCGGAAAAGGCCAACCTTGCAAAATCGCTTTTCCTGTCCAGCATGAGCCACGAACTTCGTACACCGCTGAGTGCCATCCTCGGATTTAGCCAACTCCTGGCCTCTGGTACGCCTCAGCCGACACCATCTCAGCAACGCAGCATCGATCAGGTGCTCAAAGCCGGGTGGTACCTGTTGGAGTTGATCAACGAAATTCTCGATCTCACAGTGATCGAGTCCGGCAAACTTACGTTGTCGATGGCGCCGGTATTACTGGCCGAAGTCCTGCACGAATGCGAGAGCATGATCGAGCCGCAGGCGCAAAAGATCGGTATTGGCGTCACTTTTCTCCGGATAGACAGCCCTTATGTTGTCCACGCCGACCGGGTACGCATAAAGCAGGTGGTTATCAATCTGCTTTCCAATGCGATCAAATACAACTCATCCGGCGGAACGGTCGTCGTGGAGTGCATTCCGGGCCTTTCAGATTCGATTCGTATCAGCATTCGCGATACCGGCGCGGGATTGACTCCGGAACAGCTCGAACAACTTTTCCAGCCATTCAATCGCCTTGGGCAACAGGCCGGCATCATTGAAGGTACCGGCATCGGCCTGGTGGTAAGCAAGCGGTTGATCGAATTTATGGGTGGAAGCATTGGCGTTGAAAGTACCGTTGGGAAAGGCAGTGTGTTCTGGATTGAGCTGAAGCTGGCAAACGAAGAACAAACTACGTCCGCTTCGGCAGCCCTTGCCGGCGCACAAGGTCAAACAGACACGTCGCTACGCACCTTGCTCTATGTCGAAGACAACCCCGCCAATTTGATGCTAGTCGAGGAAATCATTTCGCATCGGCCCAATATCCGCTTTTTGAGTGCCACGGACGGTATGGGCGGCATCGAGATTGCGCATCGTGTCCATCCGGATGTAATCCTGATGGATATCAATCTGCCGGGTATCAGCGGTCTTGAAGCGTTAAAAATCCTGAACGAAGACCCGGAAACAGCTCACATCCCGGTGCTTGCGCTTAGTGCCAATGCCATGCCGCACGATGTTGAGAAGGGTTTGGAAGCGGGATTTCTGCGCTATCTCACCAAGCCAATAAAGATCAATGAGTTCTTGGCTGCGCTGGACGTGGCGCTAAATTTTAATAGAATCAGCCGAGCCACAAGAGGTACGCCGTGAATAGCAAGGACCAGTGCTTAGAACTGCGTCAGCGCGCCGAAGCAAGCTTCCGCAGAAAGGGCGCTCAGTCGTCGGAGAGTCTGGCCGAGCTGCCGCCCAAAGTCGTCGGGCAAATGCTGCACGAACTGCGTGTGCACCAGATTGAGCTGGAGATGCAGAACGAGGAACTGCGCCTTTCCCAGATTGCACTGGAGAGCGCACGGGTGCGCTACTTCGATCTCTATGATCTGGCGCCGGTAGGTTATTGCACCATCAGTGAAGCGGGATTGATCCAGCAAACCAACTTCACCGCTGCCACTCTTCTAGGCCTGGCTCGGGGCGCTTTGTTCAAGCAACCGTTCTCCCGCTTCATCCACCCGGCCGACCAGGACATCTACTACCTGCAGCGCAAGAAGCTCATTGAGAGCGGGGAAACGCAGTCATTTGAATTTCGCATGCTCAGGTACGATGGCACGCCCTTCTGGTCCAGTCTGACATGCAGCGTGGCCACGGAGAGTGATGGTGCGGCAGTGCTGCGCATCGTGCTCAGTGACATCAGCGCAATCAAGGCGCTCGATGCCAAGCTTGAGCAAGCCCGGAATCAACTCCTGCAAGCAGAAAAAATGGCGGCCGTCGGCCAGCTGGCGGCGGGGGTCGCGCATGAGATTAATAATCCGGTTGGTTACGTCAATGCCAATCTCGGTACGCTATCGCAGTACCTGAGCGGTCTTTTGGAACTGGTGGATGCCTACCGCCTCGCCTCACAATCCTGCCCGCCAGAGGATTTGGCGCTACGCAAAGCGAACCAACTGGCTGACAAATTTGAACTGGACTACGTGCGCGGCGATGGCGTCGCGTTGCTGGCAGAAACAAAAGACGGGCTGGAACGCATTAAGCGCATCGTCAGCGACCTGAAGGGTTTCTCCCATGCTGATGTGGCGGTGTGGGAGACCTTTGATCTCCATGCCTGCCTTGAAAGCACGCTGAACGTTGCGTGGCATGAACTCAGATACAAGGTCACGCTGGTCAAGGACTATGGCGATCTGCCGGTAATTACCGGTCTGCCGCACCAGATCAGCCAGGTTTTTATGAACCTGTTGATCAACGCCGCGCAGGCGATTCCCGAGCACGGTACGATCACCCTGCGCACCGGCTGTACAGACGAATCCGTGTGGGTCGAGGTGGAGGATAGCGGGGTCGGTATTTCACCGGAAATCATTCCGCGCATCTTCGAGCCGTTCTTTACCACCAAACCGGTCGGTTCGGGCACAGGGCTGGGCATGGCGCTGTCCTACGGCATTGTGCAAAAACATCAGGGGCGGATCGAGGTGCGTAGCGTCGTTGCCCAGGGCACGACTTTCCGTGTCAGCTTGCCGATTCATTCTGCCGGTGTAAATGCTCTGGCTGGACAGGTGAAGGTCTCGCCATGAGTGGCCCGGATAAACGCACCGAGCTGCGGAAGCAGGCCGAGGCGGTCGTGCGCAACAACGCCTCGCCGTCCAGGGAAAGCATTGATGCCCAATCGCTGGAAGCTACGTGGCAAATGCTGCACGAACTGCGTGTGCATCAGATCGAACTGGAAATGCAGAACGAGGAACTGCGCTGCGCACAGCTTGATCTGTATGCGTCACAAGCGCGCTACTTCGATCTGTATGATCTGGCACCGGTCGGTTATTGCACCGTCAGCGATACGGGATTGATCCAGCAAGTCAACCTCACCGCTGCCAACTTTCTGGGATTGGCGCGCGGCGCCTTGTTCAAGCAGCCGTTCTCGCGCGTCATCCACAAAGAAGACCAGGACATCTACTACCGTTTCCGCAAGCAGCTCCTTGAGAGCGGCGAATCGCAATCCTGCGAGCTGCGCCTGTGCAAAAGCAACGGTTCGCCGTTCTGGGCGCATCTGACAGCTACTTCGGCAGTGGACGCCAACGTACCAGTTCTGCGCATCGCCCTGAGCGATATCACTGAACGCCGGCAACTGGAAGAAGAGGTGCGTCAACTAGCATTTCACGACCCGCTGACGAAGTTGCCAAACCGTCGCCTGCTCGATGATCGCCTAAGCCTGGCGATGGCGGCCAGCGCACGCAGTGGCTGCTACGGGGCGCTGATGTACCTTGATCTGGACAACTTCAAGCAGCTTAATGATTCGTATGGACACGTGGTTGGCGACGTGTTGCTGATCGAAGTCGCAAGCCGCTTGAAAGCCAGTGTTCGGGGCGTGGACACGGTGGCGCGCTTTGGTGGCGATGAGTTTGTGGTGATGATCAGTGCGCTGGACACGGATCGTGCCGCGTCCATGGTTGAGGCCAGAATCGTAGCCGAAAAAATTGTGGATACCTTGTCGAAACCCTATCGGCTGGTTTTCGAAGGCGAAGATCAATCTGAAGCTATCGTTCAATATCAATGCACGCTGAGTGTCGGCGTGGTGTTGTTCATCAATCATGTCGAGAGCCAGATTAATCTCCTCAAATGGGCGGATCGGGCCATGTATCGAGCAAAAAAAGCCGGCGGCGGTGCGATCTGGTTTCATGAGTAGGTGATTTGTACGGCGGGTGGTCTGCGACGCCCGTAGAATGGCGATCTGCATAGCACGTGCCGTGTAAGCCAATGTTTTAGCCGGTCTTGAGATGCATGCCTCATATAACGCCATTTCACGCGGCTTTCCAGTCATATCGTATTTTCGGCCCCGTTCCATGGCGGTTTCGTGTTGCTGAAGCGTCGCGTCGATTGAACCAATACGTCGCCACCGTGCCTTAAGGTTCAGCCCTTCGAAATCCCTGTAGAATCCGCCCCCTATGATTACCGCCACGATGGACGCGCAGACCGACGTCCCCCCAACCCTTTTTTCCTACCGCAAGTACTGGGCCAAACGCTTTGGCGTGGCACCCTTCCTGCCGATGTCGCGCGCCGAGATGGATGTGCTGGGCTGGGATTCGTGCGACATCATCCTGGTGACAGGCGATGCCTACATTGACCATCCGAGTTTCGGCATGGCGTTGGTCGGGCGTTTGCTCGAAGCGCAGGGCTTTCGCGTGGGCATCATCAGCCAGCCCGACTGGCTGTCGGCCAAAGGTTTTAAAACGCTGGGCCAGCCCAATCTGTACTTCGGCGTGACCTCCGGCAACATGGATTCGATGGTCAATCGCTATACCTCGGACCGGAAAATCCGTTCGGACGATGCCTATACGCCGAATGCCGAGCCGAACAAGCGGCCGGACCGCGCGGTGGTGGTTTATGCCCAGCGCTGTCGTGAGGCGTATCCGCAGGCCAATGTGGTGATTGGCTCGATCGAAGCCAGTCTGCGCCGGATCGCGCATTACGATTACTGGTCGGACAAGGTGCGGCGTTCGGTTCTGCCCGATTCAAAAGCCGACATGCTGATTTTCGGCAGCGCCGAGCGGGCGCTGGTCGAGTTGTCGCACCGTCTGGCGGCGGGTGAGGAAATTTCCGCCATACGTGATTTGCGTGGTACGGCCTTCATGGTGCCGCGCGGCTGGTTGCCGGGCAACGATTGGTCGGAGATGGATTCGACCGATGTGGATGCGCCGGGGCCGTTGATCCGCCATGCCGACCCGTATGCCATGGAACCGGAAAAAGGCAAAGAAGCGGCCTGTGCCAGTAAAGAGGCTGCCGTTGCTGTGCCGCAGGCCAAGGTTATCCAGTTTCAGCCCCATACGCGCATGCCCAAGCTGGATCGTACGCGGACGGCGATTCGTCTACCCTCCTACGAACAGGTGGTGGGCGACCCGGTGCTGTATGCCCACGCTTCGCGCACCTTCCACCTTGAATCGAATCCGGGCAACGCCCGTGCGTTGATCCAGGCGCATGGCGAGCGCGATGTGTGGCTTAATCCGCCACCAATCCCGCTGACCACGCCGGAAATGGACGGTGTTTTCGCCGCGCCCTTCCAGCGCAAGCCGCACCCGTCGTATGGCGAGGCCAAGATTCCGGCCTTCGACATGATCCGCTTCTCGATCAATATTATGCGCGGTTGTTTTGGCGGCTGCACCTTCTGCTCCATCACCGAGCACGAAGGGCGCATTATCCAGAGCCGTTCGGAAGCGTCGATCCTCAGCGAGATCGAGGAAATCCGCGACAAGACGCCGGGGTTCACCGGCACGATTTCCGACCTCGGCGGGCCGACGGCGAATATGTACCGGCTGGCCTGTAAAGACCCCAAGATCGAGTCGTCGTGCCGTCGCCTGTCCTGTGTTTATCCCGGCATCTGCGAGAACCTCAATACTGACCACGCGCCTCTGATCCAGCTCTACCGCAAGGCGCGGGCGATCAAGGGGGTAAAAAGGGTTTTGGTCAGTTCCGGGCTGCGCTACGACCTGGCCGTGCGTTCGCCGGAGTACGTGAAAGAACTGGTCACGCATCACGTCGGCGGCTATCTCAAGATTGCCCCGGAACATACTGAAGCCGGGCCGCTGGCGCACATGATGAAGCCGGCGATGGATTCCTATGACGCGTTCAAAACGATGTTCGAGAAGTTTTCGAAGGAAGCGGGCAAGGAGCAGTATCTGATCCCGTACTTCATTGCGGCGCACCCGGGAACCAGTGATCTGGACATGCTCAATCTGGCGCTGTGGCTGAAGTCCAACAATTTCCGGCTCGATCAGGTGCAGACTTTCCTGCCGACGCCGATGGCCATTGCTACGGCGATGTATCACACACAGAAGAACCCGCTCAAGAAAGTGACGCGCACGTCGGAGCAGGTTGAAACCGTTCGTGCCGGCCGCATGCGCAAGTTGCACAAGGCGTTTTTGCGCTATCACGACCCCGAAAACTGGCCGCTGCTGCGTGATGCACTCAAGCAGATGGGGCGCGCCGATCTGATTGGCAACGGCAAGAAACATCTGATTCCGAGTTTTCAGCCTGCCGGAACGGGTTTGAAGCACCGGGAAGCCGGCGCCGCGCAAAAACCCTGGCGTACAAAAATCGAAATGCGAACCACCAAGTCACCAAAAACACCAAGAAGCGCCAGGTAAAACAAATTTGAGATTTTCTTGATGCTGATGTTTTAGTCCTTATTTCAAGCCATCTGTGGTAGAATCGCTCCCTTTTTCAAAGAGTTAGCCCCCTCATGTCCCGTTCTGTTCGTAACATCGCCATCATTGCCCACGTCGACCACGGCAAGACTACGCTCGTCGATAAGCTGCTGCAGCAGGCAGGAAGTTTTTCTGCCCACCAGCACATCGTCGAACGCGTCATGGACTCGAACGATCTGGAAAAGGAGCGGGGCATCACGATTCTGGCCAAGAATTTGGCCGTTGATTACAAGGGCGTGCACATCAACATCGTTGATACGCCGGGTCACGCTGACTTCGGTGGTGAGGTTGAGCGCGTGCTGTCGATGGTCGATGGTGTGTTGCTGCTGGTAGATGCTGTCGAAGGCCCGATGCCGCAGACGCGCTTCGTGACCAAGAAGGCACTGGCCCTTGGCTTGAAGCCGATTGTCGTGGTCAATAAGATCGACCGCGACGGTGCCCGTCCGGACTGGGTGGTCGATCATACCTTCGATCTTTTCGACAAGCTCGGCGCGACTGACGAACAACTCGATTTTCCCGTAATTTATGCTTCGGCGATCAATGGCTACGCCACGCTTGATCTGGCCAAGCCGTCGCCCGATATGCGCCCGATGTTTGACGCGATTCTCGAACACGTTCCGCCACCGCATGCCGACGAGATCGACGGTCCGCTGCAATTACAGATTTCCGCACTTGATTATTCGTCTTACGTTGGCCGTATCGGCATTGGCCGCATTCAGCGCGGTCGTCTGAAACCGGCCCAGCAGATCACCGTGATGTACGGCCTGCCCGGTGCAGACGGAAAATTCGAGCATGGTTCGCCGAAAACGGCCAAGGTCAATCAGGTCTTCGGCTTCCGCGGTATTGAACGGGTGTCGCTGGACGAAGCCGTGGCTGGCGACATCGTGCTGGTCACAGGGATTGAAGAACTCTCGATCGGTTGTACGCTGGTCGAGAACGACAAGTCCGAAGGCTTGCCGATGCTCAAGATCGACGAGCCGACGCTGAACATGACCTTCATGGTCAACAACTCGCCGTATGCCGGTACCGAAGGCAAGTTTGTTACCAGCCGCCAGATTCGCGAGCGTCTGAACAAGGAACTGCTGACCAATATGGCGCTGCGCGTCGAAGAGACCAGTGAAACGGACTCTTTCCTTGTTTCCGGTCGCGGCGAACTGCACCTGACGATTCTGCTGGAAACCATGCGTCGTGAAGGCTTTGAACTGGCGGTCGGTCGTCCGAAGGTTATTTACAAGATGGTTAACGGCGTCGAGTGCGAGCCCTACGAAATGCTCACACTGGACGTTGAAGAAGCGCACCAGGGTGGCATCATGGAAGCGCTGGGCTATCGCAAGGGCGACCTGCAGGATATGGTTTCAGACGGTCGCGGTCGTGTTCGTCTCGAATATCGGATTCCGGCACGCGGGTTGATCGGTTTCCAGGGCGAATGCATGAACCTGACACGCGGCACCGGGCTGATGAGCCATGTGTTCGACGATTACGCGCCGGTCAAGGGGGATATGCCCGGACGCCGCAACGGCGTGCTGATTTCAGCCGAACACGGCGAGGCTGTGGCATACGCCTTGTGGAAGCTGCAAGATCGTGGCCGCATGTTTGCTGTCCCGGGTGATCGCCTCTACGAAGGCATGATCATCGGTATTCACTCACGCGAGAATGATCTCGTTGTTAACCCGATCAAGGGTAAGCAACTGACCAACGTGCGCTCCTCAGGTACTGACGAGGCCGTGCGTCTGGTGCCGGCGGTTGATGTGACGCTGGAAAGTGCCGTCGAGTTTATCGACGATGACGAACTTGTTGAAATCACACCCAAGAGCATTCGCATGCGCAAACGCCATCTCGTTGAGCACGAGCGCCGTCGCGCGAGTCGTTTCGAGAACTAACCCCGGAATACATTGTTCTGTCAGGTGGCGGGACGGGCTGGACCCGTTCCGGCCTTTGATTTAATCTGATTTCCTCAGCAGCAACACATAACGCCCCGCACTGGGTTTGCCAGTGCGGGGCGTTTTCTTTGCGTGCCAGACAGTGCCATCTGCGCCCACCTTCATCCCGGCCAATGCTTGCCGGCCCCGGCGGTGATTGATGGTTCTGGGTGTCGATGTGCACCAGACTATTGAACAATAAGCAAATGATGATGTATTAAAACTAAATGAAACTTAATTCATTAATAGTCGGTCTGTTGCAAATAGTGAAATCAAAAATAACTATCCATAATCCTGGAGCCTGAATCATCGGTTTTTAAGCCGCACCATTGCATTAACGCCCTGGAGTGAAGCTGGATAGCCTGCCCTCCAGAAACATTGACTTAATTACGCAGGACTTACAGTAGCTCGCTATCGGCACAGGGTCCCGGAACCCTTTGATAAAAGCCGAAGTTGATGTCGAAAACACCTCGATTTGCAGGACATCTTGTCCTCAAAAATTGTCATTTAACCTCGTGAGAGGTTACTCGCCACAATTTTTCATTTGCATGTGCTTGGAGGACTCAACCTATGGCAGCACTCTTATTCTATCGTCGTCCGGTTATTCTTAACCGGGAAGAGCATGCGAGGCTTCGCGTCAAAGCCGCTGTGGGCGGGTTCTCATTTGCTAATGCGGTGAACTCGGTTCCTCTTGCCGGTATCGAATTTTCGGATGCCTGCCGAAGCCTGCCGATTGTTTTCTCTGACAATCCTGACGGCAAGGGTTTTCCGCTGGCGCTGGTCGGTTTGCGCCAGGACGAGAATCTGCTCGTTGATGCTGACGGCAAGTGGCTGGGCGATTACATCCCCGCCTTTGTCCGGCGTTATCCCTTTGTGCTACAGGAGAAGCCCGACGCCAGCGATTTTTCCGTGCTCATTGATGAAGCCTACGAAGGTTTTGGTACCGAAGCGGGCGAAAGCCTCTTTTCCGAGGATGGCAAGGATACGCCGGTACTGGCCGGTGCAATCGAGTTTTTGAGCAATTTTCAAGCGGTGGCCGAGCGTACCCGGGAGTTTGTCGCCCGACTGCACGAATTCAAGTTGCTTGTGCCGCGAGCGATTCAGGTCAGCCTGCCGGATGCTGCACCCTTTGTCATGCAGGGTTTTGCTGCCGTCGATGAAGAAAAGCTGGCCGCCCTGAGTGGCAAGCAGCTTTCAGCCCTGGCCAAGAACGGTGAGCTCGGATGGATCTATGCCCACCTCGTTTCGCTGGGTACGGTGCCGCAGTTGCTCAGGCATTTGCAAGACAAGATAGCGCAAACCAGCGCCGGCTCGTTAAAGGACAACGCCTGATGAACCAACAAAACCACCTGTTGCTCGCGACACGTGAAGATACTCGCAAGCTCAAGGTTCGCCATCTGGTTATGGCGATGGGGTTCGCGCTCGGTGGTGGTTTGGCCATCTTGCCCGGTGTCACCTTTGCGCAGCAGATTGTGGTCGATGGCCGGACGCAAACTACACTGGCCATTCAAGGAAACGTCACGGATGTGCGCACCAGCACGCTGGTGGGTAATAACGCGTTTAACTCGTTCAGCAAATTTGACGTTTACAAAAACAACGTTGTCAATCTGCATGTGCCGACGGGTGCGGCAAACCTGCTGAATCTGATCAACTCGAGCGATCCGAGCCGGATCGACGGGATGCTCAACTCGATTCGCAACGGCGGCATTGGCGGTAATGTTTATCTGGCTAATCCGGCCGGTCTGATCGTTGGCCAATCCGGCTCGATCAATGTCGGTTCGTTGACGGTGGTGACGCCGACGCGCAGCTTTGTCGAAGGTTTCTTTGATGGCACTGGAAGTCCGTCAGCGGCGGCCACCAGTGCGCTGCTCAATGGGGCGGTGCCAATCAATCCGAGTGGTCTGATCAGTGTTCAGGGCAAGATCAATGCGGCTGGCAATGTCACGCTTGCCGGCGGCTCAGTAGTCAATAGCGGTGCCATTCACAGTGGTGCTTCCTTTGCCGGAAGTGACCCCGATTTCAGCGATATCGTTAACGTCAATGGCTTCCGCTCCGGTGCCAAGGTGGTGGTTGAGAGCGGATTAATCGAAATTCTCGCGGCCGAGGATATCAGCAATACCGGGCTGATCGAATCGGATGGCGCTAAAAATGTGCGCGCCGGCAAGATCAGCCTGCAGGCGGGACGCGATATCCTTCTGGCCGGCACGGGCGAAATTTCAGCCGCAGGCCAGGGCGAGAATTCTGCGGGTGGCGATGTGCTGGTCATGGCTCAGCGTGATACCACGCTCGCTGATCAAGCGAAAATCAACACCAGCGCGGGTGCCAGCGGCGACGCCGGTAATATTGAATTAAGCGCCAAAAATACGGTGGTTCTGGCGGGCGGTGCCTTGCAGGCTGATGCCGCCAACGGCAAAGCAGGAAACATTCTGATCGATCCGTTCAACCTGGATGTTCAGAAGGATTTGTTGCGCGGTATTGCCGCCAACGAAGATGGCATTCAGTGGAGCGGTTCCAGCCTGACGCTGCAAGCCGATAACAAGATTACGATTGGTGCCGGTCGTGTGGTGTCTACGCGGCAGGTCGATACCTCAGATCCCGCAATATCTGCCCGGGATGCCCATATTTCAGGGGCTTCAACCGGGAATTCCGGCAATCTGACCCTGACCGCGCGGGAAATCGCGTTGCAGGCCGGTTCCCAGCTGCTGGCCCAGGCTGACGGTATTTACACCGGCGGCAAGGTGACGCTGGATGCCCATGATGCCTCGCAAATTCCGACGCTGGGCTGGGCCAATGCCACGGCCAGAGTGGATATCAATGGGGCCACGATCAAGGCCAACGAAGTTGTCATTACCGCCAAGGCAAATGTTGACTCGCAGTTTGTCTACGCCGATGAAAATCCCCTGGATGTCGCACTCAATGTGGTGACAGCCAGTGCACAGCAACTGGCTGGTTTCGCTTTGACACTGGGTGGTGTCAATCTGGTGGTGTCGGACGTAGATGCCAAGTCCTACGTCAATATCAATACCGGATCAACTATCGAGGCCGCAGGCAATGTGACACTGGGTGCGGAGAACGTGACCAAGGCCGGTATGGCCAAGCGCTTGCCCAGCCCCGGCGCGCAGTTCAATACGCCGCTCGGGATCGGTGCGCTCTATGTACGCGACGCCTCGGATGCTCAGGTCACCGTCAATAGTGGTGCAACGATCAAGGCCAACAATCTGGACGTTCATGCCCAGAATCTGTCGTCAATGGAAGGTTCGATCGCTTCGGCTCAGAACCAGACCGAGAATTCCGGGTTTATTGCTATCGCGGCTGCGATTACATCATCCGACATCAAATCCACGGCGCTGGTCAACCAGGGTGCCAACATCAAGGTCGCCGGCAATGTCACCGTGGCGGCAACCAATTCCGGCAGCTACGAAACCGAAGTAACTTCGGCAACCGGGCCCAATGGCCGGGCAGCTGCTGCCATCGCGATTTCTGATAACCGTTCGACGACAACAGCTACGCTGGCCGCGGATGTGAAGGATGCAACGAACGTGCAGGTGCTGGCACTCAATGATATCAAGAAAGACATTACCACCGCGACGGCCAAGGCAGGTGGTAGTGAGATTGACAGGATTATCGCCTCGGGCAAGCTCAAGGCGGCCGCTTTATCCGGTGTCGACGGCGTTGAGAAGGCGTTCTGGGACAAGTTTGGTCTCACGGCGCTGAAGCCGGACAACAAATCTTCACCTAGCCAGCAGTCTTTCCGTATTGGCGGTGCCATCGCCTACAACACCAGTGTGCACAGTGCGACGGCAACGATCGGTGCTGGCGCAATCATTCACGCCAGCGATTCGGTTGCTGTCGTGTCGCGCGTGCGTGCCGAGGATATGAAGATCTCGGCGCAGGCTGCAGCGTTATCGACGTCCTCAAAAGGTAGCCAGGCCAACGATACTTCGCGTATGGCCTATGGCGTGGGACTGTCGATTGGCTCCTTCGAGCACAATGCCTTGTCACTGGTCGGGCAGGATGCCGATGTCACCGCATCGAGAATCGCCGTTCATTCCGATACCCTGATTCCGCAGCGCAAGAGCCTGCTCTTCGGGAATACGGAAAGCTGGCGCTGGACCGGGCTTGAGACGATTTATACCGCGCTCGACAGCATTAATAACATTTTTGATGTCTTTAACGGGGTGTCCTCGGCGAAGAGCACGTCGGACGGCTCGGATGGCTCGATTGGCCTCTCCGGTTCAGTCAGCATTCTCGATTACAAGGATACTTCGCGTGCGGTGATTGACTCGGGCGCCAAGCTCAACCAGAACACTACATCAACCGGTGACTGGACGCTCGATTACGTCGTCGCGCCGGAGAAGAAAAATTATTACCTCGGCGTTCTTTATTCCACTGACCTTGAGCGCAAGGAGAGCTTCAAGTTTGCCGCGCCGGTGGTGGTTCAGGCCGAGCACGTCGCCAGCCTGATGTTCCAGGCCGGGGAAATCCTGCCCAGTAGTACTGGGGAAAAAGGGCTGGGTGCAGCGCTCGATATAGTCAATGTGAACAGCACGACGGAGGCCATTGTTCGCGAAGGTGCGGTCATCCAGCGGATTACGGAAACCGGCGCCGGTGTGGCGGGCGAGAAAGTGTTCACGCGTACCGCCTCTGGCTTGGCTGTCGATGATGTTCGTGTCACCGCCAAGAGTACCGAAAACCTGTTGTCACTGGCCGCCAGTGCCGGCTATGGCGCTACCTTTGGTGGTAACGGCACCTATTCGCAGATGGTCCTTAACAGTACGACACGGGCACTGGTCGATGATGAAGCCTCGATCACTGCACGCGCACTGAAGGTGGACGCACTGTCGTCACCAACGATGTTCTCGCTTTCCGGCGGCCTCAATCTGTCTTCAAGTGCCAGCGTCGGGATTGGTATTGCCCTGAATGACGTAACGACGACTACCAAAGCTGAGATTGCCGACAATGACACCCTCTCCATTACGGATGCCGCTCGCACTTCGCGATCGATCGTCGCTGGAGCCAAGATCAAGGCCAACGACCTTGCTGTTACGGCGAAGACCGACGGTCATCTGGAAGCGATTTCGGTGGCTGGTGCAGTTGCCAACAAGGGAGCTACGGATGCCGGCCCCTTCGACAAGCTGAAGGACGGCTACCAGAAAATTCTGGATGCCGGTAATGCGCTGGCGTCGGTCAGCCTGAATTCGCCGGCCAAAACCGGTTCGGCCGACACGCAGCAGGCCGAGAAGAAGCCGCCTTCACTGAGCATTTCCGGTGCTGGCAGTGGTTCGATCAATATCACTGAAATGACGACGCTGGCACGGATCGAAGGCGTGACCATCGAGCAGGCCAAGCCAGTCGGCATTACGACTGGCAACGAACTTCTGATTCGTGGCATCAGCAACAGCGATATCACTGCCGCATCGGGTGCGGCTGCTATTACCCGCGCCAACCGACCGGGGCAGAAAACAGCCGTGGGTATTTCTGGCAGCCTCGCACTCAATTCCACCGGCAACTCGGCTGAGGCGCTGCTCAAGAACAGTGTCATCACCGATGCCAACGATGTCACTTTACAAGCCCTGACTGGTGGTGAGCAGCTCTCGGTGGCACTGGGCATGGCCATTGATGCCAGCAATGGTGGTGGAGCAAAAAATTCTTATGCGCTGGTCGGCTCACTTTCGCTGACACAGTCGCTGACCGATGACAACGATGAGACCAAGAACCGCACGGTCGCCCGGGTCGTCAATACCAGCCTAACCGGGCAGAGCGGCACTTCGGGTCGTGATCTGGATGTCACCGCCTACAACCGCTCCTATATCGGTACGGGTGCCGGCTCCCTGCAGCTCACCACAGGCTCGACACAGAAGGGGGCCAGCGTGGGTGGTGCTGTCACCTGGGCCAATATCCGCAACGACGTGCTGAGTGGTATTTACGATAGCCCGACCGTCACCGGCTTTGATACAGCGGGTGTGCGCGCCTATAACGCAACCGAAATTGGTTCCGGTGCGGCGATGCTTTCGCTCACCGCCGCCGAAGGCAAGGACAGCTTCTCCGGCTCAATGGTGGTCAACCAGATCACCAATCATACGACGGCCGAGATCGTGCGCTCCAAGGTTACGGCCACCGGCAATATTGAGGTGCTGGCTAAAGATCAAGGTGCCGATGCGGCGCTTGAAACAGCTATTGACCCGGACGGTAATCGGGCGCATGTGGCCAAGGGGCTGGACTACTGTGGTGAAGGCGCCGGCGGCGCAACCCCCAGCGGCAATTGCATCACGGCAGTTGCGGGCACCGTTCAGATCGGTCGCAGTGCCAATGTCGGGGCATCAATTGCCTATAATCAGATCGCCAACAACCTGACGGCACGCATCGCCGATTCCGAGGTCACGGTCAGCGGCTTCTCGGCCGCAAACCGGATCGATGTAATCGCAGACTCGGATACCAGCATCCTCGGCGTCGGTTTTGGTGTCGGTGCTTCCGGCAACAAGTTCTCCGGTGCGGGTTCGCTGTCGATTGGCGTCATCAACAACATCGTTCATGCCAAGGTCGAGCGCTCTGCTGCGGGCGGCGCAGCCACTATCCTGACGGCACCGACGATCAAGGTTGAAGCGCAGGACAAGGCCATCATCAAGACGGTGGCGGGCCAAGTCAATATAGCGCTCAAGGATTCAGCGCTTGGTGCGGCGGTTACCTACAACGAAATTGGTAACGAGGCGCGTGCCACCGTCGATACGGCGACGCTCAAGTCACAGTACGACATTTACGTGCACGCCAAGGAAATTTCGGAAATTCACTCGCTCGCGGCAGCGGGTGGTTTAGCCAAGGGCACGGCGGGCAGCTTGTCACTGGCCATGAGCTTCATTGACAACACGACCGAAGCACGTATTTCCGGCAGTCAAACACAAGATCCGGATTTGGGGGATAGCAACGCCGTCCGCGTCAAAGCCGAGGATACGTCGAAGATTCATTCGCTATCCGGTAGCGTTGGCATCGGGCAGACCGCCGGTGCAGGGGCAGCATTTTCACTGAACCGAATTGGCAGTTCAACGACCGCTAAAATCAATAACTCGACACTTGATCATGCCTACGAGCTGAGTCTGAATGCAGACCAAGCGCTTGAGTTGTGGAGCATTTCTGCCGCGGTGGGGGCGGGTAAGGCAGGCTACGCCGGGTCGCTGTCAATCAACGATATTGGCCAGTCCTTCATCGGTAATAATCCCAATATGGTTACGGCCGAGTTGGTGGATTCAACGCTGCAGAACGGCGTTGGTGGCTTTGTTACGGTTCATGCCAAGGATCATTCCGATCTGCGCTCGGTTGCAGGAGCGGTGGCGATTGGTGCCAGTTCCACGGCGATCGGTGCTGCCGTAGCCGATAACAATATTCAAAGCGTTGCTACGGCACGTATAAGCGGCTCCTCGCTCAAGAACAGTAGTGCGGCGATTACGATTGAAGGGATTAACGAATCGAGTATCAAGACTTTATCGGCTGCCGGTGCCGGTTCTGCCGAAGGGGCCTTTGCTGGCTCAGCCTCATCGAACCGGACCAGCAACAAGACTTACGGTGAGATCATTAACTCGGAAATCACTGGTGCTTATTCTGATGTCAATGTCACGGCGACCGACACGGCCGGTATTGATGCCTTCTCGGGTGGTGCTGCAATATCGGGCGATGCAGCGGCCGGTTTGGCCATTTCAGTCAACCAGATCGATAACACCACCACGGCACATGTTTCCGGCAAGAAGGCCGGAAGCGGCGGGTATGCGGTGCGTAACCTGAAGGTGCAGGGCACCTCAGGCGAAACCATCAAGGCGCTCAGTATCGGGGTGGGTGCCAGTGGCGAAGTCGGCGTGGCCGGCAGCTTCAGCATCAATACCTTGAAGAGCCATACCAACGCCTATATTGATAATGGTGCGGTGGTGGTGGCAGAACGGAACGTCGGAGTGCTTGCCGAGAGCGACGACAAGATCACGGTTGCTTCCGGTGCAGCCGGTGTCGGCATTGGTGCCGGCGGCCTGGGCGCCTCGTTTACGGTGAATTACATTGGCAGTACGACGGCCGCTTATGTGGATGGTTCATCAGTCACGGCACTGGCCAAAGAGCCCACCGATGTGTTGAGCGTCAATAGTGGTGACCTGATCACCGGTACGGATACGGCCGTCGACCTGAGCGCCCTGAATCTGGCGACCTACAACAAACTCGACCTCAAGTCGAAGAAGGCCAAGAAAAACATCACGGGTCTGGCCGTTAATGCCTCGTCGACGCAGCACATCGACAGCATTACCGCCAACGTCGCCGGCGGCACCGGTGTTGGCGTAGCAGTTATTGAGAGCGTCAGTGCGATTGGTGGCTCAACCAGCGCCTATATCAATAATTCAAATATCAACCCGACGAATACCGGTGCGGGTGCCAACCAGTCGGTAGACATCAACGCCAGCAATATCGCGTTCGCTAACAGCTTTATCGGCAATCTGGCCATCGGCGGCGCGGCAGCCGGATTTGGTGCCGATATCATCGGGGTGACGCGGACGACGCAGGCTTACGCACAGGGCGGGCAGATCACCGCACAGGGTGCCGTAAATGTGCGTGCCAAGGGCACGCAGGCGGTTTCCGATATCGCGGTCGGTGGTGCGGTGGGTGGCCTCGGTGCCGCCGGCACACTGTCTTTCGTTCAACTGGCCAACCTGACCGAAGCGTATGTGGACGGCACACGCATTAATGCCGGCTCACTGAGTATCAAGGCGCTCAACGAAAACAATATGTATCAGGTCGGCGGCGTGCTGGCTGCTGGCGGCGATGGCTATGGCGGCACCTTTGTGGTCAGTCTGAGTGATTCGACGACCAGGGCGACACTGAAAAATACGGGTGGCGCAGATAGGGTCGTGACGAGTGGCGATGTCGCCGTTGAAGCCGACAACAAAACCAATGCGCACCATATCGCGGTGGCGGTGGCCGGCGGCGGTGGAAACGGTATCGCCGGCATGGTCTCGCTGAACGTGATTACCGACAAGACCGAAGCCTTGCTCGACAACGCCGATGTTGGCGCTGACTCGCTTACCGGCAAGGTGGGCAACGTCAGTGTCAAGGCAACGCACCTGCTGGATACCAACACCAAGGCGGGTGCGCTCGGTATTGGCATCTCGGCCGTCGGGGTTGGCGCTGGCGCCAGTATCAATGTCATCAAGGCGAGAACGACGGCCACGTCCAATAACAGCAATATCTATGCGAGCGGTCAGACGGCTATCGAGGCCGAAAGCATCAAGCACGTGATTGCCACGGCGATGACGGCCGGGGTGGGTTCCACAGCAGGAATCGGCGGCGCTGCCGTGATCACGCTGGTGGGTGATGATGTCCAGGGTGATTCGGCGAAAGAAGCTGACAAGGGTGGAGCCGGCACCTTATCCGAAGTCAGCAAGATGACTTCGGGTGATCATCTGAGTTCGATGACCCCGCAGGATGCGCCAACCACGCTGGCGGCCTCTGACAAGGCGCTGATTGACAGTGCAACGCAAAAGAATGTGCGTGACATCGCCACTGGCGGAGCAGCCGGTTACGTTTATCGTACGGCGGCAACGACCACCGGTACGGGTACGATCAAGAGTGGCAGCGTCAATGTGGTGGCCACGGACAAGACCGATACCAAGACGCGAGTCGGCGGTTTTGGTGTCAGCCTTGGTCTTGGTGCCGGAGGGGCGTTCGGTATTACGTCGGTGAAATCGAATGTGGCGGCGAATATCGGCTCGGGGACCACGCTGACGACTACCGGCAACATTGTGGTCAGTGCGCTGGCCAGCAATGACACGGGCAAGGCGATCGATATTCTCTCGCTTGCCGGTGGCGTTGGCTCGGTCAGTTTGGGGGCAGCCATTTCGGATGGCGACGTTATCAATACCGTTGATGCATCCATCGGTGGTGGTGCCAGCGCTGGTACCGGAACGATTACCGTAACAGCGGTCGATTCAACGACGCTGGATGTCGATGCCAAGGGTGCTTCTATCGGTGCTGCTGCTGCCGGCATCGTTGTTGCAGATGCCAAGAAGTCGAGCACGGTCAATGCCGCACTTGGTGGCAGCACCTACAACGCAGGCAATGTCACCGTCAGCGCCAGTGAATCGGGGCGTGTGCAGGCCGTTGCCCAGAGTGCCTCCGGTGGTCTCTCCTTTGCTGCCAATGGAGCGTTTGCCGATGCCAAGGATACTGGCGCCGTCAGCGCCTTTACGGGGGGCAGCACCACCTTCAACCTAGGTGCCAATACCCTCAGTATTACCGCTTCAGCAACACCGGAAGTTGATGCGCAGGCGGATGGCATCAGCGTTTCCGGCGGCCTCAATATTGGTGGCTCCGAAGCCAACGCCACGGCACTGACCACGGTCAATGCCTATCTTGGCACCAGCAATACGGTGAATGCCAGTGCGCTGATGGTGCAGGCATTGGCCTTGCGCAATGGCACACAGGAATCGGCACGCGCTGCCGCATTTGCAGCCGGCGGGGGGTTGCTGCTCGGGCTTAACGCAACAGTCAGCAAAGCCGATTCCGTTATGCGGGTCTACTCGCAGGTCGGTGATAGCAGCACTCTGAGTGTGACTGGAACGACCAACATCATCGCCAGCACCAACAGTCAGCAGGCTTCCAGTGTTGATGCCTACAACGGCGGTATTGTTGCGGCCGGCTTCAACGACACCGAGGCGCGTTCGGATACCGAAACCCTTTCCTTCCTGGGCAGCAACGTCAAGGTGACTGGCGGTACGCTGAACATTCATGCACTCGCTACTGACGACAACTTTGCAGAATCTGCCTCCGGCTCCGGTGGCCTCGTGTCGGGGGCGGCAGCTACCGCAAAAACAACCAATCGCAGCACGACCATTGCCAATATTCGCAACAGTTCGGCGGGCCGTACGATTCAGGTGGCTGCACTTGATATCAATGCCAACCATCTGGCCAAGTTCAACACCAAGGTGAGCAGCGTCAACGCCTCGTTGCTGGGCGCCAGTGGCGGCAATGCCATCAACCTGGTCGACCGTGCCATCGTACAAGCCAACCTCGGCAATAATCTGGAAATCATTGCCAACAGTGTCGATGTGAACGCCATCAATCGCACGCGCAAGGATGTGCTGATGAGCGGCGGCAATCCGGTGTTCAACATCACCGCAGCATCGGGCGGCTTGTTTGATCTGCCAGCCGTCCGGGGCACGACCACGGTCAGCAACGATACCGATGTGATTATTGGCACCGGCACGCTGATCACAACGCGTCCGGCGGGAGTAGCTACTGGTCATCTTTCGATGGGCGCGCGCAATGATGTTCAGCTCTACGATATGGTCAAGCTCGATTCCGGCGGTGCATTGCCGATCGCCAAGGCCGAATCGTTCATCTACAACGACAAGAACGATGCCGATATCACCATTGGCAGCGGCACCAAGTTTGATAGCAACAACACAATTACGCTGGAAACAAAAACCGAAGCCATTGCCGATACCGAGGTGCAGGCCAAGACCTACGGTCTGGCCGGTGCGGCGCAGGGCAATACGGTCAGCCGGGTGAAGACAGCCAACAACGTTACGTTGAATGGTGCGCGCCTGGAAAGCGACGAGAGCGTAGAAATCTACGCCGGTTACAACAACAACCTGCGCGCCGACGCGGAAACCCGCCTGTGGAACAACACCGCCATCCCGATGAAGACCAGCCCGGATGCTCGGGGTGAGATCGAACAGAACAACGCCATCACTATTGCCGCCTATGTGCCCAAAACAGGCACCGTTCCGTCAGGCGCAACAGCACCGGAGCAGATCGAGCGTGCGGCCATTGCCACGGTCAAGGACATTCATCTGAAGGCCGGTGAAGGCACTCATGTCACGCGCGGCTACGGGCGGGGCACTGATCTTTATCGCCAGTTCATTGCTGATGCGGTAGCCATCTTCGGTGCCGACATTAGTCTGGACATTACCGGGGGTTCGGTGCGCGATAGCTCAGTTTCCGACATCGTCAATAACGGTACCCTGTTTGCCGGCACCCACTACCAACAGTTCCTGTATATCGATGCGGCAGGGGTGATCACCAAGCAGTCCGAAGGTATGGCGACACCGGTGTTGAGTGCCAACGTCGATCTGGCACGTGACATTTCAGACCGTATTGCCCGCTTGCAGGCGCTCTACGACGAGTACAAGACCGATAACCCGGATATTGCCAACGGCTTCCTGGCTGATATCCAGATTCTGAATGCGAAGAAGAACAAGCTGGGGGTTGGTGCGACCGCCGATTTTCTGAACATCCAGCCCGCTGCTGCCTACACCGGATACATTTTCGCCAACGGTGGCTCGCTGACCGGCGGCGGCGAACTCATCGCGCCGGGTGACGCGAAGATTGAGGTGCGGAATGCCTCGAACAAGTTCATGCGTATCGTCGGCAACGGCTTGCTGCCTAGCCTGTTCATCTCCGAGGATCTGGGCGGTGTCGTGACGATGAACGGGGTCCGCGTCAGCAGTAACGACGACATCAACAACATCAACCGTAGTGGCAAGAGCGCTGGCTTTACCAAGGTGCTTGATCGACAGACCTCCGCTGATCCAGTAATTTTGCTTGAGAATACCTATTCGGACCCGGTCAACCTCAATGCACTCAACCCGGAAATCCACGTTGATGGCGACATCACCAACAAGCGTGGCCTGATCAAGATCGAGAGTGTCGGCAGCGTTCAGGTCTCCTCGAATCTGGTGGCCAAGACGATCGATATCGCCACGCAGGGCGATTTCATCAAGACTTTCACTACCGGCTTTACCCATCAGGGCGGTGATCCGACACTGAATGTGCCGAACAACAAGCCGGGGCAACCGGCGACTGTCTGGCGCGATGTGAAGGACCCGTTGACCGGTGTTGTCTCGAATCGATTAGTGCCCTATACGCTTGATCTGTACTACGAAGACCTCGCCAGCGGACTCTACCCCAACCACACCCCAAGCAGTCCTTCCGGTGTTCCTTCTTCCAGTGTGACGACCCACAGCTGGACGGATACCGTATCGCCACCGGTGACAGAAGGTTCGGTTATCGCCGGTAACAACGTGTTCATCAGCGGCGAAAAGCTGAATATCAATGGCCTGATCCAGAGCGGTCTGCCCAGTTATCAGGTGAATATCAGCCAGACTGATGCCAATAATGCGATTTCCGCAGGCGGTGGCTGGATACGGCTGGCGATGACTGAGAACGGTGAAAGCGTGAAGGATGTGTTCCGGCCCCAGTTGCGCTGGGACGCAGCCAATGCCCGTTTGGAGCTTGGTAGCGTCGCCGTCGCTGGCGGCTACATCCAGCTCTATGGTGATATTTTCAGTACCGGCAATGGCAAGCTCAAGGTGCTCGATGGTTACGGCCGCATCAATGTAACGAATACGTCGAGCAGTGCTCTGGCGGTGAATAAACTGGATACCGGCCCGGGTGTGGCTGGCATGATCAAGATCACCGATACCAGCACCAAGAACGCAGACGGCAAGCCTCTTGAAACCACCATTACGCGCGTTGGCGATAATTTCACCTATTCGTATGTGAATTTCAATTCGGCGGATGATCGCACGCCAACGGTCACGGATACAGGCGGGGCGGAAGGTCGGAACGGTTACTACAACCCGCGCGATGGCCGTCGCCTGTTCTGGATGGATGCCGAAACATGGGTGGATCAGTACTGGGAAAGCTACACGAAAAGCTGCTATCTCGGCTGTAGTTGGTTTGGTGGCGATATCCTGAGTGGAGACCCTGGCACAAGAACTGGCTACAACAGCACGGCCATAAAAACCGTGCGTCCGAACGGTCAGTGGCTGTCTGATGTTTCCTATACCAAAGGGGTTGCACAGCCTGACTACCAGATGGACTACACCAAGACCATCTCGGCTACTCCAATGTATGGCGCGCAAACAGGGCATTGGTGGACCGATACCTGTGTTGCCGGTATCTGTGTGGATGACCAGGAATACTTTCAGACGACCCGCTACTGGAACTGGGTTGAGCGCGCCTATTACGTGCATAGCCTGAATGCTTCGAAGCCGATCGCCATTGAGTTCTCCGGCTATAACACGGGTGATCTGACCGTCAATAATGCAGGTAAGAAGCTGGAACTGCAGGGGGCCGTACGTAACCTGACCGGAACGACTACCCTGACTGCCTCCGATATTCATGCCGCGGAAACGACGCTGGTTCAGGCTAATAACCTGAACCTGACGGCCAGTGCCGGGAGCATTGGTGCCGCAGGCGTTGATCCGCGTCTGCAGGTCATTCTGCAGAGTGGTGGCAAGCTTGATGCGACCGCATCTGGCGATCTGGCCGTTCGTGCAATGCAGGGGCAGCTGGAAATTTTCCGCGCCAACGCGGGTGGGTTGGTGAGTATCGGTGCTGATGGCGATCTGGTTAATGTGGCCACAGGCGTCGCGGTTGCCGGTGGCAGCATTGTGCTTGGCTCCGACAACGGCAAGATAGGTTCGTCGGCAAAAACGATGCTGGTCGACGTTACGTCCAGTACTGGTACCTTGAATGCGGCCGCCGCGAAGGATATTCATATCACCGAGAATGCTGGTGATATGCGCCTTGATCAGGTGTCGTCGATTGCCGGGGATATAACCCTAGTTGCCAGCAACGGCAGCATTGTCGACGCCAATACTGAAGCACGTGTGGATATCGAATCGCGTACTGAATTGCTTGCAGTGGCTGCACGTGCCGGCCTACAAGGTGCAGCGGCAGCCGCGAGCGAAATGAATACGGTCAACGGCTACAACCAGTCGAAGCAGCAGTTGTATTCACGCTACTGGCAGATGAGAAACGTGATTTCGGATGGGGCAGGAGGCTATACGGCAGATGCTTATGATGCGCAGTATGCCTATCATCTGTCGGCGGCTGATGTGACACAACTACAGACGGTGAATGGCTGGACAGCACAGCAGGTGTCACTCCAGGAAGCACGGCAGACGGCGATCTATCACAGTGCTCATGCCGAGTTTGGCGCACAGGCCTTTGATGCCAATTACCGTTACAACGTAAAGACAGCCGACAATGCGACTTACCAGAAGCTGATTGCCGGTAGCACCTGGTCGGACGATCAGATCACCAACCGTATCGCTGCGGGCATCTTCAAGGACACGGCCGATACCGAGGCGCTGATCGAGAAGGCGAATATCTCTGGCCGCAATATCACGCTTACGGCAGCTAACGGTGGCATTGGTGTTGAAAAAACTGCACGGGTGATCGGCACCAACCCGGGTGCGTGGAGTGATGATGACCGGCTGGCGCTGGTGGTGGCGGATCGCAACGATGTCGTGATCGACGCAGCCAACCATCAGATCACCATTCGCCAGAAGGACGATGTCGATATCACGATGCGGGCGCCGGGCGAACTGGTTGCAACTGCTGCGCAGGAAATCTATATCGGCTCCGAAGACGATATTCGTGTTCGTCAGGTTTCGTCGCCGAACAAGGATATCCGCATCAAGACCGGCGCTTCGCTGATCAACGTCGCTGGCGCAGGTGTGGCACCGGTTGATGGCCGCAATGTGATTCTCGAAGCGGGGGCCGGCGATGTCGGTAGCGCCGGTTCCGAGTTCTTGGTTGGGCTAAGCGGTGCGCTGACGGCACGTGCGCGTGGCGATTTGTTTGTCCGCAATCAGGCGGGTGACATGCTCATCGAACAGGTGTTTGCCGGCAATCTGGCCAAGCTGACCTCAATGGGGGCCATGCTTGAGTCGAACGCCAATCTCGTCACTGACGTGCAGGCCAACAAGATCTGGCTGACGGCGGCGACCACTATCGGACAGGGTGATTCGACTAAGCTCAATTTCCTCGACATTGGCAGCGATCCTGATGGCTGGGTCGATCTGACCGGGCCGAACGGAATCTATGTTTATAGCCCAAGCCGGAATTTGAATCTGCGCAATATTTCGGCGAACAACGGTGAATTGGCCGTAAGTTCGTTTGCCAGCACCATCAACATCATCGGCGACGTTCGCGCCAAAAATAATGTCGCGATGGATGCTGCCGAGTCGATCAACTTCAGCGACAGTGGACGTTTGTCGAGTACAGCCGGTGATATCGCGTTGAAGGCTGATGGCTATCAGTTGGAAGAAGTGCCGGTCGATTATTTCCCGCCTGCTCCGCAAAAGACCTTTAGCGTGAAAATGGACGGTGCTTCGGAAATCAATGCGCTTGCCGGCAAGATCGGCATTACGGCAGCGCATGATGTAAAAATCGGTACATTGACAGCACTAAGCACGGTTGATTTGCTCTCCGCAGGGGTTGTCGAGTTGAACCGAATTCGGACCCTCGGTGATGTGACTATCACTGCCGATGGTGCCATTCTCAACCGTAATCTGACTAACGACGTCAATATCACTGGCGGCAAGATGCTGCTGACCTCAAGCAATGCCACGGTTGGCGAGGCAGGCAACCGTATCGTCACCGAAGCCACGGGTACTTTCAAGCTGGGGGCCTCAACCGGAATCCATCTGGAGCAGCGTCAAGGTGATCTGGTGGGTGAAACCAGTACGGTGACCGGCCCGACCGATCTATATGTGCCCAATGGTCTGTTGCACCTGACCAAGCTCAAGGGTGATACGGTTGATTTGACGGCCGGCACTTTGACTATCGATGAGTTAATTGCCAATGTTGTCTCACTGACAGCACTCTTCCCGGATGGCCAGGTCTCCGTGGCCGATGCCAAGATAGCGCGGTCGATGGTGGTGAGTGCCGACAACATCAACCTGCCCAATATTTCCTACACCGGCACCGGCGGGGCGTTGCATCTAAGCCTCAGTGGTCCGAGTGGGGGCATGGCGTCACAGACCTATGCTTTTGTCAGTACGAAATCGCCGGTCGTGGTCGACAATCTGAGTTCCGCCTTCGCGACGGTGCATTCAAACGGCCCGCTACTTGATTTCCTCAACGTACGCATAGGCAAGACGGCGCAACTGAGCAACTCGTTCTCTTCGGTTTTGGTCAACAATCTGAGTCAGGTGGTTTCCGGCATTCCGGATGCCCAACTCTATGCGCCGGACAGCCCGTTCTCGCTCAGCTTCTTTAATGACCGGCAATTTGCCTTGGCCGGTGCTTACGTTGTTAACTATAGTCCGGACTTTATTGTTAATGCGTTCAGTACAGAGAATAGTGTGTCGCGTCTGATCGAGAAGTTGCAGGCGATCAACGACCAGAATCCCGGTTCTTCATTGTTGCCGGGAGGCGTGTCGTTTGGCGGCGTACTCCTTGCTCGCCGCGGGCAGCGTAATGGAGAAGTGCTGGTCTTTAGCGATAAGTCGTCCTTGTTCGATCGACCGCCCACCAAGCCCTCAGATATTGAGGTAGTAGAATAGTAAAAATCCGGTGATTGATTATCCGGGTGGGTGCTGAAACGTTTTTTCAGTATCTGCCCGGATGAAATGATAATAGACAGGGGAGATACAGGTGACGAAACTCAATCGGACGGCATGTGCTGCATTCGTGCTTGGCCTTTGTGCTCCGGTAGTTTACGGACAGGTTGGTGCAAGCCTGCCTTCCGCCGCCTCGGTTCAAGGGCAATCGACGCGCACCATGGAGTCGCTTGAGTTGCAGCGAAAGCTACAGCAAGAAGCCGAGAGCCGCGATAAGAACATAAATACCCCGACCGTCGACGATAAGACGCAGGCGCCAACGGAGGCAAAGAAGCCGGCAGGCCAGGAGACACTGATCCCGGTAAGCACAATCGAAGTTGATCATTCCGAGATTTTGACGGAAAAAGAGATTAATGACTTGGTTGCGCCCTACGAGGGGCGCAAGGTTTCGATTGGTGAGTTGTTTGATCTTGTCGAGGCCTTCAACAAACTTTACGCCGAGAGAAAATTCACCACGGCACGCGCATTATTGCCGCCTCAAAAGATTAAAGATGGCGTGGTGCACATTCAACTGGCTGAAGGCCATGTCGGAGAGATTCAGCTTGAAGGCAATGACTCGACAAACGAAAGTTACATCAAGAGTCGCCTGGCGCTAAAAGAAGGGGAATTGGTCAATCTGGAATCGCTGCAGGAAAATCTGGCTTTTTTCAACAGCGTTAATGATCTTTCCGTGCGTGCCGAACTCAAGCCGGGTAGGGAGTTTGGCACAGTAGACGCCGTCCTCAAGGCGGAAGAACCGCAACGCAACAATTTATCCGTGTCAGTCGACAATGTCGGGCGGCAGTCGATCGGCCTGGAACGCCTGGGTGTTACCTACACCAACGCCAGCCTGTTCGGTTTTCGGGATGCCCTGACGATGAGTGCGTATGTGGCTCAGGGAACACAGACCCAGTCCGTTGCGTACTCGATTCCGGTCGGCCCGTATGGAACCCGTTTGGGTATGGGGTATGACTGGAGTGACATCAAAGTCAAAAATGGAAGTTTCAGGTCACTCGATATCGGGGGCAGTTCCAATACCAGTACTCTGCTCTTGAAGCACCCGTTTTATGTGACCCCGGCGACCAAGGTTGAGGGGTTTCTCAACACGCAGTATAAAGAGTCCGATACAACCTTCTCCGGGCTCACCATTTCGCGCCTCAAGGTGCGCACGGAAGCGGTCGGATTCAGTGCACAGCACTTCGATGAGGCCGGTGTCTGGCAAACCAGTCAGACGTTTACCGGCGGAGAAGAAACTCAGACCGGCAAGAATTTCACCCGCTATAATTTTGACGTGAACCGGGTGATGCGGCTGGACGGCGATATGGTGGCTACATTCCGAGGGAACGGTCAATGGTCAGAGCATCCACTTCTACCCTCGACAGAGCAATACCAGTTGGGCGGTCTCGCGACTGTTCGAGGTTTTACCGAAGGCCTTTTGACCGGTTATCGTGGCTATTTTGTCAGTGCCGAGCTGAATTTCCCCTTGCGTTGGCCCGGTGACGATGCCAGCAAGAATCTCTTTGGCGGGCAGGTACGTGGTGCCGTGTTTGTTGATCACGGTGGCGCCTTCCCCTACAAAGGCAACGGTCAGGGCTGGAATAGTACTGACTATCTCACAAGCGTCGGATTTGGGGCGCTTCTGAATTTCACAAAAGTGCTCTCGGGGCAAGTCTATGTGGGTGTGCCGACCTCAGAAAACCGTGGTGAATCCGGGCCGCGCATCAATTTTACTTTGCAGGCGGCCCTTTTTTAGGCAATTTTCCTGGCCGTAAGGCTGCGACAAACGGAATCGGCGTCGCCTTACGTTCAGAGCGCCAGACCGGCTAGCGCCGACGCGGCAATGACGCGGATCACCCGGGTCGGCCAGCGGAACAGCGCACCCAGCGCAGTTGCGCCAATGATCATGGCCGGCCATTCAAATGGCCCCTGCCAGCCTTGTGGCCAGTACACGTGCCAGGCAAAAAACAGTGCCAGGCTGGCGATGACGCCGACCACCGCCGCAGTGATTCCGGTCAGCGGAGCAGCCAGGTGCAGATTTCCGTGCGTTTTTTCGATTAGCGGTGCGCCGAGAAAAATAAAAACGAAAGACGGCAGGAAAGTGAAAAAAGTCACCACCAGCGCGCCGGCTGCGCCTGCAGCAAACATCTGTTCACCGCCAAAGGGCGGGTGCTGCCAGGCACCGACAAAGCCGACAAAGGTGGTGACCATGATTAGCGGCCCGGGCGTGCTTTCGCCCAGTGCCAGGCCGTCAATCATCTGCCCGGGGCCGAGCCATGCAAACTGGTCGACAGCGCCCTGAAAGACATAGGGAAGAACGGCGTAGGCTCCGCCAAAAGTGAGTAGCGCGGCTTTGGTGAAAAACCAGCCCATCCGCGTCAGTAAACCATCCCAGCCAAAGCACAGGCTCAAGGCGGCCAGCGCGCTGCCCCAGAGCGCCAAACCAATAATCAGTGTGCGTAGGAAGCTGCCGGGGCTGTAGCGGGCATGTTCTGGCGTTGGCGTGTCGTCGTCGATCAAGGCTGCGTCATGGCTTCGGGCCTGAGCCGAGTGGGGCGAGTGGGCGTTGAAGTGTTGTGGTGCCAGGCGGCTACCGAGCCAGCCGCAGGCCGCGGCGGCAAGGATGATGGCCGGAAAGGGTAGGGTGAAGAAAAAGAGGGCGCAAAACGCCGCTGCGGAAATAGCACCTAGCCAGAAATTGTGCAGTGTTCGCTTGCCGATGCGCCACGCGGCAAAAGCGACAATGGCCGTAACCGCCGGCTTGATGCCATATAGGAGGCCAGTCATCGCCGGGGTGTTGCCGAAGGCCATGTACAGCCAGGACAGGCCAGTCAGCAAGAGCAGCGAAGGCAGGACAAACAGCGCGCCGGCGGCTAGTCCTCCCCATTTGCCGTGCAGCAGCCAGCCGAGGTAGGTCGCCAGTTGCTGGGCTTCCGGGCCGGGCAGTACCATGCAGTAGTTGAGCGCGTGCAGAAAGCGGCGTTCGGAAATCCAGCGTTTTTTCTCGACCAGATCCTGATGCATGATGGCAATTTGGCCGGCAGGGCCGCCGAAACTGATACAGCCCAGCCAGAGCCAGTAGGCTAGCGCTTGAGTAAAGGAAGGGGCGGCTGGCGTGTCCGGGCTTTTCGTGCTCATGGTCGTGTCATGCACTTTGCTTTAGAATCGTCGGGAACCTGCTTTCAGACAGATCAATCACTGATGAGTTCTAAACCACTGCGATGCTAAGCCTATTTCCTAACAGACAGCCTGCACATCCTCTCCACGAACTCAGGACGTTATCGTTGTTCGTTGACTTGAATGCCCGAGAAATGAAAATCGTTGTCGGTTTCATGCACGAGCGCACCTACCTGAAAGACGAGGTGATTTTTGATGAAGGCGAGGAAGGGCAGGCCCTTTATTTCATTCTTGATGGCAAGGTGCTGATCTGCCCGCAAGGGCAGGCAGGGAAGCCGATCGCCACACTTGAGAGTGGCAATTTTTTCGGTGAACTGGCTTTGCTTGACGATGCGCCGCGAGCTGCACAGGCACGGGCGGCAGAAAACTGTACTTTGGTCGCTTTCTTCCGTGGCGATTTCATGGGCCTGATGCATTCGCATGCGCTGATTGCCTCGAAAATTGCCTTGCAACTGGCGCGTCACCTGGGTGTGCGTTTGCGCGGTGCGGTACGTAGCGAGCAGGCGCACGTATGAAGATGAAGCCGGGGCGCTATCGTTCAGGGCCGCTGGTGTGGCTCGCCATAGTCGCGGTGACGTGTCTCCTGCTTTTTTTGTTCCAGAAAATTCTTTGGCTGGTCGTGCCGTTTTTGCTGGCGCTGATAGGCTACTACCTGCTTTTCCCGTTATTGCAGCGGCTAATTCTTGGCGGCATGTCGCGCGCTAGTGCGGCTGCGCTGGTGAGTGGCGGTTCGTTTGTTGTCGCCAGCGGCGCCATACTCCTGGCATTTCCCTGGATTAGTAGGCACCTTGTTTCTTGGCAGGATTCCGGAGCACGCTACATTGAAGGCGGTTTGCGTTTTGTGGCCGAGACACTGGCCTGGGCCGAAACTAACTATGCGTTTGCCGCCAAAGCGCACCTGAGTGAGCAGTTGACGCGGCAAATCGGTGAGTTGGGCGACAAATTCGCGGGGACTTACCTTACTTCAGCGGCGATGACCGCGGCGGCTTGGTTTCCATCACTTCTTCTGGCACCGTTTCTGGCGTTTTTCTTTTTGCGTGACGGCTGGCGATTCAAGATGTTCCTGAGTCGTGCCGTGCCCAATGCTTTTTTTGAACGCACGCTTTATTTGCTCGATCAGGTTGATCACACGGCACGGCTGTATTTCCAGGGCTTGATCAAGCTGACCGCACTGGACGCCTTATGTCTGGCTTTTGGTCTTTTATTGATTGGTGTTTCTTCACCTTTCGTTTTGGGTCTGGCCACGGCAGTTTTGGCCTGGGTGCCTTATGTGGGTTCGATTCTGGGTTGTCTGCTGGTGGTGCTGGTGGTCGCCACCGACTTTCCCGGTGATCCAGCGATGGCCTACGCGGCTATCGGCCTGTTCATCTGGGTGCGCTTAATGGATGATTTCTTTTTCATGCAGATCACCATCGGACGTAGCCTTAAACTGCATCCGCTGATTACCGTGGTGATGATTTTTGTCGGCGGGGCGGTCGCCGGGGTGGCCGGGTTGATGCTGGTTTTACCGTTGCTCGGCATCGTGATGGTGCTCGGGGAAACCATCGGCGAGATACTGACTGATACCAGACTGCGTGCGCGTCATGACTTTGCCAAGGCGTTGCGGCACCGGCAAGTGACATCTGACCTTCATTGATGGCATAAAAACAAAATACCTCACTCGCTGATCTGATCGGGAATCCAGAGTAAAATTCGCCTATGAGTTATCAAGTTCTGGCGCGCAAGTGGCGACCTAAATCCTTTGAGAGTCTGGTGGGTCAGGAGCACGTTGTTCGGGCTTTGACCCATGCTCTGACCGACAATCGTTTGCACCATGCCTACCTGTTTACAGGTACGCGCGGTGTCGGCAAGACCACTTTGGCCCGAATCCTGGCCAAGTCGTTCAATTGCGAGACGGGTATCACGGCGACACCCTGTGGTGTCTGCTCGGCATGTACCGAAATCGATTCTGGACGCTTTGTCGATCTGCTTGAAGTCGATGCGGCGACCAACACCAAAGTCGATGAAATGCGCCAGCTGCTTGAAAACGCGGTGTATGCACCGACACGCGGTCGTTTCAAGGTTTACGTCATCGACGAAGTCCACATGCTCTCGAATTCAGCTTTCAATGCGATGTTGAAGACGCTGGAGGAGCCGCCGGAACATGTGAAGTTCATTCTGGCCACCACCGATCCGCAGAAAATACCGGTCACGGTGTTGTCGCGCTGTTTGCAGTTCAATCTCAAACAGATGACACCGCAACTGATTGCAGGCCACTTGAAGCAGATTCTTGAGGTTGAGGCGATCAGTGCTGAACCTGCCGCTTTGAACCTGCTTTCACGCTCTGCTGCGGGCAGTATGCGCGATGCGCTTTCGTTGCTCGATCAAGCGATTGCCCACGGTGCCGGCAAAGTAGAGGAAGCCCAGGTGCGCGACATGCTCGGCACGGTTGATCTGGATTATCTATTCTCGATCCTTGATGCACTGCTGGCCGGCACCGCGGCCGGCATGCTACGCGTGGCTGAGGAGATGGCGGCGCGCAGTCTCTCATTTGATGAGGCCTTGCTGGAACTGGCCAGCCTGTTTACCCGTTTGCAAGTGGCGCAACTGGCACCGCAGGCCGTGCCTGACGATTTGCCGGAACGTGCGCGCATCCTGGAGATGGCAGCGCAGCTTGATCCCGAATTTGTGCAGCTTGGTTACCAGATTGCCGTGCATGGCCGCAAGGAGCTGTCTCTGGCGCCTGATGATCAGGCTGGATTTGTGATGACGCTGTTACGGCTATATACCTTTCGCCCGGCCGTGCCCGGTGATGTGCCGGTGCAACGCCCGCTCGTTCAGGCACCGCAAAAAAGTGCAGCGTCTCTAACGCCTGCGCCTGTGCCTGTGGCCAGCGCGAAAGTTGTTGCTCCGGAATCACCCGTAGAAAAAGTCATAGAAAAAGTCATAGAAACAGTCGTAAAACAAGCTGTAGAACCCGAGAAGACTGTAGTTTCGGCAACCAGTGAAGACTGGCACGAGATTCTGGCGGCGCTCAAACTAGGCGGCATGGCGCGTGAACTCGGCCAGCATTGCGAACTGCGCCGCGTTGAAGCATCACGGGTTATCCTTTGCCTGTCGCCGACGCACCGCCATCTTCTGATGAAACCTGCACAGGACAAGCTTCAGCAGGCGTTGTCCGAACATTTTGGCCGCACACTGCTGTTGACGATTGATCTTGAGGAAGTGGCCGGCGATACCCCCGCCGCGACGGCCCAGCGCCGTAAGCGCGAACGTCAGGATCAGGCTGTGGCCGCTGTCGAACAGGATGAATTTGTGCGCGGGGTTATTGATCTGTTCGACGCGACACTGATTGAATCATCCATCAAACCCGTTTAATTTCAGTTGAGGTAAGAAAAATGATGAAAGGCGGAATCGCCGGCCTGATGAAACAGGCTCAACAAATGCAGGAAAACATGAAGAAAGCGCAGGAGCAACTGGCATCGGTCGAAGTCGAAGGGCAGTCCGGTGCCGGCATGGTCAAGGTGTTGATGACCTGTGCTCATGATGTGCGCCGCGTGTCGATTGACGCGTCTGTCATGGATGACAAGGAGATGCTTGAAGATCTGGTGGCGGCTGCGTTGAATGATGCCATGCGCCGTGCCGAGCAGCTTTCGCAGGAGCGCATGTCCGGTTTTACCGCCGGACTCAATTTGCCGCCTGGAATGAAACTTCCGTTCTGATGTCGACACCGTCCAGCCTCGAGTCTCTGATCGAGGCGCTACGCTGCCTTCCGGGGATAGGCCCCAAATCGGCACAGCGTATGGCCTACTACCTCATGCAGCGTGACCGGCCGGGTGCTCAGCATCTGGCCGATTCTTTGCAGCTTGCGCTCGGTGCCTTGCGTCACTGCCAGCGTTGCAATACCTTTACCGAAACCGATATCTGTGAGCGTTGTTTGTCGCCCAAGCGCGACGCTAGTCTGTTGTGTGTTGTTGAAACGCCGGTCGACATGAACATGATGGAGCAGACACTTGCCTATTCAGGGCTTTATTACGTGCTGATGGGCCGCGTGTCGCCGCTGGACGGTATCGGTCCACGTGAGTTGCAGCTCGAGAAGTTGCTTGTTCGTGCCGGTGATGGTGTGGTGCAGGAAGTTATTCTGGCCACCAACTTCACCAATGAGGGTGAAGTGACCGCGCATTACCTGACTGAAATGCTTAATAGTCGTGCCATTCGCGTCTCGCGCATTGCACGTGGCGTGCCGGTTGGCGGGGAGCTTGAATACGTTGATCCGGGAACGCTGGCTCAAGCCGTGCGCGAACGAAGACCCCTGGATTAATAGGTGTTTGGCATTCTGGCCCACTTTAATTCGGAGCGTTTTTAACGTATAATCCGCCGCTTACGTTTTTAACGTCGGTAATTTCGTTCCGAGGATCAGTACGATGAGTGCAGAAGGCAAAATGGATTGCGGCCGACGCCGGCTGATCGTCGCTACTGCGGCTGTCGGTGGTATCGGTGCAGTGACAGCGTTGGTGCCCTTTCTTTCCAGTATGCTGCCTTCCGAACGTGCCAAAGCGGCTGGCGCACCGGTTGAGGTCGATATCGCCAGCATCGGGCCGGGGCAGATGATTACTGTCGAGTGGCGTGGCAAACCGGTATGGGTTTTTAACCGTAGCCAGGACATGCTGGAAACTCTCCCAAAACTGAATGATGCGGTAGCTGACCCGAAATCTGACGTTAATCAGCAACCTGAAAATTGTAAAAACGAAACGCGTTCGATCAAGCCGAATCTGCTGGTAGCTGTCGGTATCTGTACGCACCTTGGGTGTTCGCCGAGTTCCAAGTTCCAGCACGGGCCTGCTGATGGCATGTCGCCCGATTGGCTGGGTGGTTTTCTGTGTCCCTGTCACGGGTCAACCTTTGACTTTGCCGGCCGGGTGTTCAAGAACAAGCCGGCTCCGACCAACCTTGAAGTGCCGCCATATACGTATCTCACGGATACACGCATCCTGATCGGCGAAGAAAAGAAGGGGGCGTAAGCGATGGGTTCGAATACCAACTACGAGAAATACAAATCAGATGGTTCGCTCAAGGGCAACCTTCTGGAGTGGGTTGATGCGCGCTTCCCGGCAACGTCCATGTGGCGTAGCCACCTATCCGAATATTACGCACCCAAGAATTTCAACTTCTGGTACTTCTTCGGCAGTTTGGCAATGCTGGTACTTGTCCTCCAGATCGTTACCGGTATTTTCCTGGTGATGTTCTACAAGCCGGATGCCTCGCTCAATGCCAACGGTATCCCGGTGGCTTTTGCCAGTGTTGAATACATCATGCGTGATGTACAGTGGGGTTGGCTGATCCGCTATATGCATTCAACGGGCGCTTCGGCTTTCTTTGTTGTGGTCTATCTGCACATGTTCCGTGGCATGCTGTACGGCTCGTATCGTCAACCACGCGAGTTGATCTGGGTGTTCGGCACGCTGATCTTCCTGGTGCTGATGGCCGAGGCTTTCATGGGCTATCTGCTGCCCTGGGGGCAAATGTCATTCTGGGGTGCGCAGGTCATTGTCAATTTGTTCTCCGCCATCCCGCTGATCGGTGAACCGCTGTCGATCTGGATTCGCGGAGATTACGTGATCGGCGATGCCACCTTGAACCGTTTTTTCTCCTTTCATGTGATTGCCGTTCCGCTGGCCCTGCTTGGCCTGGTGGCTGCGCATATTCTGGCGCTGCATGAGGTGGGTTCGAATAATCCGGACGGTATCGAGATCAAGGATAAGCTTGATGCGAAAGGCATTCCGCTCGATGGCGTGCCGTTCCACCCGTATTACACGGTAAAGGATATTGTGGGTGTGGTGGTCTTCCTGATTGTATTTTCAATCATCGTCTTCTTTGCACCGGAAGGTGGCGGTTACTTCCTGGAATACAACAATTTCTTCCCCGCTGATCCGCTCAAGACGCCGCTGCATATTGCGCCCGTGTGGTATTTCACGCCGTCCTATTCGATCCTGCGCTCCATGGTTTGGCCAATTTTCGGTCTCGATGCCAAGTTATGGGGGGTTATTGCGATGGGCGCTTCAGTAATGATCATCGGTTTTCTGCCTTGGCTGGATCGCAGCCCGGTCAAGTCGATCCGTTATCGTGGCCCGATCTACAAGAGTTTTCTGACGGCTTTCGTCATTGCATTCCTGACCCTAGGCTATCTGGGTACGCAGCCGCCATCAGCCGCTGGCCAACTGATTTCGCAATTTTGCAGTGTCGTCTATTTTGCTTTCTTTCTGTTGATGCCTTGGTATTCGAAGATCGACAAGTGCAAACCTGTACCGGAAAGGGTGACCTTCAAATGAAAGCGAAGATCATGAAGAAGTTCCTGTTGGCACTCCTCTTTCTTCCATGTATGGCATTCGCCTCTGGTGCAACACATCTTGATAAGGCGCCTAATGTTCAGGGCGACCAGGCCGCTTTACAGAATGGCGCCAAACTGTTCGTTAACTATTGCCTGAACTGTCATGGTCTGAGTTTTGTGCGTTATAACCGACTGACGGATCTGGGTTTGAGTGAGAAACAGGTCCGGGATAATCTTATGTTCACTGCCGATAAAATCGGCGAGCCAATGCGCATTGCAGCGCGTCCGGCCGAGCAGAAGCAGTGGTTCGGTGCCGCGCCGCCTGATCTGTCGCTGGTGGCGCGAGCGCGCGCCTCCGAAGAAGGGAGTGGTGCGGATTGGCTATACACCTACCTGCGTTCCTTCTATCGCGATGACCAGCGTCCGACCGGCTGGAACAATACGCTGTTCGCCAATGTGGGTATGCCGCATATTCTGTGGGAGTTGCAGGGCCAGCCGGTTTTGAATCACGAATCCCATAAGCTGGAACTTGCTATTCCAGGGCAGATGTCACAGGCCGAATACGACAAACAGGTTGCCGATCTGGTCGGTTTCCTGGTTTGGGCTGGAGAGCCGGGTGCGGGTTTCCGCAAGCAGTTGGGTTTTGGCGTTCTGTTTTTTCTCGTTATTCTCTTCGGTTTCGCTTATGCATTGAAGAAAGATTACTGGAAAGATATCAAGAAGAATTGAGTAATTCCAATCCCAAACCGTCCGTGGCTTTGTCGACCTCGTCTTGCCGTGCCAAAGCACTGTCTATGACTTGTCATCGTGTCACGAATAATTGGAATTGGAATTTGACTGTGTAGCCGCCTGTTTTAGGGCCGCGGCATCGCCGGCATAGCGCGTTAAAGCGCCCATTGCCGCCCCGATGCCGGTTCGTTTTTTTGGGGTATTGATCATGATGAACCTTTATTCGGGCACAACCTGCCCGTTCAGCCAACGTTGCCGCATTGTCCTGTACGAAAAGGGCATGGATTTTCAGGTGATCGATGTCGATCTCTTCGCCAAGCCGGAGGATATTGCCATCATCAACCCCTACGGTCGCGTGCCGGTGCTTGTTGAGCGTGATCTCATCCTGTATGAGCCGAACATCATCAACGAGTACATCGATGAGCGTTTCCCGCATCCTCAACTGATGCCTGCTGATCCGATCATGCGTGCGCGGGCGCGTCAGTTGTTGATTACGATGGAACGCGAAGTTTTTTCGTACATCGAGCCATTAGAAAAAAATATCAAGACGGCAGACAAGGCACGTCAGGTTATTCGTGAGCGTCTGAGCGAGATGGCTCCGGTTTTCGTCAAGCAGAAACACATGCTGGGCGAAGAGTTCTCGATGCTAGACGTGGCCATTGCACCGCTCCTGTGGCGCCTTGATCACTATGGCATCGAACTGCCGAAATCTGCGGCACCCCTGATGAAGTACGCCGAACGAATTTTCAGCCGTCAGGGTTTCATTGACGCGCTGACGCCCTCCGAAAAAGCCATGCGCCGTTAAAACGTTCTGAGGCAGCATCCGGCTGTACAGCCGGATGCTTCTCCTCTTCTGCCGATGTGTTTCGGGAATGATCATGGAACTGCCGTCGACCAAGCCTTATCTGATCCGCGCCATTCACGAATGGTGTTGTGACAATGGTTTTACGCCCTATATTGCCGTCGTGGCTGATGAACGCGCGCGCGTGCCACGTGAGTTTGTGAGGGACGGGCAGATCGTCCTGAATATTGGCTACGATGCAACAGGCCACCTGAACATTGCCAATGATGGAATTTCCTTTCAGGCGCGTTTCGGTGGCGTAGCGCGCGATATCTCGGTGCCTATCGGTAATGTTGTCGCCATCTACGCTAAGGAAAATGGTGCGGGCATGGCATTTGATCCGGATAGCGATGGCGTAGCTTCTGCGCCATCGGGAACGGGGGCGGGGGCTAACTTGGACTCAAATCAAGACAGTGAGCCTGAGCCACCTCCTGCACCGCCATCCGGGCGCCCCAAATTACAGCGCATCAAGTAATCCAGCCCCGCCTTGATGCGCTGCCGACTGGCGCCGCACCAAAATAAAGCATTGCCCCGTCTGGCAGAACTTGTATGCCCATTAAGTAATTGATTCTTATGCTTGGCACGCCTGTTGCTAAACAACGCACAGGAGCTGGGCTCATGACGAATCAAATCAAATCGACCTGTTGTTACTGCGGTGTAGGCTGCGGCATCTTGATCGAGACTATCTGCGAGCACGGTCCGGAGTCGCAGGAAACCTTAAGTTGTGGAACTTTCTGTGGCTCATGTGTGACTGAGCTGAAGAAAATGGCCTCAGCAGTGCTCACAGCCTGACTGTTTCAATGGAGAAGATATGAATTACGCACATCTCATACGCGAGATTGCACGCGGTAGGGAAGGCTCACGTGACCTGCCCCTTGAAGAAGCACAGCATCTTTACGGCGCTATGCTTGACGGTGGTGTGGCGGAGCTTGAACTGGGCGCTATTGCTGTGGCTCTGCGCATGAAAGGTGAAACCGTCAACGAGATGATCGGTTTTCTGGCGGCGTCCAATGAACGTGTCAATTGTCTGCAATGCCCGCCAGGGCGTATACGACCAGTAGTTATCCCGAGCTACAACGGTGCGCGCAAGGGCGTTAATCTCACGCCTTTGCTAGCGCTACTGTTGCGCCGCTTCGGTATTCCGGTACTGGTGCATGGTTTGATTGAAGGTTATGGGCGTGTGACAACGGCGCAGATATTTCGTGAATTTGGTTTGATGCCGAGCGCCAGCAAATCCCAGGTTCAACAAACGCTGGATGAAACCGGTCTGGCTTATGCGCCACTCTCCGTCATTTCGCCCGGGCTCAGTAATCTGCTTGCCCTGCGCAGTCGACTCGGCCTGCGCAACAGCGCGCATAGCCTAGTCAAGATGCTTGATCCGTTCAAGGGCGAGGGTTTGCTACTGGCAGCGGCCACGCATCCCGATTACCTCGATATGATGCGTGAAGTGTTCAGTGCACTTGGCGTGCACGCGTTGCTGCTGCGCGGCACCGAGGGCGAACCCTTTGCCAACCCAAAGCGGCGCCCGCGTATCGAACATCTGCATGAAGGTGCCAGTGAAATTCTCTTCGAAGCAGAGCACGACAGCTTGAAGACATTGCCCCACTTGCCCGAAGACTGCGACGCCAAGAGCACCGCCGACTGGATGCGACCGGTACTTGCGGGCGAGGCCGTGCTACCGTCGCCAATTGCCAATCAGTTGGCTTGCTGCCTGTACGCCAGTGGTTATGTTGATGACTTTAATCAAGCCAAGGCTATTGTTGCTGTTGAGGGGTCAGGCCTGGCCGTTGCGTAGGCTTTTCAATTCGTCAAACAAGCCGGCTATTTGGGTCGAGTGGCATAGCTGCCGGTATAATCTGCAGTTTTGCGGACTGTTTGCCGCAACTCCTGTGATGGTGGATTAAATGGAACTCCTCTCCCTGCTAGCCGATCCTCAAGTCTGGATAGCATTCTTCACCCTGACAGCGCTTGAGTTGGTGCTGGGTATCGACAATATTATCTTTATTTCGATTCTGGTTGACCGGCTGCCACGGCAAGTTCGGGAGAAAGCGCGGAAGATTGGCCTGTTTTTCGCCATGTTCATGCGTATTGGGCTGTTATTGCTGCTGTCGTGGATTGTTGGTGCAACTGAACCTTTGTTTTCCGTGTTCGATAAGGCTATTTCGCCGCGTGACCTCATCCTGATTGGTGGCGGGCTATTTCTGCTCTGGAAAAGCACTCAGGAAATACACCAACTTCTCGAGGGCGCGGAAGAGAGTCATGAGAGTGTGGTGCACGCGACTTTTTCGGCAGTTATCATGCAGATCATCGTTATTGACCTCGTTTTTTCGCTGGATTCCATCATTACCGCTATCGGCATGGTGGATAATGTCGCGGTAATGATTGCCGCAGTTGTGGCCTCTGTTGGTTTGATGATGCTCTTTGCCAATAGTATCGGCAGCTTTGTTTCGGACCATCCGACCATCAAGATGCTGGCGCTTTCATTTCTGCTGGTGGTGGGCATGGCACTCTTCGCTGAAGGTTTGGGGCACCATGTTCCGAAGGGCTATATTTACTTTGCCATGGCGTTTTCGCTTGGCGTCGAGATGCTCAATCTTCGTTTGCGCAAAAGTCGCGTAGAACCGGTTCAATTCCACGAGCCTTATGAGCGTAGGAAAGCGGATTGATCATCGCCGAACAGGCCAATTTCTGATTGTATAAATGGACGTAGTACTACTCGTTTTTCTGATTTT
>JBBRDR010000005.1:0-52648 GCA_038203745.1 Burkholderiales bacterium | reverse complement strand
GATACGGTGGTTGATGCTACGCCAGACAATATTTTGTCTAACCAGGCGACGGGATTTGTATTTGACGATGCAGCACGTCATGCTCTTGGGGCACGTATCCAGGAAGCCTGCGCGCTCTATCACGACGAAGTCGCATGGCGGAAAGTACAACAGCGCGGGATGTTGCAGGATTTTTCCTGGGATGATTCTGCGGCAAACTATGAAGCGCTTTACCGCACGATCCATTCAGGTTCGTAATAGAGCGCACACCCGTAGCGGCTTGACGCTACGGGTTGGTCCCCTTGCTTGTTACTTGCTGCCGCTGAGCAGCGTAGCGATGTCACTTTCTGCTGCAATCCAGTCGCGTACGGAGTCGCTCTTGAACTGGTTGCTTTCGGCACGATAGTAGGCGGCTTCAGCGATCATGCGGTAGCGTTGTTCATCGCTAACGACCATCCCTTTGTTTAGGGTTTTGGCAGCGGGGTTTGCCGCATTAACTTTATCGACCGCCGGTTTTTTGGGCGCGGCCACTTTTTTGGCGACTGGCGTCGCGCTCACAGCCGTTGGCTTGGCTACAGGTTTTTTGGCTGCGGGTTTGGCACTAGCCACTAAAGCTTTGGCTGCCGGTTTCTTGGCAGCAGGTTTGGCGCTGGCAACGGGGGCCTTGGTCGCCGCTTTTATAGCGGTGGTTTTTTTGGTTGTCTCAGCCATAATTCTATCCTTCCACAAATTAAATGATTGAATCTAGAAATAAATCCAACGTCAATATTGTACTACACGTGCATCTTTTATAAACCACCGGTACATTTGAATTTGCAAGGGGTGCGCAGTGTGCTTGCATCTCAGTTTGCAGGGCACGGCAAAGTGTGCACGTCGGCCCGGCGTCTTGGCATGCGCCCATGCAAGCGAGCAAATTCAGCCAGCCGTTCGGCATGCCATGGCGCGACCTGGTCCCATCTGAAGCGCCATTCCCATGAGCCCTCTGCTTGTCCCGGCTGGTTCATGCGACTGGCTGCATCAAGCCCCAGAACATCTTGCATGGGAATGATGGAGAGCAAAGCGACAGATGCCGATGCAACACGTATCAAATCCCATTCGATACAGTCAGCACTGATACCAAGATAGTGGCGAATGTAATCCTGCTCGTGTGCTGCGAGCGCATTCCACCAGCCACGTGTGGTGTTGTTGTCATGGGTCCCGGTATAAACGACCGAGCGGGTTTCAAAGTTGTGCGGCAGATACAGGTTGTCGGAGTGGCCGTCAAAAGCAAATTGCAGGATGCACATGCCGGGCAGCCCAACGGCATTGCGTAGGGCGGTAACCTCGGGGGTAATGATGCCAAGATCCTCGGCGATAATTCTGAGCGTCGCTTGCTGTTTACCAAGGGGCTTGCCAAGTGCTTTCCTTAATGCAGTGAATAACGTGAGTCCTGGACCTTTTTGCCACTGGCCTTTGACCGCTGTTTCGGCATCGGCGGGGATTTCCCAGTACGACTCAAAGCCACGGAAATGGTCTATGCGCACAATGTCGCAGAGTTTGAGTGAGGCACGTACGCGTTCTATCCACCAGCGAAATCCTTCTTTTTCATGTGCTGGCCAGTTGTATAGCGGGTTGCCCCAGTGTTGGCCGGTGCTGCTGAAGTAATCAGGGGGCACCCCGGCAACGACGCGAGGATGTCCTGTGCTGTCCAGATCGAATAATTTCTGATTGGCCCACACATCGGCGCTGTGCGGCGAAACAAAAATCGGCATATCGCCAATAATTTCAACGCCACGGTTATTGGCATACTCCTTGAGCGCCTTCCACTGGGTGTAGAAGCACCACTGACAGAAGCGCCAGAAATTGCATTCATCAGTGAGTGCCTCTGAAGCTTCGCGCAGTGCTTTAGGCTTGCGCTGAGTCAGTCCGAGCGGCCAATCCTGCCAGACTTTGCCGTAACCACCATATTTTTTGTCCAGTGCCATAAACAGCGCGTAGTCATCAAGCCAGTCATGCGCTTCGGTACAAAAAATTGAAAATGATTTGCGCGCATCATGTCGGGCATCGGCGAAGAAGCGTTCTGCCGCCACACGTAGTCGTGCCATGCGGAAAGGCTGCACCGCAGGGTAAATAATCTGTGTTTCCTTGAATGCGGTGTCCGGCTTGATGTCGGCCTCAGTCAGCCAGCCGGCATTGCGCAGTTGCATCAGATCGATCAGTAATTCATTTCCGGCAAATGCCGAGGGGCTCATGTAGGGCGAGTTACCCGGACCGATTCCGCCGAGAGGGAGAACCTGCCACATTGTTTGCCCGGCAGCCACCAGCCAGTCGACAAAATGATAGGACGCGGCCCCCATATCCCCTGAGCCGTGCGCGCCTGGCAGGGAGGTTGGGTGCAGCAGTATGCCGCTGTGACGGTGAAATGGCATGACGTTATTCTCGTGAAAGAAGGTGCACACTACGTGCGGGTAATGAATAGGGCTCAAGGCGCAGCAATGGTGCAAAGGGTTCGTCGGCACTGCTGTCACAGAGTTGCAGCCAGTTGCCCGGTGGCAGATGGGCGGTCAATGCCTGCGGACTACGGTTGATCAAAACCAGCAGTGTTTGAGAAGCCCCGTCGAGGGGGGCTAGAATGAAACCCAGTGTTTCCTGTTGTGGTGAATGCCAGTCTTCGGCGTTCATTTCGTGACCGTCGGGATGCCACCAGACTATGTCACGTTGGCCGTGGTCATCAGCTATGCCATTAAGCCAGACGCCGCGCCGCAGTTGTGGAAAATGTTGGCGCAGGGCAATGAGTCCGGCGGTGAACTCGATCAGCCTGACGTCGGCATGCGCCCAGTCGAGCCAGGTCAGAACGTTGTCTTGACAGTAGGCGTTGTTGTTACCCGACTGCGTACGCCCGAGTTCGTCACCGCCTTGCAGCATGGGAACCCCCTGTGCCACAAAGAGCGTTGCCAGTAGTGCGCGTTGCAGATGGTGGCGACAGGCGAGGACAGCCGGATCACGGCTATCGCCTTCTTCTCCACAGTTCCAGGAAAGATTGTGCCCGTGCCCGTCGCGGTTGTTCTCCCCATTGAGTTCGTTGTGTTTATTCTGGTAGCTGACCAGATCGCGTAAAGTAAAACCGTCATGTGCCGTAATGAAATTGACGCCCGCTTGCGGCGCGCGACCAGTATTGTTGAAAATTTCACTCGACCCCGCTAAACGCTGTGCCAGTGCGGCTGATCCGGTTTCGCCAGTCAGCCAGTAAGCGCGGATATCATCGCGGAAACGGTCATTCCATTCACCCCAGCCGGGCGTAAAACGCCCCAGATGGTAACCATCTGGCCCCAGATCCCAGGGTTCGGCGATCATCTTGACGGAGGCCAGCAAAGGGTCTTGTCTGACCGCATCCAGAAAACCACTGTCGCGGGTCAATGTGGCTGCCAGATCAAAACGGAAACCGTCCACGTGCATTTCGCCAACCCAGTAACGCAAAGAGTCCATCACCAGTTGCAGAACACGGGGGTGAGATACATTCAGGGTGTTGCCACACCCGCTGTAATTCACATAGCCATTGAGATTATCGTCGGGTAGGCGATAGTAGCTACGGTTGTCAATGCCACGGAAGGAAATGGTAGGGCCGGCTTCATCTGTTTCGGCGGTATGGTTGAACACCACATCAAGGATGACCTCGATGCCGGCCGCGTGCAGAGAACGCACCATGGTACGGAATTCGGTAATGACTGACTGCCCGTTTTTGCGCGCGGCATAACGGGGTTCGGGAGCAAAAAAAGCCAGCGTGTTGTAGCCCCAGTAGTTTGTACGTCCGCTATGCACCAGCCGCTCTTCGTCGAGGAAGCAGTGTACCGGTAACAGGTTGACGGCCGTGATCCCGACCCGCTTGAAATGCTCAAGCATGGCCGGTGCCGCCAGTCCGGCATAGGTCCCGCGGAGTGCTTCGGGCACGTCAGGGTGCTGATGCGTTGCGCCCTTGACATGGATTTCATAAAGAACCGAGTCCGCCCAGGGTATGGCCGGCGGCGAGTCGTTACCCCAGTCAAAAGCTTCATCCGTCACGCAGGACTTCAGGCAGTTGGCGGAGGAAGGTGAGTGTGCGTAGGAGAAAACACCGGTCAGTTCGCGTGCATAAGGATCAAGCAACAGGCGCTGGGGATCAAAGCGGTTACCAGGCTCATCCAGGCCATAAACACGAAAGGCGTAGCAGAGTCCGGGAGTTGCACCGGGCAAATAGCCGTGCCAGATCTGATCCGTGCATTGGGGGAGAGGCAGGACGTGCATCGTACTGCCTTCGAAGAGGCACAATTCTACCTGCTCGGCATGTGCCGAGAACAAGGTAAAATTGACGCCGGCACCATCCCAGTGCGCCCCGAGCGGCCAGGGCCGCCCCGTTTTCAGACCGTTGTTGACGTTTAGTGATCCCATTCGAGAAATACGGTGGCCAAGGGCGGTAAGGTCAGTGAGACTGACCATTCGTGGCCATGTGCCGGGATCTGTTCAGCATCAACCATACCGAACGTATTGCCTGCGTTACTGCCTCCGTAATACTCTGAGTCGGTATTGATGCGTTCGTGGTAAACGCCTGGGCCAGGGGCTCCCAACCGGTAGTGTTGCCGAACGATCGGCGTAAAATTACAGACACAAAGCATGGCCCGTGAGCGGTCATGCCCGCGGCGGATAAAGGCCAGCACCGAGTTGTCCGAGTCATTGGCTGAAATCCACTCGAATCCGGACGGATCAAAATCAATTTCATGCAAGGCCGGCGTGTTGCGATAGAGGTGATTAAGATCCTTGATCAGACGGCGTACACCATCGTGTTGTGGTATGTCGAGCAGACTCCAGTCGAGGGACGTTTCGTCATTCCATTCATTCCACTGAGCAAACTCGCCGCCCATGAACAGCAATTTCTTGCCCGGATGCCCCCACATGAAGCCATAGAGCGCACGCAGGTTGGCAAACTTTTGCCAGTAGTCGCCTGACATTTTGCTGATCAACGAGCCTTTGCCGTGTACTACTTCATCATGCGACAGGGGCAGAACAAAGTTCTCGGTGAAAGCATAGAGTAGGCCGAAGGTGAGCTGGTTGTGATGGTAGCGGCGATGCACCGGGTCGTGACTCATGTAGTCCAGCACATCGTGCATCCAGCCCATGTTCCACTTGTAGTGAAATCCTAGGCCACCCATCGAAGGCGGACGGCTGACCGACGGCCAGGCGGTGGATTCTTCAGCATAGGTTGCAGCGGAAGGGCATTCCTGCCCGAGTACCTCGTTCATGCGGCGCAGGAAATGGACAGCTTCGAGGTTCTCGCGACCACCATAAACATTGGGTACCCACTCGCCGGCATTGCGGCTGTAGTCGCGGTAGAGCATCGATGCCACGGCGTCCACGCGCAGCCCATCGACACCGTAGTGCTCGATCCAGAACAGGGCGTTACCGACCAGAAAATTGAACACCTCACGCCGGCCAAAGTTGTAGATCAGCGTGCCCCAATCCTGGTGCATGCCTTCACGCGGATCGGCGTGTTCATAAAGCGGGCGTCCATCGAACCGGCTGAGGCCGTGTTCGTCGGTCGGGAAATGTGCCGGCACCCAGTCGACGATGACCTCCAGCCCTGCCGTGTGACAGGCGGAAACAAAGTCACAAAAACCCTGCGGTGAGCCGAAGCGAGCCGTTGGTGCGTACAGGCCAAGGGGCTGGTAGCCCCAGGAGCCGTCAAAAGGATGTTCCGAAATCGGCAGCAGTTCGAGGTGCGTGAAACCGAGATCAACAACGTAGGGGATCAGGGTATCCGTAATGCGTTGCCAGTCCGGAAAGCCGCCGTCCTCCCCCTGCTTCCAGGAGCTCAGGTGGACTTCGTAAATCGAAACCGGTTTGTGCAACTGGTTGCCGGCAGCAACTGAGGTGCGAGTTGCCGTCTGCGGCAATTTACAGACGATTGATGCCGTTGACGGGCGCAATTCGGCGGCAAAGCCATAAGGGTCGGCCTTGAGCGGCAGAACTTGGCCATCACGCGCGCGAATTTCAAACTTGTAGCAGGCACCTTCTTCCACGCCTGGCAAAAAGAGTTCCCAGACACCACATTCACGGCGCAGACGCATGGGGTGGCGACGACCATCCCAAGTATTAAAGTCACCGACAACGCTGACCCGCTGGGCATCAGGTGCCCACACGGCAAAGGCTGTTCCAGGGACGCCATCGAGTTCGCGCAGATGCGCGCCGAGACGCTCGAAGGGGCGCAGATGCGAGCCTTCAGCTAACAGCCAGACGTCGAGTTCGCCGAGAACGGTGGGGAAACGGTAGGGGTCATCGACCTCCTGTACGCCGCCTGGCCAGACAATGCGCAGACGATAATCAAAGGGCTTGTTACGGCCGAGAATCGACGCCTCAAAAAAGCCGGAGGCTTCCCCCAAGGCTTCAATTTTGCGTTGGGTTAATTCGATCAACACCTGTCCACTATCAGCATCGATGGCAAACACGGCAGTCGCTCCGGGCTGCAGACTACGCAACCAGAGGCGACCTTTGGCGTCGGCGTGTAATCCAAGTATGGCGAATGGATCGCCATGTTCGCCCCGGCAAAGGGACGTTACTTCAGCTTTGCTAAGCATCCTAGACCTTCTTCAACAGTGAGCCCATATTCCAGGTGTCGTTGGCGTAGTCACGGATGGTGCGGTCGGACGAGAAGGTGCCCATGCCGGCTACGTTAAGAATGGCTTTTCGATGCCATTCAGCGGGGGTGAGATACAGGTTATCAACCTGGTTTTGAGCTGCGATGTAATCAGCGTAGTCAGCCAACAGCAGGTAATGATCACCATAATTTACGAGACTGTTGAAAATGTCGTGATAGCGCCTGCGGTCGTTTGGCGAGAAGAATCCGCCATCAATCTTGTTCAGCGTTTCATTGAGTGCCGGGTTGTTCAGGTAAATGGATTTTGGATCGTAACCCGCTTTGCGGATAGCTTCGACCTGCGGCGTCGTATTGCCGAAGATGAAGATGTTTTCAGCACCCACGTTATCGCGAATTTCGATATTGGCACCATCCTCAGTGCCGATGGTCAGTGCGCCATTCATGGAGAACTTCATGTTGCCGGTGCCGGAGGCTTCGGTTCCCGCAGTGGATATTTGCTCCGAAAGATCGGCAGCCGGCATGATCAGTTCGGCCACCGAAACGCCGTAATTGGGGACGAAAACGACTTTCAGTTTGTCTTTGGCGCGGGGGTCGTTATTGATGACGTTAGCTACGTCATGAATCAGGCGAATCACTTGCTTGGCCACGTAGTACGATGAGGCGGCCTTGCCGGCAAAGATGACGCAGCGCGGCGCGGTATCATCCGCCAGTCCGTGCAGAATCTGATTGTAGCGGGTGATGACATGCAGCACATTGAGGAGCTGCCGCTTGTATTCGTGAATACGCTTGACTTGAACGTCGAACAGGCTGTCCGGGTTTAGGATGACACCCGTTTCGCGTCTGATGTAGTCGGCCAGACGCAGCTTGTTGCTTTGCTTGGCGGCTGCGAACGCAGTGCGGAATTCGTTGTCAGTGGCCAGCGGGCGCAGGCCTTGCAATTGGTCAAGGTTAAGCCGCCAGTTTTTGCCCAGACGTTCGTCAAGCAGGCTTGAGAGTCCCGGGTTGGCTTGTGCCAGCCAGCGACGCGGTGTGACGCCGTTGGTTTTGTTATGGAAACGGTCCGGATAGAGACTGGCAAAGTCGGCAAAAATGGTCTTGACCATCAAGTCGGAATGCAATTGTGAAACACCATTGATTCGATGGCTGCCGATGATGCTCAGATAGGCCATGCGAATCCGCTTGTTGTCTTCGTTTCCGTCCGCGTCGTCGATGATCGAAACGCGCCGGACAAGGTCGGCGTCGCCAGGGAATTGCTGTTCCACCTCACTGAGAAACTCCTGATTGATGCGGAAAATGATGCGCAAATGACGCGGCAGAAGATAATGCATCAGGCTGACCGGCCAGGTTTCCAATGCTTCTGGCATCAGGGTGTGATTGGTGTAGGAAAAAATGCGTTTGCACTGGCTCCAGGCATCTGCCCAGAGCATCCCGTAGTCATCGCACAGCAAGCGCATCAGCTCGGCAACGCTAATCGCCGGGTGTGTGTCATTGAGGTGGATGGCGACCTTGTCAGCCAGGTTGTGCAGGTTGCCGTACTCTTCAAGGTGGTGGAACAAAATGTCTTGCAGTGAAGCCGCAACGAAAAAATATTCCTGACGCAGACGCAATTCACGGCCTGCCGGAGTGCTGTCGTTCGGATAAAGCACCCAGGATATATTTTCGAACCGGTTCTTGAACTCGGCGGCACGGGCGTAGTCGCCGGAGTTAAAGGCGTTCAGGTCGATCTGCGCCGGCGCGCCGGCTTTCCACAGGCGCAGTGTGCTGACCCGGTCGGTTCCGTAACCTGGAATAACATAATCAAAAGCACGAGCTTCCACAGCCTCGGCGGCATTCCATTCAGCCCACTCGCCATGGTGTTCGGCGGTGCCGCCAAAGCGCACGGTGAAGTGAGTGCCGGGTCGCGGGAATTCCCATGGCGTACCGTCGACCAGCCAGGAATCCGGGTGCTCGACCTGCCCGCCGTTGATTATCGATTGCGCAAACATGCCGTATTCGTAGCGCATGCCATAGCCCCAGGAGGGCAATTCCAGAGTCGCCATGGAGTCCAGAAAACAAGCCGCTAAGCGGCCAAGACCGCCGTTGCCAAGAGCGGCATCCGGTTCGCATTCGATGATGTCGGTGAGTGAGGGGCCGCCAATCTCCGAGAAAGCCGCATCGGCCTTGTCACGCAGATCAAGCGCCGAGAGCGCGTTGTTCAGGGTGCGGCCGATCAGAAACTCCATGGACATGTAGTAAACACGCCGTGCTTTATTTTTGCGGTCAGCGACTTGCGTATCGACCCAGCGTTTCGCCAATTGGTCGCGTGCAACCTGTGAAAGCGCCTTGTAGAGTTCTTTCGTGTTCGCTGTGGCCGGATCGGCTGCAACTGAAAGCAGCAATTTATTGTCGATGTCGGCGCGAAATGCTGCACCGTCAGCTTTGGATTTCTTGGTATCAGACATCGGCAGGTACTCCGGTAAATTTAGAAGCAATTCTTTGCTTCATTCAAGGTGCGTAAAGCGCAGGGCAGAGCCTTTACAGGGCACAGCATTACATAAGTTGAGATAGCCGCCAAGTGCGTAGTGCAACGGCCCTCAACTAAAAAAATACGTAACAGGGAATGCAAGCAGACCACAATCGCGGATGATTGTTCCGAAACGTATAGAAGATGGATGCGCTCCAGCGAGAAAAGCGCGTTCTTTATCTTGCGCCTCAGGCTACAGGTTACGATCGTGCGCCCTACTGCCGTGCATGGCAAGGGGGCAAACCGCAAACAGGTGTTGTGCCGACCCCTGAAATTTTGCTGAACTTTCTCCCATGCGTCTCAAGTGGGACTATTCAAGCGCAATGACCAGCGTATAGTGATCTCAAACTTGATCTCTGGGGTGCGGCAATGCGGGAACTGTCCGGTACGTGGATGCGCCATGCGGGCGACTTCTGGGGAGGCTTTGCGGCAATGCTGGTGGCGTTGCCGGCGGCTGTGGCTTTTGGCGTCACAGTTTATTCAGCCATTAGCCCACAGTATGCAGCGTTCGGTGCCTTGGCAGGAATCCTTGGGGCTACAGCGCTTGGGCTGATTGCGCCAACCTTTGGTGGCACTGATCGCCTGATCAGTGCGCCTTGTGCTCCTGCAGCTGCTGTGCTTTCAGCGTTTGCTATTCAGTTGGTATCACAGGGTGTGCAGCCGGTCGCCGTTGTGCTGATGATGACAGTGCTGGGCATACTCACTGGCTTGATTCAGATTCTCATTGGTTTTCTCGGCGTCGGAATGTTGATCAAATATATCCCTTACCCGGTGGTCAGCGGTTATCTTTCCGGCGTTGGCTTGATCATTATCGGTAGTCAGGTGCCGAAATTTGCCGGCGCACCGGCGGGCGCCTACTGGCTGGAAGTGCTGATTACCCCGCAGCACTGGGATTGGCGGGGATTGGCGATTGGCGGCGTCACTGTGGCGGTTATGCTTTTGTCTCCCCGGTTCACGAAGGCCGTGCCGGGGACTATTATTGGGATTCTTGCGGGCATCCTGACCTATGCGGGTATCGCCAGTACCGACCCAACGATGCTTCAACTGGATGGAAATTCCCTGGTTGTCGGTCAACTCGGTGCGACGAGTGAAGGCTATGTCGAACTGATTACTTCACGCTGGTATCAAATCGGCGAACTAAAACTTTCTCAGGTGGCCGGCCTGGTGGGCAGTGCTGTCACGCTGGCCGCATTGCTCTCCATTGATACTCTTAAAACTTGCGTTGTCCTTGATCAGATGACACGTACCCGGCATGACCCGAATCGCGAACTGGCTGCACAGGGCTTCGCCAATGTGGTGGCTTCAACCATTGGCGGTATGCCCGGTGCTGGCACCATGGGGGCCAGCCTGGTTAACCTGTCGAGTGGCGCCCAAACCAGGATTTCGGGCATTGTCGAAGGGGTGATGGCACTGTTGGTGGCGCTGCTGCTGGGTACGTTTGTGGCTTGGATTCCGGTAGCGACGTTAAGCGGAGTGCTGATCGTGGTTGGTCTGCGCATGATTGATACCGATCCGTTGCGCTTTCTCGAATCGCGCTCGACAGTTCTTGATTTCTCGGTGGTGCTGGTAGTGATTTGTGTGGCGCTCTTTGTGGGTCTGATTGCCGCGTCGGCTGTTGGCGTTATCCTTTCGATCATCCTTTTTCTGCGCGAGCAAGTCGGTGGAAATGTGGTCCGGCGCAAGAGTTTTGTTGGTCAACGTTCGTCGACCTGGTACCGGCCGGAAGCCGAGATGCAGCGTCTTGAACAGAGGGGGGAGAGCGCAGTCATTTTTGAGTTGCAAGGCAGTCTGTTTTTCGGCACAACGCATCAGCTTTATCTGACGCTGGAGCCGGAGCTGGCAACAACCGATTACCTGATTCTTGACATGCAGCGCGTGCAGTCACTCGATGTGACGGCAGCGCATATGCTTAACCTAGTGCGTGATGCCCTGTCCGAACGTGGCGTGCCGTTGTTGCTGTCCAATGTGCGTGAAAGTCTACCCAACGGGCGCAATCTGCGCGAGTTTCTTCAGTTGGCTGGACTGGCCCCTGATGGTAAAACGGTGATATTCCTACCGTCGCTTGAAGCCGCCATCGAATGGGTTGAAGACCGGCTGCTCGGCGATATGGTACAGGCCGAGGCTGCGCTACCTCCACTGGAATTGCACGAAATCGAGTTGTTCAAGGGCAGCAAACCCGATACGCTGACTGATCTTCAGTCGTGCATGGAGGTGCGTTCATGCAAGGCTGGAGAAATTATTTATGCGCGTGGAGGTAACGATGCCAACCTCTACCTGATTCGTCGCGGGGAAGTGCGCATCATGGGCTGTGTGGGTGGGAGCTCGCGTTTATGCCACATCGCCACCTTTGGTCGCGGTGAATTTTTCGGTGGTCTGGCGTTTCTTGACCACCGGCCGCGCGGGAATGATGCGATCGCCTCAAGGGATGCGGAGCTCTATGTATTGACGCTGGATAAATTCAATTATCTGGCCGAAGAGCACAAGCGCATCGCCTTTGTGCTGGTCTCACAACTGGCTCGAACGCTGGCTGTACGTCTGCGGCATACCGATGATGAGTTGACGCTGCTACAGGAGAACTAAGTGTTCTCCTGTAGCAATTTCTAAAATCGCCTTAGGCGTTTTCCTGATAATAACGCTCAATCAGTTCAACTTCACTCTTCGAGCCGAGTATCACAGATACGCGCTGATGCAAGCCACTTGGTTTGATCTCCATGATGCGCTCGGTGCCTGTCGTTGCCGCGCCGCCGGCCTGTTCAACAATGAAGGCCATCGGATTGGCTTCATACATCAGACGTAACTTACCGCCTTTATCCCGGTTGTTGCTGTCAATCGGGTAGAGGAAAACGCCGCCGCGGGTCATGATGCGATGCACATCAGCCACCATGGCAGCCACCCAGCGCATATTGAAATCCTTGCCCCGCGGGCCGTCCGATCCGGCTAGCACGTCGTCGATGTAGTGCTTGACCGGAGCGTCCCAATAACGATAGTTGGACATGTTGATGGCAAATTCTCTGGTTTCTTCAGGAATCTGCATGTTTTCGTGCGTCAGCACGAAGGAGCCGTATTCTCGATCCAGCGTAAAGCAGACAACACCGTCGCCAACTGTCAGTACAAGCAGTGTGGTCGGCCCATAGACAGCATAACCGGCAGCAACCTGTTTTGTTCCGGCCTGCTGGAAAGAGGCACTTTGTGTCGGGTCGGCGCCTGTAGGGCAGCGTAACACCGAAAAAATGGTGCCGACAGAGACATTGATGTCTATATTTGAAGAGCCGTCCAACGGATCAAAAAGAAGCAGGTATTCACCCTGCGGATAGCGGTTCGGAATGGAGTGCGGCAGCGTCATTTCTTCAGAGGCCATGCCGGCGAGGTGGCCGCCCCACTCATTGGCATCAAGCAGGATTTCGTTGGAGAGAACGTCCAGTTTCTTTTGCGCTTCTCCCTGCACATTGTCACTGCCTGCTTCACCCAGTACACCGCCGTTTTCGGCTGAGGCACCCTTGCCAATGGCAATTGAAATGCCTTTGCAGGCACGCGAGACAACTTCAAGCAGCAGGCGCAGATCCGCGTTGATTTTTCCCTTGGCACGTTGTTGTTCAATCAGGTAGCGGCTGAGTGTGGTACGGCGCATGGTCGACTCTCCAGAAATAGGGGTAAAAAATATCAGGACAGGGGCTTGGTAGGTATAGTGGACTAGTCAACTATAAGACAATTTTAGCGCAAGTTTGTTTCTGTCGGATATTTTTCGAAACAACAAAGCTTGAGAGTCGGGTTGGAATCGGGCTGGAATCAGCCCGCCCGAGGGGTGTGAAAAAACTTACTGGTTACGCCATTTGATCGAGCAACCGATATTGGCAGTTTGTTCCGTTGGACCGTGCCCGGTGGATGCGACTTCCTTCATGGCTTCAATCAGTTCGCGGCGCGCGTCCGGGGTGGCCGGGGCGATTCCACTTGAATCAAGGCGGCCACGGTATTGTAATTCCAGGAGGCTGTTAAACCCGAAAAAATCTGGGGTACATACGGCGCCATAGGCGCGCGCAACTTCCTGAGTCGGGTCGTAGAGGTAGGGAAAAGAGAATTCAAGGGTCTTGGCTAGCTTTTGCATATTGGCAAAGGAGTCTTCAGGGTAGGCATGCGTATCGTTGCTCATGATGGCGGCAACGCCAATGCCCATTGCCTGAAGTTCAATCGCGTCGCGGCAGATGCGATTAATGATGGCCTTGACGTAAGGGCAATGGTTGCAGATAAACATCAGCAGCAGGCCGTTGGGTCCACGTAGTGATTCCAGGGTTTTATGTGCACCAAACGTATCAGTAAGTTCAAAACTCGGGGCTTTCCAGCCAAAATTGCAAAGCGGGGCACTGATGGCCATAACTGCTGTACTCCTGTGAGCGACGATGATGAGCGGTAAGACCCTATAATACCATTATGAGTTTGCCTCGATTCTTCTCCCCCATGCCACTGGCTGTAGGTACGGTATCCACCCTGCCGGAAGGGGCTGCGCGTCATGCAGCACGTGTTTTGCGCATGACTGTTGGTGATGAAATGACTCTGTTCGACGGTACCGGCGGGGAGTACGCTTGTCGCATTGCCGCCGTGGAGCGCGTGCGGGTGGCCGTTGATGTGCTGGAATGGCGTAATGTAGAACGTGAGTCTCCGATTCATGTAACGCTGGTGCAGGCATTGCAAGCCGGCGAGAAAATGGATTTGACCGTACAGAAAGCGGTTGAGTTGGGTGTGGCCCGTATTGTGCCGGTGACTTCAAGACGGAGCGTGGTCAGGCTGGACGGTGATCGGGCAGTGCGGCGGGTAGAGCATTGGCGTGGCGTTGCAACTTCAGCCTGTGAACAATGCGGACGGAACCGGGTGCCTGAGGTAACGATTCTGGAGAGTATGGAGCGCTGGCTGGGTCAAAAAAACGGGAATATTTTACGTTTGATGCTCGACCCTGCGGCAGAGCAAGCTTTGCCTGGCATTGTTCGACCAGAACCGAATGGGCGGGTTGAATTGCTGATCGGTGCCGAAGGCGGCTTGGCACCAGAGGAAATTGAAAAGGCAGTGCAGGCTGGTTTTGTCGGCGTTCGCCTCGGGCCGCGTATTTTGCGTACTGAAACGGCAGGTCTTGCTGCGCTGTCGGCGATTCAGTGTTTATGGGGTGATTTCAAATAGGGGTATGGATCATGTTTGAATCGGCGGAACTGGGTCACAAGATCGATAAGGAAACCTTTCACGAGGAAGAGCCGGCACTGCGCGCCGCACTGCTCGACACTCAATTTGATTTTCGCGAGAACGGCAAGTTTCCCGTCGTCATCCTGATCAGCGGTGTTGATGGCTCAGGCAAGGGCGAAACAATAAACGTTCTTTATGAATGGATGGATCCACGTTATTTGTCGACACTGGCTTTCTCGGCGCCCACCGATGAAGAACAGCAGCGCCCCTATATGTGGCGTTACTGGCGGGCGCTACCGCCGAAAGGACGCATCGGAATATTTGCCGGTTCCTGGTATTCGATTCCGATAGCTGAGCGGATTAGTGGCAAGTTGTCGAAGGGTGATCTCGATCAGCGCATGGATCAGATCAACCGTTTCGAGGCGATGCTGGTTAACGAGGGTGCGCTGGTTCTCAAATTCTGGTTCCATTTGTCCAAAGATGGACAGCGCCAACGCCTGAAAGCTATCGAAAATGACCCGAGAACAGCCTGGCGTGTGACCAAGGAAAGCTGGGCACGGCTGAAAACTTACGATAAATTGCAGGAGGCCGCCGGCCATGTGTTGCGTACGACCAACACCCCGTGGGCACCGTGGATTGTGGTGGAAGGTACCGATGATCGTTATCGCTCGCTGACGGTCGGCAAGATTGTCCTCGATGCCCTGCAAAAACGTCTGGCTGACACGCGTGATCAAAATTACCCGGTGGCACCACCGTTGGCGCCAAAGAGTGACACGCTGGATGTGCTGACGGCGCTGGATCTGACGCAGACACTAGAGAAAAAAATCTACGAAACCCAACTCGCCAAATGGCAGGGGCGGCTTTCCGAACTTGTGCGCCATCCTGAGTTCAAGAAACATTCATTGATTCTTGCTTTTGAAGGATCGGATGCCGCGGGTAAGGGTGGCAGCATCCGCCGCGTTACAGCTGCAATTGATGCTCGCCAGTACCAGATCATCCCGGTGGCGGCACCAACCGAAGAGGAGCGAGCGCAGCCTTACTTGTGGCGTTTCTGGCGCCATATCCCGCGGGTTGGCCGGGTGGCCATCTTTGATCGCACCTGGTACGGCCGGGTGCTGGTCGAGCGTGTTGAAGGATTTTGTGGCGAGGCAGACTGGCTGCGCGCCTATACCGAGATCAACGATTTCGAGCATGAGTTGCAAAAGGACGGTGCGATTGTTATCAAGTTCTGGTTGCAGATCAGTGCACAGGAACAGCTGAAGCGATTCAAGGAGCGTGAAAAAATCGAGTTCAAGCGCTTCAAAATCACCGAAGAAGACTGGCGCAACCGGAAAAAGAGCAAGGCATATCATGCCGCCGTATGCGATGCGGTGGACCGGACAAGCACCAGCTCGGCACCGTGGACGCTGGTTGAGGCGAATGATAAAAATTTTGCACGGGTAAAGATATTGCGTACGATCTGTGAACGGCTAGAAAAAGTGTTGAATACCGAGAAATCCAAAGAGAAGGCTAAGGAAAAATAACGACATGTCCGAAGAGTTAAGTTCAGCCCATTTCGTTTCGCTGTTCCGGTCGGTTGCGCCGTACGTAAATTTGTTTCGGGGCAAGACTTTTGTCATCGCTTTCGGTGGCAAAGCCATATCCGGGCCGCTGGCACGGACACTGGCGTATGACGCCAATCTGCTTGCTGCACTTGGCGTACGTCTGGTGCTGGTGCATGGCGCGCGGCCTCAGATCGAAGAAGAGTTACTCGAAAAGGGGATTGAATCAACCTGGCATGGCGGCTACCGGGTGACCGATGCGCCGACGCTCGACTGCGTGATTGACGCGGTGGGCAGTGTCTATTTGGAAATCGACGCTCTACTTTCACAAGGCTTGCCCGATACGCCAATGGCCAACAGCACAATTCGGGTTATTGCGGGAAATTTCATCACCGCCAAGCCGCTCGGTGTGCTGGGCGGGGTCGATATGCAATATGCCGGCAGTGTGCGCAAGATTGATGCCGAGGGCATTCGTGCACAACTGGGTATCGGTAACATCGTCATCATGTCGAGTCTCGGCTCCAGCCCGACCGGCGAGATTTTCAATCTGGCCATGGAAGAGGTTGCCGAATCGACGGCCAAGGCGATAAACGCTGACAAACTCATTTTCCTCACCGATAGTCAGGGTGTGATTGACAGCGAAGGCAAATTGCTTGATGAACTGACGGCCGATGCGGCTGACCGTTTGATGAGCAGTGCCGACTGGCTGTCCCCGGACATCAAACGCTATTTGCCTTCCGCCGTGCGCGCCAGCCGTTCAGGCGTTGGGCGCGTCCATCTGATTGGTTTTGATGAGGACGGAACGCTTTTGCGTGAGCTCTTCTCGCGTGATGGCGTGGGCACCATCATCACCCGTGAATCACTGGAAGAACTGCGTGATGCACGGCCCGACGATATTAGCGGGCTGGTGGCGCTGATTGAGCCGCTGGAAGAGGACGGTACGTTGGTGCGCCGTTCACGTGAATTACTGGAGCGCGAAATTACGCGTTTTTCGGTGGTCGAACACGATGGTTTGATTGTCGGTTGCGCCGCCTTGTACCCGTATGGCGCAGATCAGGCCGAATTGGCCTGTGTCGCCGTGCATCCTAACTATCGCCGCTGGGGCTATGGCGAGCGGTTGATGAAACGCATTGAAGCGCGTGCCCGTGCGGTGGGTATAAAACACTTGTTTGTACTGACGACGGTGACTCCGCATTGGTTCAAGGAACGCGGTTTCGTCGAGCAATCGGTTGACAAACTGCCGGACGAAAAACGCCTAGTCTATAACCTGCAGCGTCGCTCCAAGGTGTTCGCCAAACCGGTGTGACCTTTTGCTATTGTCCGGCACGGTATAATCATCGCGCTTTTTATTAAATGATATTTTGCTTTACGGAGTCAATTTCATGACAAGAATGGTCAACTGCATCAAACTCGGTCGTGAGGCCGAAGCTCTCGATTTCCCGCCCTACCCGGGCGAATTGGGTAAACGGATATATGAAGGTGTTTCGAAAGAGGCTTGGCAGCAATGGATTCGCCAGCAGACGATGATCATCAATGAGAACCGTCTCAATCTGGCTGACGCGACACATCGCAAATATCTTGCCGAGCAGATCGAAAAACATTTTTTCGGTAGCGGCGCCGATCAGGTGCAGGGTTACGTTCCGCCGGGAGCCTGAGTCAATTCAGGGCAAGCATAAGAAGGGCTCCTTGCGGAGCCCTTCTTATGCTTGCCCTGCCCTGGCAGTAGACGGGAATCAGCTGTTGGCGATCTGCGCTTCGATTTCTTCAGCGGTCGCATGCCTGACATTCAGCCCCTTGACCATGTAGACCACGTATTCGGCAATGTTGGTAGCGTGGTCGCCGATGCGCTCGATGGCCTTGGCAATTGACATGATATCCAGTGAACGCGTGATGGTGCGCGGGTCTTCCATCATGTAGGTGATTAATTGGCGGGCAACCGCCTGATATTCTGCGTTGACTGATTCGTCGAGATGCATGGCTTCTGTACCCAGGCTGACATCAAGGCGGGCAAAGGCATCGAGCGAGAGGCGCAGCATTTTAAGTGCCGTATCGGCCATATGTGTTAACTCGACATTCAATGTGCTGACGACCGGTTGATTCGACAGTGCAATGCCCAGTCGTGCAATCTTGCGTGCCTTGTCGCCAACGCGTTCCAGATCGGCAATGGCTTTGAGTACCGAGACAACCATGCGCAAGTCAATGGCGGTTGGCTGGCGTTTGGCAATCACCTGATTACACAGAGCGTCGATTTCGATTTCCATACGATTGATGCGGTCATCGTCACGAATTACATTTTCGAGAAGTGGTTGATCGCCACTGTAAAGCCCTTCCATCGCTCTGCGGACCTGTTGTTCAGCCAGTCCGCCCATTTGCAGGACGCGCGTGCGCAGGCTCTCGAGTTCAAGGTCGAAATTTTTGGAAGTGTGGTCGCTCATTGCTCTTGCTCCGGGGTCGAATCACGTCGGGCAAAACCGCCCGGCACCTGCAGGTCGCGTTTTGATGCGAGTACTGTCAGGCGTCGAGTTTAACCGGCCGACGTTACAAATATATTTCAGGCAGTTAGCTTCTGCACACCGTTGGCTGTGCCGAGCAGGCAGACATCAGCCGGCGAACAAGCAAAAAGGCCGTTGGTGACAACGCCGACGATCTGGTTGACGCGGGTTTCGAAGGCGACCGGGTCGGTGATCTCAAGCCCTTTGACGTCAAGAATCAGGTTGCCGTTATCGGTAACAAAGCCTTCACGCACGACTGGCGCTCCACCCAGCTTGGTCAGCTCGCGAGCGACGTAGGCACAGGCCATGGGGATCACTTCCACTGGCAGCGGGAATTTTCCGATGACCTTGACGAGCTTTGAGCCGTCGGCAATGCAGATGAATTTGTCGGCAACGGCTGCAACGATTTTCTCGCGCGTCAGCGCGCCGCCTCCCCCTTTGACCATATGCATGCGATCGTTGATTTCGTCAGCGCCATCAATATAAACCGGGAGTTCGGTGACGTCGTTGAGATCAAAAACCTTGATGCCGTGACCTTCGAGGCGCTTTTTGGTTGCTTCCGAGCTGGCGACCGCGCCGGGGATGCGATCCTTTATCCCGGCCAATGCGTCAATGAAGAAGTTGGCCGTCGAGCCGGTACCGACACCGACGATCTTGCCTTCAATCACGTAGTCGAGTGCGGCGCGTGCCACGGCTTGCTTGAGTTCGTCCTGGGTCATGATGGCGCCAATCCTATTTAGTTGGGGGGCAATCCGACATTTTATCCAAATACGCAGGGGGATGGCAGTCAAGTCATAACTCAAATGTAACGAAAATAACATGGCTTTGTAATGTTCGCACATCACCATGCGTGGCATGCCTACCGTACGTTCAATCTTTCTTTCCGATATCCATCTGGGCACGCGTGCCTGTCAGGCCGGGCGTCTACTTGAGTTCCTGCGCAGCTACGTGGCTGACAATGTCTTTCTGGTCGGCGACATTGTTGACTTCTGGGCTATGCGCCGCAGTGTTGTCTGGACCTCCGACCAGAATACTTTTGTGCAGAAGATTCTCAGGCGCGCGCGTCATGGCGAAAGGGTGGTCTTTATTCCGGGTAATCACGACGAGGTGCTGCGCGATTATCTGGGGATTTCCTTCGGTGACATCGAGATCGCCGGCGAGTACGTGCATCAATTGGCTGACGGCCGGCGTTTTCTGCTCATGCATGGCGATGAGTTTGATCAAATTACCCGCCACCATCGCTGGATCGCCTTGCTGGGCGACGTCATGTACGACGTTTTGGTGCGACTCAATCTGATTATTTCATTTGTCAGGCGACGCTTCGGTATGGCCTGCTACTGGTCACTGGCCGGGTATGCCAAGCGCAGGGTCAAGACGGCGCTGCAGTTCATCTTCGACTTCGAGGATGCCGCGCTGCATGCGGCGCGGCAACGCGGGCTGGACGGGATTATCTGTGGGCACATTCACAGTGCGGTGATCCGTGACGTTGATGGTATTTCTTATGTGAATTGCGGCGATTGGGTCGACAGTTGTACGGCTATCGTTGAACACTTCGATGGTCGGCTTGAGCTGATCGCCTGGGGTAGCAGGAATGTGGCCGCTATGAATGGACAACAGGAGGAACTTGCATGCGGGTCGTGATGGTATCGGATGTTTATTTCCCACGCATCAATGGCGTGTCTACTGCAATTCAGACGTATCGACATGCTTTGCGTGCGCATGGTGTTGAGGTGAGTCTGGTAGCGCCCAGTTACGGAAAAGACTGCAGCGAATCGTGGATTTTACGTGTGCCTGCGCGTGCGGTGCCAGGTGATCCAGAAGATCGCCTGGTGCGCTGGGAAGCGATGCATAATGCCGTCGAAGCGGCCGTCGAGCAGGGTTGTGATCTGATTCACGTGCAGACGCCATTTGTTGCGCACTACGCCGGAACCAGCGTCTCCCGTCGTTACGGGCTGCCAGTCATTGCTACGTATCACACGCTGTTCGAGGAATACCTGAAACACTATGCACCACTGGTTCCGGTGGCCTGGTTGCGAAGATTGGCTCGAAGCTTCTCCCGCCGGCAGTGCAATGCGCTCGATGCCGTGATCGTACCTTCAAAGGCTATTCATGAGCGGCTTAGCCGCTATGGCGTAACGGTGCCAATGCACGTGCTGCCTACCGGCATTCCTTTGCAGAACCAAGCGCATGAGGCACGTCAGTCTTTCTGGTCGCGTTATGACATCGATGCGTCGCGTCCAATTGCACTGTTCGTCGGCCGTGTGGCGCATGAGAAGAATATCAAGTTCTTGCTCGATGCCGTTGATCTGGCACGCGAATCAGTACCGGATATACTGTTGGTTGTTGCCGGCGAAGGCCCGGCACTTCCCCATCTGCGCCAGACGGTGATTGATCGTGGTTTGCAGAACAGTGTTCAGTTCATCGGATATCTTGATCGAAATACCGATTTGCCGGCTTGTTATGCGGCAGCGGACGTCTTTGTCTTCGCTTCGCGTACGGAAACACAAGGACTGGTTTTGCTGGAGGCCATGGCGGCTGGACTGCCGGTTGTTGCGCTGGCCGAAATGGGGACCGTTGACATCCTGGGCGCCAGGCGTGGTGCGATTGTTCCCGAAGATAATCCCTACGCGTTTTCGCTGGAACTTGTCCGCGTGCTACGCGACCCTGATTTGCGCATGCAACTGGCAGAGGAGGGTCGGGCTTACGCCGCAGAGTGGTCGGACGAGGTCCTCGCCGGAAGAATGGCGGATTTGTACCGGCAGATTGTTTCCAGGCGAATCCGGCAGAGTGTTCCCGATTTCAATTTGTCTCCGCTTTAGTCATCGATAGCAAGTCCGGGCTGACGCTAATATAGGTATACTTACCAGCCTCAGTTTCCGGCAAGGAGAAGTGTGTGCTTGAGGAAAGCCCTTTCAAGGGAAAAACCGGTTTGCAGCGGGTGCTGAATGCGTTTGGTTATTCAATGGCCGGCTTACGCGCCGCCTTTACGTGTGAGGATGCTTTCCGTCAGGAAGCATTGCTGGCCTCCCTCCTGATTCCAGCCAGTTTTTTTCTGCCGGTGAGCGGGGTCGGGCGAGCTTTGATGATTGCCAGCGTTTTGCTGGTGCTGATTGTTGAACTGCTCAATTCAGCCATCGAGGCGGCGGTCGACAGGGTTTCTCTGGATCGACATCACCTGTCAAAGCGCGCCAAGGATATCGGTAGTGCGGCCGTATTTCTGGCGCTGGTCAACGTAGTGTTGGTCTGGGTTTGCGTCGTGCTAGGATAAATTCTGGAAGCTGGTTGCTGGCATAGGTGCTTTCTCGACCCGGTTTCGCCCCAGTCGCTTGGCTTCAAGCAGCGCATAATCTGCCGCTTCAGTCAGGCTTTGTGCCGTGTCAAACCCCGGATAAGAGGCGATGCCGGCACTGAAGGTGGAAAACAGCGTGCCTGCCGGATGGGCGTGTGGCAGGGAAGAAAAATCGGCCCTGATGCGATCAATCACTGACAGGGCCTGTCCCGGCGTAACGTCGGCCAGAGCAATCAAAAATTCCTCTCCACCGTATCGACCAATCATGTCAGAGGACCGCAGGCGCCCCTTGAGCAGCCACGCCAGTCCGCGAATGACCAGATCACCTACCGGATGCCCGTAAGTGTCATTGACTGACTTGAAGTGATCAATGTCAATCATGGCAACCGTCAGTGACCGGTGTGCCGATGCTTTGTCAAGCATGGCTTTCAACTGTGATTTGCAGGCGGTGTGATTGAGCAGCCCGGTCAGACCGTCAATTTGGCTTGAGCGCTGGGTTTCGCGGTAACGCTCGATTTTTGTTTTAACGACAGCCGCCAGCAATACCGGGTTAAAGGGTTTGATCAGAAACTGATCACCGCCGAGGCGCAGAGCTTCGACCTGCATGCCGACATCGGATTCGCCCGATAGATAAATAATGGGTAAAGAGCGGTAAGCTGAAATTTGACGTAGAACGCGTGTGGCCTCGATACCATTGAAGCGCGGCATGTACATGTCCATCAGGATCAGATGCGGGCGATAGGACTCAAGCACGTCGAGTAGCGTTCCAGGGTCTCGGATGGCATGGCTGTCGATGCGGTGAGCGGCAAGTGTTCGCTGGATCAGCGCGACCGCCACGCGGGAGTCTTCAACAACTAGAACACGGTGCTTCTCCGGTTCGTGATTCTGGACGAGATCAAGGACGCAATTAAGTACCATTGACGATCCCTCTTCCTGAGGAATCGTTATATCGATACCGGATCGCATCAGGGCGACAATGGTTTCAATTTCCGGATGCGCGCCTAGGTAGATCAACTGGCTTGCAGCGCACCGGGCACGGATGGCAGCAATACATTCGTGCTCTTTAACGCTGGATGATCCGGGTGCAGGGATGAATAGAATGGCCAGTGGGATTTCGCCAGCGGGCGGCACACCGCCCCAAGGCATTTCCATCGTTTCAAAACCAAAAAACTGGATTTGATTCTTGAGCGCCTCGACCATCTCCTGCATCTCGGGGGCTACAACCAGCCATACCAAATGAGGCTTGATCCAGTCGGTGGAAACAGTTTCGGCGGCGGGTTCTTCGGTGCGTCGTTTGGTGAGTGGTAACTGGGTTGTTGCCACAGCCCCCAGCAGGGTATCCACTTGGCGTTGTATCGCCGTGATGCTCTGTGGGTCAATCGGGTGGGCTTCTGGCTTGCCAATATGCGCCAGTGCTGAGTTCTCCAAGCCTTCACAGATTCTTACCAGACCGGGAAGGCGCATCCGGTTGAAGTGCTCGGCCAGGCTGTTGGCGGCCACCGTAAATTCAATGAAATGCTCGAATGAGCCGTCGGCGACGTAGCGTTCCCAGCGTGTTCGCAACACGTAGATGCGATCGTTGATCACGTTGGTGGGTTGGAGCGCCATGGCCTTATCGTCGATAAGTGAAGCGCCATTATCGTGGAACGAGGCGAATGAGACAATGTCTATTCTTCCAGAATGGGTATTTCTACATCTGAAGAGCTTCTAGAAAAGCGCAGCATGCCCCTTTTTATTCAGCTTATATTGGGGAGCGGCGCTTTACAGGCCGGGAACGTGGTCGACGATTTTGATTGGCAGAGCAAACGAATACCGTCAGAATTTGCTGCGCAAACATGCGTTGAAGCTTCGCGGATGCTCAGGAATTAACCATGCCAAAAATCATGTAATAGATCATGGCGGCCAACAAAGCGGATACCGGTACGGTCACGATCCAGGCTGCAACAATCTTGAGCAATGCCGAACGTTTGACCAGTTCTTGCCGATAAACCTTCCGAATTTGCTTGCGTTCCAGTTTGGTCAGGTCGGCCGGTTCGGTATGTGCCTTGAGTTGTGCGAGCATCAAGCGCTTTGCTTCAAGTGAAGCCTTGCCAAAGCGTTTGAGAAAGTTATCAACCTCTGCTCGATCAAAACCTTCGTGATGCGCCTTGATTTCCTCGACCATGTGCATGTAGCTTTTTTTGATGTATTCACGCAGGAAACCAACGCCGAATACACCGCCCACAGCAATGTGCGTTGAGCTGACGGGTAGGCCGAACTGTGATGCGACAATCACGGTTAGCGCTGCTGACATGGCAATGCAGAACGCCCGCATCTGATCTAGTTCAGTGATCTCGCTGCCAACTGTACGAATCAGTTTGGGCCCATAGAGCAGAAGACCAATCGCTATTCCCACGGCGCCCACCATCATGACCCAGAACGGAATCGTCGCCTTGCTGCCAATATGGCCACTCATCGCCACGTCGGCGATGGCCGCCAGGGGTCCGACCGCGTTGGCAACGTCATTCGCGCCATGTGCAAAACTGAGTAGAGCTGCCGCACAAATCAGTGGAACAGTGAATAACGCGTTGATGCTTGCCTTGGTGTTTTCCAGGCGTTGAATTCTCTTGTCGAGAGAATGTGCCAGCCACCAGTGGGTCAATAGGCCTAAGACAGCGCCAATCGCCAACGCCGGACCAATGTCGACTTTCCACACCTTGTTCAGACCTTTGAGAATAAGGTAAGTTGAGAAGGCGAAAGCCATCAGACCGATCAAAATCGGCACGGTGCGCCGCGCTGCGGCCACCATGTCTTCACGATAGGTAATCGAGTGCTTGATCCAGTACAGAAATGCGGCGGCGAACAACCCACCCAGCAATGGCGAAATCACCCAACTCGCCACAATACCGGTAAGTGTTCCCCAGTTGGCCGCTTCAACTCCACCAGAGGCAATTCCGGCACCGAGAACCGCGCCAATGATCGAGTGTGTTGTCGATACCGGTGCGCCGAATGCCGTCGCGATATTGAGCCAGATGGCGCCGGCCAGAAGCGCTGCCGTCATAAGCCAGATAAAGCGTTCGGGGCTGGCAATTACCGCCGGGTTAATGATGCCTTTTTGAACGGTTGCAACGACATCGCCACCGGCAATCAGTGCGCCGCCCATTTCAAAGGTGGCGGCGATTATAATGGCACCGACCATCGAGATGGCGCGTGAGCCGACGGCCGGGCCGACATTGTTGGCGACATCGTTGGCACCGATGTTCATGGCCATGTAACCACCGATCATTGCAGCGACGATCAGCATCACGCCATGTGGCCCATTGCCACCGCTGCTCAGGCTGGTAAACAGCATGATCATTATGACAAAGAGGAGGCCAACCCCTAGACGGAGCGATTCGCGCCGGCCTCGTTTGGTGGCTTTTTCAATGTCGGCGATATCCCTGAATTCCATAAAACCTCTTTTGTGCGGTACAAATCCTAGCAGAAACACGCGCTTTCCGCAGGGTATGCGCATCAGCGCCGCTTTGTCGTTCTAGGTGACTAGAAGCTGCCATTGTGACATTCTCGCCACAATTTAGCGAAATCTACCCGAACGAATGAGGGTTTGTCGTGGCCGCAACCAATAACAATAAAGCCGCAATACCTTGTTGATACCGCCGCCGTTTCTCTCAGCGCGCTTAACGTTTCTTGGCTGGCGGAACGTCCGTACAAGTGCCGTGAGCGACTTCGGCGGCCATGCCGATGGTTTCACCCAGCGTTGGGTGCGGGTGGATGGTTTTTGCAATATCCACCGCGTCGCAGCCCATCTCGATGGCCAGCGCGATTTCGCCGATCATGTCACCGGCAGCGGGGCCAACGATGGTGCCACCGATCACCCGGTGCCCACCGTTTTCAGATGCATCAAAAATTAGCTTGGTGAAGCCATAATCGGCACCGTTGGCAATGGCACGACCTGAGGCGGCCCACGGGAACTTGGACGTTTCGACTTTGCGCCCGTCTTTCTTGGCTTGATCTTCGGTCACGCCAACCCAGGCGACTTCCGGATGGGTATAGGCGACGCTGGGGATGACCTGCGCGTCAAAAGCCGTCTTGTGCCCGGCCGCAACTTCCGCCGCGACATGGCCTTCATGCACGCCCTTATGCGCCAGCATCGGGTTGCCGACGATGTCGCCGATGGCAAAGATGTTGGGCACGTTGGTGCGCATCTGCGTATCAACGGTGATGAAGCCACGCTCAGTGACAATAACGCCAGCTTTGTCCGCGGCAACCTTCTTGCCGTTCGGCGCCCGTCCGGCGGCCTGCAGGATCATGTCGTACTTGACCGGCTCGGATGGCGCACCAGGGCCTTCAAAGCTGACGTAGAGGCCATCTTTTTTGGCGTCCACGGCGACCGTCTTGGTCTTCAGCATGACCTTGTCGAAACGGTGCAGGTTCTGCTTTTCCCAGACCTTGACCGCATCGCGATCCGGCCCCTGCATCAGGCCGTCGAGCATTTCGACGATATCGACACGGGTGCCGAGCAGGGAATAAACCGTGGCCATTTCGAGGCCGATGATGCCGCCGCCGATGACCAGCATCCTCTTGGGTACAAAACGCAATTCGAGCGCGCCGGTCGAGTCGACGATGCGCGGGTCTTGCGGAATAAAAGGTAGATGCACCGGCGCACTGCCAGCGGCAATGATGCAGTTCTTGAAGCGGATCACTTTTTTCGCGCCGGTCTTGTCCTGCGCCGTGCCGTCGGTAATTTCGACCTCGATGTGGTTAGCATCGAGGAAACTGCCGTAGCCGCGCACCACGTCGACCTTGCGCATCTTGGCCATGCCAGTTAGTCCGGTGGTCAGCTTGCCAACGACCTTGGCCTTGTGGGCGCGCAACTTGTCGATGTCGATCTGCGGTGCGGCAAAGGTTACGCCGCAATCGGCCATGTGTTCAGCTTCATCCATGACCACGGCCACGTGCAGCAGCGCTTTCGAGGGGATGCAGCCGACGTTCAGGCAGACGCCACCGAGCGTGGCGTAGCGCTCGATGATCACGGTTTTCATGCCCAGATCGGCCGAGCGGAACGCGGCGGAATAGCCACCCGGTCCGGCGCCGAGAACGAGCATTTCGCATTCCAGATCAACCGTGCCGGCAAACTGGCTTGCGGCGGGTGCCGTTGGCTGGGCTACTGGTGCAGTTGCGGCGGCGACTGGAACCGACGTTGGCTCTGGAGAAGGTTTGGCGGCTTCCGTGGTGTTGGCTACTTCCAGTTCGACCACTAGCGTACCTTCAGAGACTTTGTCGCCCGGCTTGACCTTAAACGCTTTGACGACGCCATCGGCCGGGCTGGGAATATCAATGGTGGCTTTGTCGGATTCGAGTGTAAGAAGCGCGTCCTCGGCCTTGACGGAGTCGCCTACCTTGACGCACAGCTCGATTACCGGAACGTCCTTGAAATTGCCGATATCCGGGACGATTACTTCAATAAGTTGAGTCATTCGATACTCCCGTTCAGATCAGCGCACGACGCATGTCAGCCAGCAACTGAGCGACATAGACGTTGAAGCGGGTGGCCATGGCTCCATCAATGACGCGGTGGTCGGCGGACAATGACAGCGGCAGTGTCAGGCGAGGCACAAACTCCTTGCCGTTCCAGACCGGCTTCATCACGGATTTGCTGACCCCGAGAATGGCGACTTCCGGCGCATTGACGATGGGCGAGAAATAGGTCCCGCCGATGCCGCCGACACTAGAAATAGTAAAACAGGCCCCGGACATGTCTCCCGGGGAGAGTTTGCCGTCACGGGCTTTCTTGGAGAGTTCGCCGCATTCGACGGCGATTTGGCTGACCGACTTCTGATCGACATTCTTGATCACCGGTACCACCAAACCATTCGGCGTATCGGCGGCAAAAGCAATGTTGAAATACTGTTTGAGCACCAGATTTTCGCCATCTAGCGAACTATTGAATTCCGGGAACTTCCGGATCGCCAGTTCGCAGGCTTTAATGATGAAGGCCAGCATGGTGATTTTGGCCGCGCCGGATTTCTCGCTTTCCTTGTTCAGGGTAACGCGGAAGGCTTCAAGCTCCGTGATGTCAGCATCCTCGTGGTAGGTTACCGCCGGGATCATCACCCAGTTGCGCGCCAGGTTCTGGCCGGAAATTTTCTTAATGCGCGACAAGGGCTGAACTTCAACCGGACCAAATTTCGTAAAATCAACCTTCGGCCAAGGCAGCAGATCAAAACCTCCGCCCAAACTTGAGCCGCTGGCCGGGGCACCTGTGCTCATCACGCTCTTAACGAAGGCGGTGATATCTTCCTTGACGATGCGTCCCTTTGGCCCGCTGGCCAGGACTCTGGATAGATCAACGCCAAGTTCACGGGCAAAAAAGCGCACCGACGGACTGGCGTGTGTGCCGCCGGAGGTGACGATGGGTGTTGCCGGTGCGGCTGGCGGTGCTGCAGGTGGCGTTGAAGGCTTGGCGGGAACAGCGGCTTGCGGCGTGGATTCAGAGTCAGGTGTAGGGTTTGGTGCCGGTGCCGGCGTTGCGGCGGGGGCGGGGGCGGGCTCCTTCTCTTCTCCGGCAGCCGCTTCGATGATGGCAACGACAGCACCTTCCGAAATTTTATCGCCCAAAGTCACTTTGATTTCCTTGACCACACCGGCAACCGACGAGGGAACATCCATCGTCGCTTTGTCCGATTCAAGGGTTACAAGCGCATCATCAAGCTTGATCGTGTCGCCAACCTTGACGCAGATTTCGATGACCGGAATGGCGTCAAAATCACCAATATCCGGAACCTTGACTTCAATTAACTGGCTCATGAAATTGCTTCCTTAGACCGTTATCGGGTTCGGTTTGTTGATGTCGATGCCGTATTTGGTGATGGCTTCGGCCACTGTGCTGTGTTCGATGACGCCGTCGTCAGCTAGTGCTTTCAGTGCGGCGATGGTGACCCAGCGGCGATCAACTTCGAAGAAGTGCCGCAGTTTCTCGCGCGTGTCCGAACGGCCGAAACCATCAGTACCCAAGGTAACATAGCGGCGGTTGATGAACGGACGAATCTGCTCGGCGTAGAGGCGTACATAGTCGGTCGCGGCAATGATCGGGCCGCGCGTATCCTTGAGGCAGTGCTCGACATGCGAAAGCTTTGGCTTGCCGGTTGGGTTGAGCATGTTCCAGCGTTGTACGTCGTTGCCGTTGCGCGTCAGCTCATTAAAGCCGGGGCAACCCCACAAATCGGCATCAACACCCCAGTCGTTCTTGAGCAGATCGGCCGCGGCAATAACTTCGCGGAAGATGGTGCCGGAGCCGAGCAGTTGCACGCGTGGTGCCGGTTTCTTGCCTTCGGATACCATGCCTTTGCGCAGCAAGTACATGCCCTTGATGATGTCAGCTTCGACACCTTTTGGCATTTCCGGATGCTCGTAGTTTTCATTCATTACCGTGATGTAGTAATAAATATCCTCCTGCTCCTGGAACATGCGACGCATACCATCCTGCATGATGACCGCAACCTCAAAGGAGAAGGTCGGGTCGTAACTGATGCAATTGGGGATCAGGCCGGAAAGGATCAGCGAGTGCCCGTCTTCATGTTGCAGTCCTTCACCGTTAAGCGTCGTACGGCCGGCCGTACCGCCGATCAGGAAACCACGTGCGCGCTGGTCGGCGGCGGCCCAGTAGAGATCCATGGTGCGCTGCAACCCGAACATCGAATAGCAGATGTAGAACGGGATCATCTGAATACTGTGCACCGAATAGGCTGTGGCCGCAGCGATCCAGTCGCTCATCGCGCCGGCTTCGTTAATGCCTTCCTGCAGAACCTGACCGGTTTTGGATTCCTTGTAGAACATCAACTGGTCATGGTCTTCCGGAATGTAGTTCTGGCCTTGCTGGTTCCAGATGCCAATCTGCCGGAAGAGCCCCTCCATACCGAAGGTGCGTGATTCGTCCGGTACGATGGGAACCACGTGACGGCCGATCTTCTTGTCCTTGAGCAGGATGTTGAGTACGCGCACGATAGACATGGTGGTCGACAATTCGCGACCTTCACCGGACGCTTTGAGCAGGGCATCAAAGGCAGAAAGTGCTGGTATTTCGAGTGGCGTGGCTTTCTGCTTGCGTCGCGTCAGAAGCCCCCCGAGGGACATGCGCCGTTCGACCATGTAAGTCAGTTCAGGAGAGCCTTCCTCGAATTTCAAGTAAGGTAGTTCGTCAATCTGGTCATCCGGTACCGGAAGATTGAATCGGTCGCGGAAAGCGATGACCGCCTTGCGGTCAAGTTTTTTCTGCTGGTGCGAAATATTCATGCCTTCGCCGGCTTCGCCCATGCCGTACCCTTTGACGGTCTTGGCCAGGATTAGTGTCGGCTGCCCTTTGTGCTCAACAGCGGATTTGTAAGCGCTGAATATCTTGAAGATATCGTGGCCACCCCGGTTGAGCAACCAGACATCGGCATCGGTCCAGTCGGCCACAAGGGCCTTGAGTTCTGGCGTGTTGAAAAAGTTCTCGCGAACATAGGCACCGTCTTTGGACTTGAAAGTCTGGTATTCGCCGTCCAGGCATTCCATCATGCGTTTCTTGAGGATGCCCTTCTTGTCACGCTCAAACAGCGCATCCCAATGGCGGCCCCAGATCAGTTTGATGACGTTCCAGCCGGCACCACGGAAAGTGCCTTCAAGTTCTTGAATAATTTTGCCGTTGCCGCGAACCGGACCGTCAAGACGTTGCAGGTTGCAATTGATGACAAAGATCAGGTTGTCAAGTTTCTCGCGTGAGGCCATGCCGATTGCGCCGAGCGATTCCACCTCGTCGGTCTCGCCGTCGCCGAGGAATGCCCATACCTTGCGATCAGTGGTCGGAATAAAGTCGCGGCTTTCCATGTACCTCATGAAACGGGCCTGATAAATAGCCTGAAGCGGGCCCAGTCCCATCGAGACGGTCGGGAAACGCCAGAAGTCGGGCATCAACCAGGGGTGCGGGTAAGACGACAGCCCTTTACCGTCGACTTCCTGCCGGAAATTGTCCATTTGCTCATCGCTCAACCGACCCATCAGGTGAGCGCGGGCATAGATACCCGGGATGGAGTGACCTTGAAAGAATACGAGATCGCCGCCGGATGGATCGTCTTGTCCACGCCAGAACCAGTTGAACCCGACGTCGTAAAGTGCTGCCGACGAAGCGAACGAAGCAATGTGGCCGCCGACATTGGTATCGCGGTTAGCGCGTACAACCATCACCATGGCGTTCCAGCGAAGGAAGTTGCGGATACGGATTTCGATAGCCGTATCGCCAGGATACTTTGGCTGGCGGTCGACCGGAATGGTGTTGATGTACTCGGTCGTCGCGCTATACGGGATGTCGATTCCGGCGGCGCGCGCCTGAGCAATCATTTGCTGGATCAGAAAATGAGCACGCTCGGTACCTTCCTGAGCGATAACGCCTGTCAGTGCGTCCAGCCATTCATGGGTCTCCTGCGGGTCGTTATCATTGATAACGGGCGTAAGAGCGTTTTCTGGTAGTACTGCCATAACTAATCTCCTGGGCTACAGAGGGGGGGCTTGTCAGTCGTCTCGCGTGGACGAAAGCCATTAGGGTAATACATTGGCGTAACGGGAAGTGCCGCAGTGCATCAATCAAGTATTGTATACCGCATTGTAAAACACGATATCGCATCGTGCAATTAATAAAGAACTACCTATGGCTTTGTTTTATATCGTTAGGTTCAACTATATCGGTAGGCAAGTAGGAATGTTATAAAATTGCAAAGTTCCCCGTTTTATACGATGAATTCAAGAAATTTTGGGAGAAATAATGGTTGCAGCAGCAAGGCAGGCGGCACAACCCGCGCCGGCGCAAAGCCGGTTATTAATGTCAGGCAACGACGCGGTTTCGCGCGCCGTTTGGGAAGCCGGGGTTCGTGTTGCAGCGGCTTATCCTGGGACGCCGGCAACTGAAATGCTGGAAGAGATTTCAACCTACCCCGATCTTTATGCCGAGTGGTCGGTCAATGAAAAGGTGTCGCTGGAAGTGGCTTTCGGCGCGTCGATGGCCGGTTCACGCTCTTTTTGTGCGATGAAGCACGTCGGCATGAACGTCGCGTCCGATGCGCTGATGACCATGACACTGACCGGTGTGGCGGGTGGTTTGGTGATCGCCATTGCCGACGATGTTGGCCTGTCGTCGTCGCAGAACGAACAGGACTCGCGCTACTGGGGGCGCTTTGCCCACGTGCCGATCCTGGAGCCTTCGGACTCTCAAGAGGCCTACGATTTTACGTTGGCTGCTTTTGAACTCTCTGAGCGCTTCCAGACGCCGGTGATTCTGCGCATGACGACGCGTATTTGCCACGTCAAGGCCTTGGTGACGGTGGGTGAGCGCGTCGAGCGACCGGTTGCCGGTTTTACCAAGGATGTCGCGCGTTGGGTCATGGTGCCGGGTGCGGCGGGTCGACGCTTGCCGCTGATGTTTGAGCGTGAGAACAAGTTGCGTGCCGAAGCCGAAATCTCAGAACTGAATTTATTTGACACGGGCAGTGACCGACGCGTTGGTTTTGTCACCTCGGGCCCGGCCTACATGCATGTGCGCGAGTGTTTTCCCGATGCGCCGGTGCTCAAGTTGGGCTTTTCTTACCCGCTGCCCTTTGAAACGGTGCGCAAGTTCGCCGCGCACTGCGAGAAACTTGTGGTGGTTGAGGAAGTCGAGCCGCTGATCGAAACCGAACTCAAAGCGCAGGGCATTGCCGTTTTTGGCAAGGACATCCTGCCGCGCAGCGGCGAGCTGTCCCCCAGTGTATTGAAGCCGGCCATTGCCAAACTGCTCGGCGAGCCGTTGCCCGAAGTGGCCAAGTCGGTGCCGATGCAGGTTTTTCCTCGTCCGCCGACGATGTGCGTGGCCTGTCCGCATCTGGGGGTTTATTACACGCTGGCACAAGTGCGCAATATCACCATTTCAGGCGATATCGGGTGCTATACCCTGGGCTTTGGCCAGCCGTGGAATGCGCTTGATGCCTGCATTTCGATGGGCGCTTCGATGGGCATGGCCCTTGGTCTTGACAAGGGTCGTGCTGATTCCGAAAAAGATAAAAAAATCGTCGCCGTTATTGGCGACTCGACCTTCATGCACATGGGCATGCAGGGCTTGCTCGACATCGTCTACAACAAGGGCAACGTGACGGTGCTGCTGCTCGATAACCGCGCCGTCGGCATGACTGGCGGACAGAGTAATCCGGGTACCGGTTACGGCATCCACGGTGAAGAAGCACCACGCGTTGATTTTGCCAGTTTGGTCAAGGCGCTGGGCGTGCGCGAAGAGCGCGTGCATGTGCTCGACCCCTACGAGTTGCCGACTTTGTTCAGGGTTTTGCGCGAAGAAACGAAAATTGCCGAGCCCTCGGTGATCATCACCAATCAGCCCTGCGTGCTGGTCGATCATTATCAGGCGCGCAAACCGTACATGGTCATTGATGACAAGTGCACCGGTTGTGGCAACTGTGTTGATGTCGGCTGCCCGGCGATTCACGTGACACGGCGCGATACGGTGATTAAGCCGAATGGCCGTGAAGTGGCGCGGGCCTTTGTGCGTATCGAGAGCGCTGGGTGTACCGGTTGCGGTTTGTGTGTGCAACCTTGTGCGCCGGACGCCATTGTGCACGTCGAGCCAATGTCGATGCCGATCAAGATCATGAAGAAGGATTGAACGCGTATGTCGGACACAACAAATATTCTAGTAGTGGGCACCGGCGGTCAGGGGGTCATGACCGCCACGGAAATTCTCGCCGAAGCCGCCATCGCGCTGGGCTTCGATGTCAAGAAAACCGAAGTGGCTGGAATGGCGCAGCGCGGTGGCGTGGTTTCCTCGCATCTGCGTTTTGGCAAAAAGGTGCTGTCGCCGCAAATTACGCCGGGTACAGCCGATGTGCTGCTGGGCTTTGAAGTGGCCGAAGGCATGCGCTGGTGTCATATGTTGCGTTCCGGAGGATTGGCCTTGATCAACTCCGGCCGCTTGGTACCACCGATTGTTGAACTCGGGCTTTATGATTACCCCGAAGATCCGGTCAACGAAATACGCGCCGCCGGAACGCGCGTCTTGTCATTTGATGCCTCGGAGATTGCCCTTGATTTGGGTGAGATTCGCCTCGGCAACACCGTGATGTTGGGTGCGATTGCTGACTATTTATCCTTCCCTGCCGAGGTGCTTGAGCAGTGCGTGCTTAAACGGTTTGCCGCGAAGAAGCCCGAAATTATCGAACTCAACCGTCGCGCTTTTGCGGCGGGTCGTGCGGCAGCCGAGCAAGCTGCACACGTTGAAACAACGTGATCAATCCTCTTTAAGTAATCCATGACTGCACAAATACTCGACGGTAACGCGCTCGGACAAAAGCTTCGCGCTGGTTTTAAACTTCGTGCTGATGCGCTCGCCGCACAAGGCATGCAACCTGGGCTGGCGGTAATTCTGGTCGGCGAAGATCCGGCTTCACAGGTGTATGTACGCAACAAGGTCAATGCCTGTGCGCAGGCCGGGTTCTACTCTGAAAAGCACGTCTACGCACCGGATGTGGCACCGCAGGACGTATTCGACAAAATAGCCGAACTCAATGCTGATCCAAAGATTCACGGCATTCTGGTGCAGTTGCCCTTACCCAGTCACTTTGACGCTGATGCGGTACTCGACGCCATTGCGGGTGAAAAGGATGTGGACGGATTTCGTGCCGAGAATGTCGGGGCGTTGATGCAGGGGCAACCCTGCTTTATTCCCTGCACGCCCTACGGTGCAATGAAATTTTTTGAAGAAGCTGGTGTTAACCTCAAAGGTAAGGAAGCGGTCGTTGTCGGGCGCTCGAACATCGTGGGCAAGCCGATGGCCATGCTGCTGATGCATGCCGGCGCAACGGTGACGGTGTGCCATTCACAAACCAAAGACCTCAAAGCGCATTGCTTGCGCGCTGACATTTTGGTGGCGGCGATTGGTCGCCCGAAGATGATTACTGGCGATATGGTTAAGCCTGGAGCGGTGGTGATCGATGTAGGGATCAACCGCATGGCCGATGGCAAGCTGTGTGGTGATGTCGATTTTGAATCGGCTAAGGACGTCGCGTCATTTATAACACCGGTTCCTGGTGGTGTGGGGCCGATGACCATCACAATGTTGCTGGCCAATACGCTGGAAAGCGCCGAACGCGCGATCAATTCTTAAACGGAGGAAATGAAAATGAAGAATCATCCGCTGGTGGGTATTCTGATGGGCTCTGACAGTGACTGGCCAATCATGCGTAGCTGTGCTGAAACACTTAAAAAGTTTGATATTCCGTATGAAGCCAATGTTTTGTCGGCCCACCGTACGCCGGATGCAGCACTCGATTACGCGGCGGGCGCGCAAGAGCGCGGCATCAAGGTATTGATCGGTGCAGCGGGCGCGGCGGCGCATCTTGCCGGAGTGATGGCGGCCAAGAGTGAGTTGCCGGTGCTGGCGGTGCCGATGCCATCCAAGCATCTGCAAGGACTGGATTCGCTGCTCTCGATGGTGCAAATGCCGGGTGGCATTCCGGTGGCGACTTTTGCCATTGGTGAAGCTGGTGCGGTGAATGCGGCTTTGTTTACAGTGGCCATGTTGGCTTTGAACGATGCGGAACTGGCGAAGAAGCTTTCTGCTTTCCGTCTCAGCCAGACTGAAAAAGTGTTGGCGAAAAAATTACCTGACCTTCCTTGAAGATTTGATTTGAACCACGGAGAGCACGGAGTGTACGGAGAAAAGCAGAGTCGGGTAAAAGCGCTGAAATTATCTCTTGATAGGCTAAGGAAACTGTTTTTTCTCCGTGAGCTCTGCACTTCCTTTGGTCGTCTCAGTGTTCGCCGTGGTTAATTATTTTTTGGTGATTCAGTAATGTCCGTTGACCTTTCCCAGGCTGTTGATCTGTTACAGGCTGGCGAACTCGTCGCTTTCCCGACCGAGACGGTCTACGGCCTCGGTGCGGATGCCGCCAATCCCAAAGCCGTGGCCAAGATATTTGCCGCGAAGGGGCGGCCTGCCGATCATCCCTTGATCGTGCATTTGCCTGGTGCGGCCTATCTTGAGCGCTGGGCGATTGATATTCCGCAATTGGCGTGGGATTTTGCCGAAGCCTTCTGGCCGGGCCCGCTGACCCTCATCCTCAAACGTCATCCCGATGTGCCGTATGCGGTTACCGGCGGACAGGACACGGTGGGCGTGCGTGTGCCGGCACATCCGTTGGCGCTGGATCTATTGCGTGCCTATGCACAGGCCGGTGGCGGGTTGGGTGGCATGTGCGGGGTGGCGGCACCATCGGCCAATAAATTTGGTCGCATCAGTCCGACTGACGCCGCGCATGTACGCGCTGAGTTGGGTGATGCGGTGTCCTTGGTGCTCGATGGCGGCTCCTGTACAGTCGGCATTGAATCTACAATCATTGACCTTTCGCGGGGCAATGCGCAGACGCCGCGGTTGTTGCGTCCGGGGCATATCACCCCGGAACAGATCGCGATGGTGATCGGGGTAATGCCCGAAATTCCGTCGTTGCTGCAAAAGGAAAATGCCCCACGTGTTTCCGGCGCACTTGACGCCCACTATGCGCCGCTGACACCCTTGCGCGTCGTGCCTGCTGCTCAGTTGCCGGAGGTTTTGCAGCGTTTTCTGGATGAAGGGAAATGTGCCGGCCTGCTGTTTTATACCGGTATCGCGTCGACTGCATTGGTGCCACCGCATGCCTTGCGTCAACTGCCGGCCGAGCCAGAAGCCTATGCGCGTGGCTTCTACGCCGCGCTGCGCGAACTGGATCAGGTGGGCAACGACATTATCATTGTCGAGGCACTACCGGATTCGCCGGCCTGGTCGGCGGTGGCGGATCGCCTGCGCCGTGCCGCCTGCGGGTCGGGTGTGGCGTAATTCGCTACGGTTTGTTGCGTTTCAGCATCTCCGCCGACATCGCCTTGAATTGCTCCTCAACCTCATCTTGAATGAACGGAGCGCCGAAGCTGCGGGCTATGCCGGAGTCGGGAAAGATTTCAGCATGGTAGGTAAAAGCCGTGCTCTTGCCGGCAGGGGTCAGTTCCATCAAGCTGTCAAAGCGTTTTGCCGTGCCTGAGAGTTGGTGAGCATGAATTCGCTTCATCGGTTCCAGTTTCATTTCCCGTTCTGAAACAAACGAGTAAGAGAAAATGCCGTAGCGTGCAGTTCCATCCTGCTGCACGACCATGGTGTTGCCTGAGCGCGAGATGATGGTGCTCTTGCTCAGGTTGCTGAGAATTTTCTCCATGTTCTCGAAGTCGGTGAGTACCTCCCACGCCGTGCGTAGCGGAACCGCGACTTCAAAGCTGGAGTCGACGATGAAGGCATCACCGCGTTTCTCGATGTTAACCATTATTTCCGGGCCGGCGCCAAATGCCGCACAGTTCAGACTCAGTAAAAGAAGTCCTGTGAGGCGAAGACGAATACGCATGGTCGAATCAACTCCGGTCACGGTGTGATACTTCAATAACCCGTGCCCGCCGGGCAAGTTCTTCAACCAGTGCGACAGCGGCAGTACGATTGGTTGCGTCGAGGTTGGCATCCCATTCATCCAGCAGATAAACCGGGTAGCGGGTGTTGGCAACGATCTCGCGCAGAACCTGTAATTGCCGTTCGCCGGACGAGTAGCCCTGCTTTTGCACGGCCAACTCGGCGGCACTGATTTCCTCTGCATCGTCAGCGTCTTCTTCCGGCGTTACTGGGTTCTGCCGGGTATTGAACGCGAAGGCCAGCCTGTCCTGTGTGGGCCAGTAATAGGCCTTGCCGTGCAGTTGTGCCTTGAGTGCCGCGAGCAATGTTGATTTACCGCTGCCATTGCCGCCACGCACGGTGATCAGGCCGGTGGGTGTAGCCAGGACGTTGTGCACAGCCTCTGTCAATGAGGTACAAGTCCGTTCTTGCCCCTCTTCCTTGAGGATGACACGGTCAAATCCGATGCGCTTGACGAAGCCGCTGGCGGGGAACGGGCATAGATGTTCGCAAACCCCCTTGATGCGCGTCCATACGGCGAGCAGGTCGGTGAATCCAGCCGTGAGCTGGTGCATATCCAGCGTCATCTCGATTTGCCGGGGCAGGGTAGCGGCCAGAGCAATCAGCAGTGCGGTATTGCCGGTGTCCTGTACCGCGATCCAGGCCGTTGTCGAAAGCACCAGAACCAGCGCGATCAGGCCGCTGATGGCGCTCCAGCCTTCGCGCAGCAGGATGGCGCGGATTTGAGCGGCGAGCGCGTCGCTCAGGCGTTGCCGGAAGTCACGGTGCCAGAAGAAAAAATTGTAACGGTTGCCGGTAAAAATATTGTCCCAAGCGTTGTAAGTCCGCGCCGTCATGCGATTGGTCATGCGTTGGTTGTGCAAATAAGCCGCAGCCAACGGCTTTCGCAGGAACCATTGCAGCACGGCCAGAATAACGAAAGCGGCGGCGAAAGCCATGGGCAGTCCGGCGTCAATTTCATAACCAAGCACCAGCGAATTGAAGAGCAGCTGGAAGAACAGGCGCAAATGAAATTGCAAGGTGAAGATCAGTTCGAAACACACATGGAATGTTTCGCTGGTCAGGAAAGGCTCGGTCTGCTCGCGGACGGCGGTATCGCCGAGCAGAGACGTCTGGAAGCGGTTCTGTCGGGCAAAGTGCAGCATGTAGCGTGAGTAGGCGCCAAAACCGGCGCGTTCGGCAAAAATCCAGCTCACAGCCCCGGCCAGGTAGGCTACCGTTTGGGCCACGATAATCCAGCCAAAGTTTCCCGCCGAAACGGTATCGCCGGTAATGTCACGGGCAATCCTGATTACCAGCCAGGTGGTTGCTGCGCTGCACGATTCCTGGATCAGAATCATCGCCAGCATGGCAAACATCGCCGAACCAATGAGGAAACGGAAGAAGTCGCGAGGGCGGAAAGTGTTTGGCAGAATCAATGACATGGGTGATGCCACGCAACAGGATGTTGGCATTGTCTCAGAAAGCGTACGGGCAAAACAAAAAAGCAGACTCACGTCTGCCTTTTTGTTTTGCGCTGAACAGGCTTAGCCTGTCAGGCATTACTTCTTCGGGGCGGGTTTCTTTGCTTTGGTGGATTTTTTGGTAGCCATGATGAACTCCAGTAGTAATGTGAAAAAACCTGAATAACGCAGCGATCAACTCGCAAAACAAGTCTAACGATATCCCCGGATCTTTGGCAGCGACAATTTGTAATAAATTGTAATCTGGTGGCTGAAATGTGCGCTTCAGCGCACGCCCCACGGCATGGCCTGCTTATGGATCAGTAACGCCGGGGCTGTCGGCCAGGCTGCGAAACATTTCGGGGGTGAGCTCGTGTTTATGCAGGAGACGATAGAACTCCGTACGGTTGCGCTCGGCGATACGGGCGGCATCAGTCACGTTACCATCGGTCAGTTTGAGGAGCTGCACCAGATAGTTGCGTTCGAAGCGCTGCTTGGCCTCCGCGTAGGACAATGCCTCCATGGTTGGAACGCGCAAGGCGCGCTGGATAAGGGGCAGGGTAATGAGAGGGGTGGTGGCCAGAGCACATGACTGTTCAACAACGTTGTAAAGTTGGCGGACATTGCCGGGCCAGGCGGCACTGGCCAGGGCTTCAATGGCCTCCGGTGCGATACCGACGATTCCTTTGTCGTATTTTTTGACCAGTTGCTGAACGAAATAGGCTGCTAGGAGTGGAATGTCCTCGCGCCGTTCGTCAAGGCGTGGCAGGGTCATGGTGACAACGTCGAGGCGATAGTAAAGATCTTCGCGAAACAGCCCCTCTGACATGGCGACTTCCAGATCGCAATGGGTAGCAGAAAGCACACGGATGTCCACCGATTCGGCACGCGTAGCGCCCACCGGCCTTACTGCCTGATCCTGCAGTACACGCAGCAACTTGACCTGAAGCGCCAGCGGCATGTCTCCGATTTCGTCCAGAAGCAGAGTGCCACCGTCGGCGGCCCGGAAGAGGCCCGTATGTGCGCTGGCGGCTCCGGTGAACGCCCCCCGGACGTGACCGAACAGTTCCGACTCCAGCAATTGCTCCGGGATCGCCCCGCAGTTGATGGCGACAAAGGGTGCCTTGGCACGAGGACTGGCCCGGTGAATTGCTCGCGCCAGAATTTCTTTCCCTGTCCCGCTTTCACCTCGTATGAGAACACTGGCATCCGTGGCCGCTACCACCCGGGCTTCGTCCATCAATTCCGCCATACGGCTGCTGCGAAAGATAATACCTTCTCGCCAGGCTTCACCATAACCTGCTTCTTGTCCCGAGCTGGTCGGGGAAAGTCGCAAAGCCTGTTGAATTTTATCGAGCAGGATGGCGCTGTCGAAAGGCTTAGTTAGATAGCCAAAGACTCCGCTTGACATCGCCTGCACCGCGTCGGGAATCGTGCCGTGGGCGGTAAGCAGAATGACGGGCAGGGTCGGTCGGGTTGACCGGATTTCGTCGAACAGGGCCAGCCCGTCCTTTCCTGGCAGGCGGATATCGCTGACCACCAGTTGCGGAGGCTCGACGGCAATGCGTGCCAAACCTTCCTCGGCAGAGGCGGCCGTTGAAACCCGGTACCCCCAGGCATGCAGGCGCAGCGAGAGAAGGCGCAGCAAATCCTGGTCATCATCGATGACCAGGATGTGTGCGGCAGAAGCGTTCGACGCGACGGTCATCGCGGGACTCCGGGCGGGTTGTCGCCGATGATCGGGCGTGCAGGAAGTGTGCGTTCGATATCCGCCAGTGCTTCAAGCTTCTCCTGGAGTTCGTTGCTCCGGCGCTGGCTTTCTTTCAATTGCTGGGCAAGTTTCTCGTTCTGCATCTCAAGTCTAAGTCGCTCGCTGTATTGACTGGCCAGAACTCGAGCCAGAGGGTGCAGGCCAGCTGCCGCAGGTTCAGCAGACTTCAGTACGCCTTCCAGTATGGCCAGCGCCCGGACGGTATCTGTCGGGCCTCGCGGTTGCCCCAGAAGCATGGCCAAACGCACTTGAGTCGACGGAGCCTGTCCAGCTGACGTTAACGCATTGCGCTCCCGAACCAGTTCTTGTGTCGACATGCGCTGAAGCCGTTGGAGGTAACCGAGCAGCGGCAGCATCGTTGGCTCACCTACAGTAGTGGCCGACACCGCCTGCGGCTCTTCGCGCGACCACTCTGGCGGCGCGGCGCAGGCCGCCATCAATCCGGCAGCAAGCAGCCCCAGCCAGGTGCTGCGTAATCGATACGCCTTCATGAAGTTTCCCCACTAAAATTATTGATCACAGGGAACCGTAATCTGGAAAATTGAGCCGGGTTCATTTTTATTTCCGGGTAGCACCCGTACTTGTCCGCCCATGGCCGTCATCAGTTCGCGGACAATCGACAAGCCCACACCGCTGCCGTGGCGAGGGGTGGGAGAAGCCCGGATTCCCTGGACAAAGGGCTCGAAGATGCGCTCTTCATCCACCGCCGCAACGCCCGGTCCCTGATCTTTGCAAATGATACGCAGGATGTTGCCTGAGACCTCTGCTTCAATCCGGATGACACCTCGTTCCGGGCTGAATTCGATAGCATTGGAAAGCAGGTTATCAAGCGCCACTGACAATTTCTCACCATCCAGCACTCTCGATAGTGCCGGGGCTGCGCATAGCACGCTCAGTTGGCGCGCCTGAATCTGCAATTCCCGACCCTGAACGACGTCGTTCAGCAGTTTTCTCAGAAGCACTGGACGGTAACATAGATGGCGAGCATCAAAGGACGCCGCATTGAGCCGAAGCAGACTTTCGATGTGGCCCTGGAGCGCCAGCACGTTGTTCTGCAGTATATCCACCACTTCCTGCTGTGATCCTTCAAGTGTTCCCACGATCTCATCCTGCAGTAGCGCAATACCCTCCCGCAACGCCGTCAAGGGCGTTTTCAATTCATGCGAGACATGCCGCAAGACCTTTTCGCGATCCGATTCCAGTTCGCGCAAGCGACGCCTCAGCCAATCCAGACGGCGTCCCACCCGCCGGAGGTCGACCGGCCCGCGAACGGTCACCGGCTCGTCGAATCGGCTCTCACCCAGACGCTCGATGGAGCGTTCAAGACTCTCGATCGGTCGTGTCAACCACCAACTCATCGTCAACGCCACCACAAACGCACCGATAACCGCGGCGGTGACCAGCGCGGTGAGGCGCAGGCGGTTTTGCTCCAGTTCCGTCAGAATCGCTGCATGTTGTTCGGCAATCCAGCGTTGGCCGTGGTGATCCATTTCGCTGTTGATTTCGGCAAGCCGGTTCAGGTAAGGGAGCAGTGCGGGGAGCAATTCGCTGCGCGGTGCTGATTGATGCAAGCCATGGCTAAGTCCGGCAATGGCCTGCCGCCAGTCGCCAGGAAAAGTGCCTAAAACGCCCGCCGGGAGGGCTTCCAGCCGATTGACGGCGCTAAGCGAGTGCGCAACATTCTCATCAAAGCGTTCAAGCAGGATAGGATCGTTAAGCACCATGAACTGACGCGTGCTACGTTCCAGATTGACTGTTCGCTCGGCGAGTTCCTGGATGGAACCGCTGAGTTGGAGCGCTTGCTCGCTGCCGCGCCGGCTTTGTTCGACAAACTGCTCGAGCACAAACCAGCTTCGCACCGCAGCCCAACTCAGTAGCATTGCGATCAACAGAAATCCAGCCAACATGCTCTGGCGGAACGATATTCGAATCATTGACCTTTTCCGGGCGGCGATTGAAAAGCGGCCACTGGGCTACTTCGTATTTGTTTGGCGATGATAAGGGCAGGTTTGCCGATTCGGGCTCAATGGGAGGCTGGTGATTAGTTTAGCTCGCCGGATGGTTGTCGGCGTAACAAATTGTGATCCTGTTGCGTTGAAATGGATGTTGTTTAAAATTATTAAAATAGCTTAATCAATAACTTACGAACGGTGTCGCTGTTTGGCGACAAGCCAAGTTATTGGCAGGAGTTGTATTTCCAATAAAGTTTAAAACTCTTGTCGTTTTTTAACGACGATTCCAGGGCGGAAATCAGGATGATGATTAGGAAACGGAATTAACCTGATGATATAAATGATTAATTTATTGTGGCATGGATATCGCTATGGTTGAACAAACGTTTTTCACCCACGAGAAGGAAAATCAATGTTTAACAAATCCAGCGTCTTTGGCCGCAATGAGCCCATCACCCGTCGGGATGCTCCACCCGTACTCGGACCCGGTTCCAGACCCGTAACGACAATGCCAAACCAGAATGCGGCTACCGTAAAATCTGCCACCGGGAATCCATCACCCAGTACAACAGCCCCCGCCACGACCGCTTTGCCCGCAACAGCCGCGAATGCCCCCGTGCCCGTCACGAAGGAGGCCGGCAAAGAATTGTCTGCCAACGGAAATGTGATGGGAGCACACCTGATTGTTGGCCCCGACGTCAAGCTCAAGGGGGCCGAAATTCTCGATTGCGATACCCTGGTTGTCGAGGGCCGTGTGGAAGCAACGATGGATAGCCGGGTTATCCGGATCGCCGAGAACGGCTCATTCTCCGGGAAAGTCAGCATTGATATTGCCGAGATCCATGGCACATTTGAAGGTGATCTGACCGCCCGTTCCCAATTGATCATTCATTCGACCGGGCGGGTGAGCGGCACGATTCGCTATGGCAAACTGGTTGCCGACGAGGGGTGCGAGCTGTGTGGGGACATCAGCGTTATTTCCGACAAAATGGCACTCAAATCAAAACCTGGAGTTGACTCCCTTGTTGTACTCAGCGCCGCTGTCGGTTGAGCACCGGGAAAGCTGTGGAGCATCATCAACACAAAGAGGTGACAGAAATGAAGCTCGCTCAGAACGAACAGCCTAGACTTCCGCTTGCTAAAGCAAATCGTGCCTTTCCATCGCTGCGGCCGTTCTGGGGTCGTTTGCTGCGCCATCACGTATTCAACATTCGTCCGGCACGAACTCCCGATCAGCAGGGCGTAGTCAATATGCTGCTCCAGCGCATGAACGCCTGGCGTGGCCATGCCGCAGAATCGTTCGTTCATCGGCTGGACGACCCGAACCGGGTAATGCTCGCCGCCTGGCAGTTCGACGAGGTGATGGCGGCATTGACGCTAGGTCGGGATTCCCCTGAAGGCTTGCTGACGGATGCGCTGTTCACACCTGAGCTCGCGCGTTTGCGCCGACCAGGCAGAACATTTTGTGAAGTATCGGGCTTGGCAGTGGACCCGGATTTCAGTTCCCCTTCATTACTGACCACACTCTTTCAGACGGCCCTTCACTACGCACGGAACGTTCTGTCAGCCAGTGATGCTGTGATCGAGGTCAGTCAGCGTCATGCACGCTATTTCCAGCGCCGGATGGGCTTCAGGCTGATTGGCACGTCGCGGAAGAACATGGGTGCTCCCGTAGTCCTGCTGCACAAGGAATTGCTCGGGTTTGCTATCGCGTGAGCTTGATGAGCGCTCGCCGTGTGTCGGGAAGCGTGCTTGAAAGCGCACGGCGATCTGCAAAGGCCGGAAGGTTCCCCTCTCTTTTTACCGTCCGCCCCAGGGCATGACCGGGACGGTCGAAATGCTGTTGTAGGGAGCCCCGTCGATCAGTTTGCGACTGATCGCCAGATATACCAGCGTGCGGTTGGCTTCGTCCCACAAGCGAATGACGCGAGTTTCCTTGAAGAAAATAGAGGTGTCCTCCGTAAAAACCGTTGCTTCCTTGGGTAATTTCTCGGGCAGGCTGATTGGGCCGGTCTGCCGGCAGGCCAGAGAGAACTGTGACGGGTCTTGCGCCAGACCGAATGTGCCGCTGATGCCGCCTGTCCTGGCCTGGCTGACATGACAGGTGACACCCGGTATTTTGGGGTCGCCAAAAGATTCGACACAGACCTTGTGATTGGCACCGAGTAGTTTCCACTCGGTCGTGACGCAGCCAATTTTTTCAGCTTGGGCTGCAGAGGAAAATAGAACAAAAAAGAAAAGAACTAAGAATCGGATGCTCATGATGATCCTGACAAACAAAGTGGAAAACTGTCCATAAAAGTCAAGATTTTAGGTCAAGCCAGCCATCTACGCTACAATCTTCTGGCTTTGTTTTAACCAAAAACAATATCTTTTTGTCATTATTGATGAGGCGCATGCACCTTCAGAGAGAATTTAGACGCAAGAATGTTCTGTGCTGGCTCGGTAGCCTTTGCGGCCTATTCCGCATCCCGTTTGATGCCCCGGTCTTCCACAAGAAGCTCAACCGCCAGTTCATGCTCGGTGTGCGTAATCAGGATTTACTCACCGACAACAGTGTGCACAGCGTAACTTGGACGTTGAGTTTAGGGCGTGTTAATTGCTAAAAATAAATGTGATTCTGACCCATTTAGCATTGTTTGGTTGCGCTGTTACGGGTTGCGCTAGACATAAGATCTTGCTCTCTGTAAGATTTCCTAGCGTATGTAGATCGCGTTTCATGTTTGATTGGTTTGCTTATGTGAGCATGATTAGCTAGTCCAGAAAGCACCCTTTGACCTCAAAACTCTCAGAAAGGAAACCCGCAATGGAAGACGCGTTGATAAAAAGGATTGAAGCCAGATTATTCGCCGTCCCATTGCCCGATGTGCTCTCTGATGCAATGCATGGCGACATCACGCACTTTCAGTTGGTAACCGTTACGGTGACTCTGGATACGGGGGAGGAGGGCACAGGCTATACCTATACCGTCGGAAAGGGTGGGCATGCAATCCTTGCAGTGATCAAGCATGATCTGGCGCCTGTTTTGATTGGAAAGCCTGCAGCAGATATTGAGACGCTGTACGATTTTATGGATTTACATGTTCACTATGTCGGACGCGGTGGCATTGCCACATTTGCCGTCTCTGCCATTGATATCGCACTTTGGGACATCCGTTGCCGGATGTTGGGCCAACCGCTTTGGCAAGTGGCTGGTGGCGCCTCCAATGTCACTAAAGCGTATTGTGGAGGGGTCGATCTAAAATACCCCATGGAGAAGTTGCTGGCGAATACCCAAGCCTATCTGGATCGTGGGGTCAACGGCATCAAGATCAAGGTTGGGCGTAGTCGTCTCGAGGAAGATGTTGAGCGTGTCCGTGCTGTCAGGGCACTGATTGGTAATGACATCACCTTCATGGTTGACGCCAATTATTCGATGAATGTTGATCAGGCGATCCGTGCGGCAAAAGCCTTTATGCCTTATGACATCTTCTGGTTCGAAGAGCCTACCTTGCCGGATGACTATCAGGGGTATGCACGGATTGCTGATGCAACTGGGATGGCCTTGGCCATGGGTGAGAACCTTCATACGATTCATGAATTCGGCTATGCCTTTCAACAGGCAAAGCTTTCATACATCCAGCCCGATGCTTCGAATTGCGGTGGAATTACCGGCTGGCTCCGAGTGGCAGAACTTTCAAGGACATACGGGATACCCATTTGCACGCATGGAATGCAGGAATTGCATGTCAGTCTGATGTCTTCTCAGCGGAATGCGGGCTGGTTGGAATTGCATAGCTTCCCGATCGAACAATACACAACCCGTCCTGTGGTCATTGAAAAACACTTGGCTAGTGCACCGGATACTCCGGGGATAGGTGTTACATTCGTTTGGGATAAACTCAAGCCGCACTTGGTTGAAACCGTCGTCGTTGTTTAACGCGTCCGTTGAGTTACTGATATCCGTTGATTGAAGCAGGAACTGGCGCTATCGATGATTTCGCCGGCCGTCAGGCCCACCGGGCCGAAGCCCCGGCTTAGGTTTGCCTAAAGGGGTCGCCTTCGTATTTTTCTCGGGCAAGCCAAGCCACGTCGCCCATGCATTAACTTAGCCGGCCTGCCGTAGCCAACTTTTTAGCGCGGGCTGCAGAGGAAAAATTGAAGGAATCAGAAAAGGACTGAGAATCGGATGTTCATGGCAAGCCTAAAATGTAAATGTTAATAAAGTTTATGTCTGTTTGCTCAGGAAGCGATCCCGGTTGCGTGTGATGTACACTCCGGTAAAGACAAAGGCTGCTCCGGCGACCTGGGTGAGGCCGAAGGTTTCGCCGAGCAGCAAGTAGCCCGTGATGACGGCGAAGACGGGTGATAGATTATTAAAAATGGCTGCTTGTGAGTTACCGATCACGCCGTTTCCCCATATCCAGAGAAAATTGCATAGGCAGAGCGCGAGAATGCCTGAAAAGAGTACGCTACCCCACGCTAGGGCTGGTACTTCGGTCCATTGCACCTTTACGGTGTCCGGTAACGATGCCGCCAGCACCAGCACCGTGGTGAAAACCATCAGGTAGGCCGTGACTTGATACGTCGAGTAGCGTTCCAGTAACTCTTTAGAGAACACCGTGTAATAGGCGTAACCCGCCTGTGAAATCAGGATGAACAGGGTGCCCAAAAGATGCGTGCTGGATAGGCTGAATTCCTTGCCGGCGCCGATGACAATCAATGCAATGCCGGAGATTGAACAGCCGATACCGACAACAACGGCGCGGGTGATCGTTTCGAGCCCGGAAATCTTGTTGAGGAGCAGTACACTCACCGGCATCAGGCAAAGGATGAACGAAGCATTACCGGAGGTAGTACGCTGGATTCCTTCGGTGAAAAAAATCTGGAAAACAAAAAAACCGAAGGCGCTAATGCGGAACAGCTTCCATAGATCAGTGCGTGTGGGCTGGCGATGGGTGCCCGATATCCACAAAGCAAGCAGAGCGACGACGCTGGCGACGACCAGTCGGGCGACATTGTAGGGTTGGGGCGCAATGAACTGAAGACCAAGTTTGATCACTGGCGGGTTGATGCCCCAGACAATGGCGACAAGCAGCAGGATGAATTCGGCGAAATAAATTTTTCGTCGCGCGTCGGCGGGGTTCAAGAAATTTGTCTTTCGGGTTGGAGTGCAAGGAACAAAAGTAGGAATTATTCCTCAAATGTGGAGCATAAGCACTGTTTCCCTAGCGAAATTAATTGGAGGATGGGCATGAACACACATAACGAACTGGGGCCGTTGATCAGCTCCAGCGAAATAACTCCGAGAGAAATCTTCGAACAGCGACGCCTGTTGATTCGTGCAGCCGCTGCCGGCACTTTCGGTGCGGCACTTATCCCATTTTTTTCACGAAGTGCTTTTGCCCAAAGCGGATCGCCCAATCCGGGTGGCGTCAAACTGGCAGCAAAACTCAATCCGCAGTTTGTGTTGAAAGATACGCCAACACGCTATAAAGATGCGACAACCTACAATAATTTCTACGAATTCGGTACCGACAAGGCCGATCCGGCAAAGTACGCCAGTACGCTGATTACCCGGCCATGGACGGTCGCGGTTGAAGGTCACGTCAAGAAGCCCAAGGTCTACGACATCGACGAACTGCTCAAACTCGCCCCGCTCGAAGAGCGCATCTATCGCCTGCGCTGTGTCGAGGGTTGGTCGATGGTTATTCCATGGATCGGCATTCCACTGGCTGAACTAATCCGCCGCGTCGAGCCGACCGGCAGTGCCAAATATATTGAGTTTATTACCTTGGCTGACAAAAAACAGATGCCGGGGCTTTTATCCCCGGTACTCGAATGGCCTTATGTCGAAGGGCTGCGCATGGACGAGGCGATGAACCCGCTGACGCTGCTGACGTTCGGTCTTTACGGCGAAGTGCTGCCCAAGCAGAGCGGCGCACCGGTTCGTCTGGTTGTTCCGTGGAAATACGGTTTCAAGAGCGCCAAGTCGATTGTTCGCATCCGTTTTACTGAAACCGAGCCGAAGACCAGCTGGAACGTGTCGGCCCCTCAGGAGTACGGTTTCTACGCGAATGTTAATCCGGCCGTCGATCACCCGCGCTGGAGCCAGTCTGCAGAGCATCGTATCGGCGATAGCGGCAGCATTTTCGAACCCAAGCGTAAAACCTTGCCGTTCAATGGTTACGCAGAACAGGTGGCTTCGCTCTACGCGGGGATGGATTTGAAGAAATTCTTCTGAGGACGCGCCTCGTCGCCCCATGCCGATCTTTCTGTTCCTTCGTCTGAGTGTTTTCCTCACCAGCCTGTTGCCCTTGTTGCGCTTAGTCTGGTTAGGTATGCATGATGGGTTGACGGCTAATCCACTGGAATTTATCACCCGCTCGACTGGAACCTGGGCGCTGGTTTTCTTATGCCTTTCGCTGTCGATGACACCCTTGCGACGGTTGACCGGGCAAGCGCAGTGGATAAAGTTTCGGCGCATGCTTGGCCTGTACAGCTTTTTCTACGCCGCCCTGCATTTTTCCATCTGGTTCTGGCTCGACCATAACCTTGATCCGGCTGATATGTGGAAGGATGTGCTCAAGCGACCGTTTATCGCCGCCGGTTTTACGGCGTTTGTTTTGCTCATAACCTTGGCGGCGACATCAACAAAGGGCATGATGCGTCGCCTGGGTGTGCGCTGGGTTCAGTTGCATCGGCTGGTGTACCTGATTGCCATCGCCGCAATTCTCCACTACTGGTGGCACAAGGCCGGCAAAAACGATTTTGTAACCGTCAGCATTTACGCCTGGGTGGTCGGCGGTCTATTGGGGATTCGGCTATGGTGGGCAGGGAAGGGCCTGCTAATGAGATTGGCGAAGCAACATCCGTCAAATTAAACTGGCAAGTGAATAATCGTCGCTTGTTTTCTGTTTTGGAAACCGCATGACCTTGGCTAACGCTATCCCGTTTGATGTTTCGTTTTCGGGGAGAATCATCCGGTGTGATTACATCACGGGTCACCCGGCCCTGCAGACTTTGCTCATTCACGGTGCCGGTAGCAGTGAGCGTAAAAGATTTGCACCCCTGCGCAGCGCTTTGCAAAAACGCGAAATCGGTTCGATGGCCTTTGATTGTATTGGACACGGTGAAACGGGTGGCGTGGTGCACGAGTCTTCGCTTGCTAGCCGGACGCGTCAGGCCGCAGCCGTTATTGACGCGCACCAAAGCGCGTCACCACTGGCAATTGTCGGCACGAGCATGGGGGCCTACAACGCGATCAAGCTGACCGAAAAGCGGAAGGTTGATGCGCTTGTCCTTGTTGTTCCCGGCGTTTATGCCCCTGAAGCGTATGAGCTTCCCTTCGACGCAGGATTCACGGCGGTCATCCGCCAAGAGCGGAGTTGGGACAGCACCGACGCCTGGAAGATTCTTGAGAAATTTGAAGGAAGATTGCTTGTTGTCGCGGCAGAGCATGACAAGGTCATTCCGCCGGAAATCCCCGAGCGGTTGGTGCGGGCGGCGAAAAAAGCCGCTTGGCGCAAGCTGCATATCGTTCCAGGTGCGGAACACAACCGCTTATTCTCGCTATTGGCAGAGCGACCTGCAGCGTTCGAAGAAACGATGCGTCTGATCTTCGCTTGCTTAGAACCAGCAGGCTGACCTTCGGATGGTAATGCACAGTCCGTACCGGCGATCAGCGACGTAAAGGGGCGTGCGCCGGTTTTTGTTCAGGAAACCTTCGCGGCTTGTGCCACATGCAGTCGGATTTCCCGTAATTTTCTCTTAAGTCGTTCGGCGTTGTCGCGGCCTATACGGATCATGATCCGTTGACCCGATGAAAGCGCTTGAATCTTCGGATCAGCAAACTGATAGAGAACCTTCGGTTGAACCAGCTGGATCGGCCCTTCAATTTCCGGCGCTGCCAGTAGATCATCAATGGCTTCAACCAGGCGATCATTAAAATACGCCTTGGGATAGCCAATCTGAACGTAGGCGCGTTGAAACACGGGGTAAAGCTGGCGGTACAGGGCGACCAGTTTTGCCGTATCGACGGACTCAATCAACAGGATATAAGCAGAGTAACGCTTCTGGTTATACGGGCTGATGGATAAGTCAGCACCTTGTCCCGAAGTGAGGAAAGCCCCTGTCGCACGCTTTAGTGGAACGATGTGCTCCGGCAGATAATCGCGCGGAAGATTGTCTACGGTGACCACAATGTTGTGGATCAGGGTTTCCGGTATTAGAAAAGACTTCCATTTATTACCCAGGACTTGGATTACAGATTTGAAAATTGCCGCATCACTATGATCTGGCGCAGGCAAGGTATCAACGCTTGGAGCCGGGGCCAGCGGATGAGCGATGACCGGTTCGGCTGGCATTGTTTCTGGAACTGGCGCCAGAACGGGTACGGGCGGCGGAGTGGGATGGGCTGTTGGAACAGGTGCCGTGAAAACAATTCCTTCCGGTGCCGGAGGGGGTTCGGTAGCCCGAAAAAATAAGAAATAGCTCAAAATCGCAGCCCCCAGAAGGACGGCAACAATCATCCAGGATTTTCTGCGCATGCCAAGTCTCCTGTTGTGGTTATCCAGTAGTCAAAGGATAGCCTACTACGGCTTGCTTGTAATTCCAAACCAATCTAGACCAGTCCTGTCTTTGTTGACTTCGCCTTGCCGTGCTGATTGCACAGTCCCGGCGAATATCCAGTGATACGAAAAGTCAGGAACTGAGGGAGTGTCCGGTCGGGGATTTTAGATAATGAGAACGATCCCGATGCCACGAACGTGCCTTGAAGGCGTAAACTATCGAGGTTTAAAAATCCTTATCAATCCGCTTTACGCCTACCGCATGAAAGAGAGCAGACAATGAAGTCCGGCTTCACGCAAACATTCCTGATTACCCCCGCCCGACAGGCTGTTGGACTCACCTCAGTGTCGCTAGGGATCGTGCGCGCGTTACAACGGCTCGGTATCGAGGTCGGTTTCGTCAAGCCCGTAGCGCAGGAACATGCAGACAGCTCGGACTACTTCGCACGCGAAATCTTTCACATCCCGGTCCCCGCACCGCTATCGCTGAACGATGTGGCGGAGCGGATCGCCGCCAATCAATCGAGCGAACTGCTCGAAGAAATTGTCGATCTGTGCATGAAGGCCGGTCAGGATGCCGGTGTGCTGATCATTGAAGGGCTGCACATCGATGCGGTACATCCTTTTTCGTCGCAATTGAACGTCGACATTGCGCGCAGTCTCAAGGCTGAGGTCATCGTGGTGGGTGACGGTTCGGTGCCAAACTCGGTCAACGATTTGCACCTGAGCATCCGGCAATTTGCCAACGCAGGCTGCAAGGTGGCTGGCGTCATCATCAATCGGGCACCGGAAGAATTCGACAACGACGCAGCGCGGCGACAACTCGGTGCGACGCGCCTGTGGGGTGTCGTCCATGAGAACCCCTTGCTGCGTGCGCCGCGCATGTTGGATGTGGCCGCACATCTGAACGCTGAAGTTGTGCTGGCCGGCGAAATCGCCACGCGCCGCGTACGTGAAACGGTCATCGCCGCGCGCTCGGTTGCGGAATTCGTCTCGCGTCTGCGTCCCGGAAAACTGGTCATCACCTCAGGCGACCGCGATGACATCATTCTGGCCGCTGCGCTGGCCGCCAGTCGCGGCATCGAACTGGCCGGTCTGTTGCTGACGCATTCGTCTGAAATCGCGCCGCAGATCATGGAACTCGCGGCACCGGCGTTCGCTTCCGGGCTGCCGATCCTGCGCACGGGTGGTGACAGCTTCGTCACTGCGCAGCGCATCAGCCACATTCCCGACGCCGTACCGCGTGACGACATGGCCCGCATGGATGCCGTTCTCGATACTGTGGCCGAGCACCTCGATACGGAGGCAATTGCCGCCACCTTCCACCTGCCGGAAAGCGCCAAGCTTTCGCCCCCTGCCTTCCGCTATCAATTGATTCAGAAGGCGCGTGCGGCCAACAAGCGCATTGTCTTGCCTGAAGGGGAAGAGCCGCGCACGGTGCGTGCCGCCGTGATCAGCCACCAAAAAGGCATTGCCCGCTGCGTTTTGCTCGGCAAACGAGAGATCATCGAGACGGTCGCCGCCTCACAGGGCCTTACCCTGCCAGCCGATTTGGAAATTCTTGATCCGGATGAGATTCGAAGCTGTTACGTTGCGCCCATGGTCGAACTCCGGAAATCAAAAGGACTGACCGAACCCCAGGCAGTCGCTCAGCTTGAAGATGCGGTGGTTCTCGGGACCATGATGCTGGCGGTCGGCGATGTCGATGGTCTCGTGTCCGGCGCGGTACATACCACCGCCAGCACGGTGCGCCCGGCGTTGCAACTGATCAAGACGGCACCGGGATCGTCGATTGTCTCTTCGGTCTTTTTCATGCTCATGCCGGATCTGGTTCTGGTCTATGGCGACTGCGCGATCAACCCGGTGCCGAGCGCCGAGCAACTGA